>JAFDWP010000100.1 GCA_018268435.1 Actinomycetota bacterium
CCGACCGCGTGCTGTTCCTCGGGGACGGCCGCATCGTCGCCGACCACCCGCGCCGCACCGCGGATGAGATCGCCGCCCTCATGCTCGCCGGCGGGGCGGCACCCGCCACCGCACCCGTGTCCGCACCCGGCACCGCACCGGTGTCCGCACCAGGCACCGCACCAGGCTCCGCACCAGGCACCGCACCCGGCGCCGCACCCGCACGGCAGCACGTCGGGGTGCCGGCATGACCGCGGTCGCCCCGGCCCTCCCGGCGACCCCGCTGTCGCCGTCGCGGATCCAGTTCCTGCGCGAGCGGGGGATGGGATCGAGTGTGTTCGTCGCGGCGCTCACCGCCGCGTTCGGCGTCATCCTCGTCGACACCACGGTCTACCTGGGCGCGCTGCTGCAGAACGATCCGACGATCGGCGACAGCCGCACGCTCGCTTACGTCGTGCAGGTCCTGTCGGTGCTGCTGACCGCCGTCGCGATGTACGTCGCGGCGATCGTCACCGCCAACACCTTCTCCACCATCGTCGCCGGTCGCACCCGCCGCATCGCGCTGCTGCGTATGATCGGGGCCTCGGCCGACGCGCAGCGGCGCGAGCTGGCACGGCAGGGCCTGGCCGTGGGCGTCCTCGGGGCTGCGGCGGGGCTCCTCGCCGGCGTGCTGCTGAGCTGGGCGGGGATCGCGATCGGATCCGCGGTGTTCGCTCATCCGCCCGTCGGCTTCTCGCCGCTGCTGCCGGGCGCGCTCGTCCCCGCCGTGGGCGTGGCGCTCACCACCTGGCTCGCGGCCTGGGCGGGATCCCGCCGGGTGCTCACCGTCACCCCGCTGCAGGCGCTGTCGGGAGCCGCGGAGCGCAGCGCCGAGGAGTTCGGCACGCTCTCCTCGCGGCACCTCGGCGCCCTCACCATGTTCGTCCTGGGAGGCGTGCTGCTCGCCGGCGGGGTCGTCTACGGGCTCAGCTCGCCGCTCGGCGTGGTGGTCGCGTTCTTCGGCGGCGTCTTCTCGTTCACGGGGCTGGCGATCGGCTCCGTGCTGGTCATGCCTCCCGTGCTGCGGCTCGTGGGCCGTCTGTTCGGGCGCAGTGCCACCGCGCGCCTCGCGGCGGAGAACGCCCTGCGCCACCCGGAGCGCTCCAGCCGCATGGCGATCGGCGTGGTCATGGGGGTCACCCTGGTGACGATGTTCGCCGTGGCGATGGAGTCGGCCAAGGCCCTGCTGTTGCGCATGAGCGCCGAGAAGCTGCCGCCGGAGGTCTTCGCCCCTTTCGACGCGTTCGCCACCGTGATGATGGTGCTCGTCGCGGTGTCCGCCGTGATCGCCGCGGTCGGGCTGGTCAACCTGCTCACGATCGGGGTCGTGCAGCGGCGCCGCGAGCTGGGGCTGCTGCGCGCGATCGGGCTCAGCAGCGGTCAGGTGCGCCGGATGGTGCTGCTGGAGGCCGCGCACGTGACGATCGCGGCCGCAGCGACCGGCCTCGTGCTCGGCGTCGCCTACGGCTGGATCGCGGCGCAGTCGCTGCTGGGATCGGTGCCGTCGCTGCCCGACTTCCACCCGGCCGGGCTCATCCCGCCCGTGATCCCTTGGGGCCCGGTCGCGGCGATCGTCGTCGCGACGGCGGTGCTCACCCTCGTGGCCTCGGTCGCTCCGACCCGGCTCGCCACGCGCGTCGCCCCGGTCGAGGCGCTCGCCGCGGACTGACCGCGGCGGGGGCGTCGTGCGCGGTGCTGTCGTCCGCGGCGTGGGTACGCGCCCAGCCGCGGGCGAGCCGGCGGATCCGCCGGCCGCGCCACTGCCAGGTCGCCCAGAGCACGGGCAGCAGCAGGGCGGATCCGGGCCCCGCGAACACGAGCCGGTCGCGCCACAGCGCGCGGCCGTCCGGGAGCGCCGACACGGCCATACGGTGGTCCCAGACGTCGAGCGAGGCGAGCGCCCCCGTGAGCGGGATGCCGCTGTCGCGCAGGATCCGCACGGTCTCGCCGTGGTGCTCGCGCACCTCGTCGTAGGCGCCGATGAGCTGCGTGCCGACGGTCACCAGCCCGAACAGGCGCAGTCGCACCGCGGCGTGCAGCAGGGAGGCCTCGTCCGCGTGGGTGAGGGGCTCGAGCACGAGCACGGGCGCATACATCGCGCCGAGCACGGCGGGCGAGTGCAGCGCGGCCCAGGCGGCGTCGGCGCTGCAGGGGATCCGGAATCTGAGCTGCACCTCGCGCAGCCGGGGGCGTTCGCTCATCGGGGCGCCACCGCCGCGCGGCGATCGGCGGCGGTGATCTCGCGGCGAGTCCACACCAGGAGGAAGCGCTCGTCGTAGCGGCGCGAGCACCGCGCGCACGACGACGCGCGCGCGGGTCGTCGGTGCCGGTACGTCACGTGCCCGGCCGGGCAGCGTCCCACCCAGGGGGCGAGTTCGGTCGCCGTCTCGCCGTGGTGCGTGGTGCCGCCGACGTAGCCGAGCGAGCGCGCCACGCGCTTCCAGGCGAGCCCGTGCGCGGCACCGTGCCCGGCCAGGGCATGCGCCACCTCGTGCAGCAGCACCTGGTGGATCTCGTCATCCTCGAAGCGGGCGGCGAGGTAGCGAGAGACCGTGATCCGCTTGTCGCGGTAGTTGCACGCACCGGCCCGCCGCTTGGCGTTGTCGAAGCCGAAGGACCAGGTCGGATCCAGGTGCATGCCGATGAGGGCCTCTCCCCAGAGGCGGACTCGTTCCAACTCGGCCATGCCTTCACGTTAGGCGACGGCGGGGACATCCGGGCGCACGGCCGCGGATCCGGCGGGGTGCCCGGGCCGTGCGGGGACGTCCGGGGGCGCGGTCAGGCGTTGACGGCGAGGGGAGCGCGGTGGCGTTCCACGGTCTCGATCGCGAGCAGCGCGGCCTCGAGCTCGGTGTCGCCGGCGCCGGCCTCGCGGCGCAGGAACAGCGTGCGCTTGAAGCTCTCCCTGGCCTGGTCGTAGTCGCCGGCCTCGAAGGCGTTGCGCCCCCGATGCTGGTGCGCGAAGGCCGCGATCGGCACCCAGCCCTGGCCCTCAGCCTCCGCGATGCAGGTGGACAGCTCGTGGTCGGCGGCACCGTGCGCGCGGCGGTACTGCAGCACCGTGGCGCGCAGCACGCGGGCGCGGAGGAGGTCCTTGCGGGTCCCCGCCATGCGCGCCTGGCGCACGGTCTCGTCCGCCACGACGAGCGCCTCGTCGAGCCGACCGAGCACCTTCAGCAGCCACACCCGCTCGAGCAGCGACGGCAGGCTGCGCTGGTCGCCGATCTCGACCAGGCGGTCTTCGCACTCCGACGGATCCACGAGTTCGCGCAAAGAGTCGGGATCGTATCCCTTGATGTAGCCCACGCGCCCGCCCTCCTGTGCCGCTCGCCGTGTGCCCAGTCTGCCCGCGGATCCCCGCGCAGCCGAGAAGGTCCCGGGGCGTGCCGCGAGAAACGTGCGGGAATGCGCGCTCAGCGCAGGAACAGTCCGGCGTCGGGTCGCGGCGACGCCACCGCGGTCGCGTCGGTGACGATCACCGCATCCTTCGCGAACGCGATCACCTCGGCGCCGTGTGCGAGCTTCGCCGGGTGCGGGCCCGCGGCGAGGATGCGGGGCAGAGCGTCCGCGGGCAGCGGCGCGGCGGACGCCGCGAGCACGAGGTTGCCGAACCGGCGTCCCTTCAGGATCTGCGCGTCGGCGAGGATCGCAAGCTCGGGCAGCACGGTGCGGATCGTGGCGACCTGGCGGCGCGCGAAGGCGAGGCCGGGTCCGTCGGCGACGTTGACGAGCAGCACCCCCGTCGGTGCGAGCAGCGCCGCCAGCTCCGCGTAGAACTCGACGCTGGTCAGGTGCGCGGGCGTCTGCGCGCCGGAGTAGACGTCGGCGACGACGAGGTCGACGGCGCCCGTGAGCGCCGGTGGCAGCCGCCGCACGCCTTCGCGGGCGTCGCCGATGCGGATCCGGATCGCGGCACCGCGCGGGAGCGGAAGGTGCTCGCGCACGAGCTTCACGAGCGGCGCCTCCAGCTCGATCACCTGCTGCCGGGATCCCGGTCGCGTGGCCGCGATGTAGCGGGGGATGGTCAGGGCGCCGGCACCCAGGTGTACGGCCGTGATCGCGGAGCCGGGGGAGCCCAGCTGGTCGATCAGGGCACCCATCCGCACGACGTACTCGAAGTGCAGGTGCGTCGGATCGGCGGGGTCGACGTGCGACTGCGGCGTCTCGTCGATGAGCAGCTCGAATCCGCCGCCGAACTCCGCGGGGACCACGCGCGCGATCCCGCCGGATCCCAGCCGTGCCGCCGGATGCTCGGTGTCCCTCGTGCGCGCCCTGCCCATGGCACGAGCCTACGGCCGGGCGCGACGCGGGGGAGTGCCCGGTCCGTGGCCGGGGCCTGCCGCAGATCACGGGTGCATCACGACCTTGGAAGAAACTTGCAGCGAGTTTGTTCAGTGTGGATACTTTTTCCTATCTGGAGCGTTCGCCCAGGCGATTTCAAAGAGGAGATTCCCCCGATGCACAAGCGCATTCTGTCCGTCGCGGCACTCGGCGTCGTCGCGACGCTGGGCCTGGCAGCCTGCTCCGGCGGCAGCAGCACCCCCGCCGCCACCAGCGGCCCCGTCGACGGCAAGGGCAAGACGCTGAACGTCTGGATCATGAAGGGCACCAACCCCGACTCGTCCGCGTTCTACGACGCCGTCTCGGCGGAGTTCAAGAAGGAGACCGGCGCGACCGTCAAGGTCGAAGAGGTGCAGTGGGCCGACGCGCACGACCGCTTCGTGACCTCGATCGCCGGTGGCACCACCCCCGACATCGCGGAGACCGGCACGACCTGGACCGCGGAGTTCGCCGACGCCGGCGCCCTGCTGCCGATCGACAAGTACGTCGACGCCGAGCCGGGCCTGTCCAAGGACCTCGTCGAGGGCCTCAAGGTCGCGGGCACGTACGACAAGGAGCTCTTCGGCATGCCGTGGTACGCCGGTGTGCGCTCGGTCGTCTACCGCACCGACATCTTCGACGAGCTGGGCCTGAAGGCGCCCACCTCGTGGGACGACATCGTCGCCGCCGGCGAGAAGATCAAGGCCGCGCACCCCGACATGATGGCGTTCCCGGTCGCCGGCGACGCCGAGTTCCTGGTGTACCCGTGGGTCTGGGGTGCGGGCGGCGAGGTCGCCACCCAGAAGAACGGCACCTGGACGAGCGAGCTCGACAGCAAGGAGTCGCAGGCGGGCATCCAGTTCTACACCGACCTGGCGCTCAAGCACGGCTTCTCCTCCGCCGGTGCGACCACCTGGAAGGAGACCGACCTGCGTGACGCGTTCAGCCAGGGCAACGTCGCGATGATGCTCTCCGGATCCTGGACCCCGAAGGCGCTCATCGAGAAGAACCCCGAGCTCGACGGCAAGATCGGCGCCGCCACCATCCCGGGCAAGGACGGCGGGATCGCTCCGTCGGTGCTCGGCGGCTCGCACCTGTCGATCTTCAACAACACGAAGAACCCGGACCTCGCATGGGCGTTCGTGAAGATGATGACCACCGGCAAGTTCGCCACCCAGTGGGCTGACGAGACCGGCTACTTCCCGGGCGTGCAGTCGGCCATGGCCGAGGCGCTCAAGTCGACCGACCCGCTGGTCGCCCCGTTCGCGAAGCAGATGGTGGAGGGCGGCGCCTCGGTGCCGGTCACCCCGAACTTCGGCGCCGTGCAGGCGAAGAAGACCACCAACTCGATGATCCAGGCGATCCTCAGCGGTCAGAAGGACGTCGCGACGGCCAGCAAGGACGCCGCGGCCGAGATGACCGACCTGCTGAACAAGAAGTAATCGGCGGAGTCGACAGATGTCCAGGGTGCACGCACCACTGCCGGCCGCGGTCTCGGAGTCTGACTCCGGGGCCGCGGCCGGCGGCCCGCCCGCGCGGAAGAAGAAGCTCAGCTGGGTGACGGCACGGCCGTGGCTGCTGCTCGCGCCCGGGCTGTTCATCCTGGCCACGCTCATGCTGTGGCCGCTCGTGCAGGTGGTGATCTACTCGCTGCAGGACTACGGCCTGCGCGAGATCAACACCGGCCGCACGAACTTCATCGGCCTCGACAACTACGTCGAGGCGCTGACCGACAAGACGCTGTGGACGGTCGTGCTGCCGAACACGGTGGGCTTCGCGGTCGTCTCCGTGTTCGCCACGGTCGCCGTCGGGACCCTGGTGGCGCTGCTGCTGGCGCGTCTCGGCAACGTCTGGCGCACCATCGTCGCCAGCTGCATCATGGTCGCGTGGGCGATGCCCGCCGTGACCGGCACCTACGTGTGGGTGTGGATCTTCGACGCCGACAAGGGCGTCTTCAACAGCGTGCTGAAGGACCTCGGCCTCATCGACGGCCAGGTCAACTGGTTCACGAACCAGTGGTCGTTCTACGCCATCGTGCTGATCAACGTCGTGCACCACGGCTTCCCGTTCGTCGCGGTGACCGTGCTCGCGGGCCTCCTCGGGGTCTCCCAGGAGATGCTCGAAGCCGCGGCCCTCGACGGCGCCGGCGCCTGGCGGCGCTTCTGGAAGATCATCTTCCCGACGCTCAAGCCGGTGTTCTCGGTCGTGATCATCCTCTCCACGATCTGGGACTTCAAGGTGTTCGCGCAGGTGTATCTGATGCCCGGCGGCAACGGCGGCAACCGCACCGTGCTGAACCTCGGCGTCTGGTCGTACGTGGAGTCCTTCGGGCAGAACCGCTACGGCTTCGGTGCCGCGCTCGCGGTGCTGCTCACCCTGGTCCTGCTCGGGATCACGATCGTGTACATCCGCTCCCTCATGAAGGAGGACGAGCTGTGAAATCGCGTCACCCCGTGCTCGGGCGCATCGGCATCGTCATCGGCGTCGTCGCGGTGCTGCTGTTCACCCTGTTCCCGGTCTACTGGATGGTCTCCAGCGCCTTCGACAAGAAGGCCTCCAGCGGCGGGCAGTCGCTGCTTCCCAAGGAGTTCACCCTCGACAACTTCGCCTTCGTGCTCACCGACGGCGGCTTCGCGACGTTCCTGCGCAACTCGCTCGTCGTCGCCCTGGTCACGGTGCTCGTCAGCGGATTCGTCTGCCTGCTCGCCGCGGTCGCGGTCGCCCGGTTCCGCTTCAAGTTCCGCACGGCGATCCTGCTGATGATCCTCATCGTGCAGATGGTGCCGCTCGAGGCCCTCGTGATCCCGCTGTTCCTGCAGGTGAAGAGCCTCGGACTGCTGAACAGCATCCTCGGGCTCATGGTCGTCTACGTGGCGCTGTCGCTGGCCTTCGGCATCTGGATGCTGCGCGGCTTCGTGCAGGCCGTGCCGGTCGAGCTCGAGGAGGCGGCGTACATCGACGGGGCGAGCTGGTGGCGGATGTTCCGCTCGGTGCTGCTGCCGCTCGTCATGCCCGGACTCGTCGCCACGAGCGTGTTCAGCTTCATCACCGCCTGGAACGAGTTCATCTTCGCGATGACGATGCTCGGCGGCGCGACCGACCAGTACACGGTCTCGATCGGCCTGAAGTCCTTCTTCGGTCAGTACTCCAACGACTGGGGGAGCATCATGGCCGCTTCCACCCTCATCACTGTGCCTGTCATGATCTTCTTCGTGATCGTGCAGCGGCGACTGTCCTCCGGACTCGTCGCCGGAGCAGTGAAGGGATGAGCGTGACGGATCGGAACGACGACGCGGAGTTCGAGCGGCTCGCGAACGCGGTGCTGTGGCCGGGCTTCCTCGGCCGCACGGTGCCGGCCTGGCTCGATGCGGCACTGCGCCGCGGCCTCGCGGGCGTGGTCTACTTCGGGCAGAACGTCGGGGGAGACCTCGCCGCGCTGAGCGCGGGCATCCGCGCCGCGAACCCCCGGGCCCTCATCGGCATCGACGAGGAGGGCGGCAGCGTCACCCGCCTCGAGGCCGCGACCGGATCCACGCTTCCGGGGGCGGCGCAGCTCGGCGCCCTCGACGACGTCGCCGCGACCGAGGCGACCGGGGCCGAGCTGGCCCGACGGGTGCGCGCGGTCGGGGCCGACGTGGTGCTCGGGCCGGTGGCCGACGTCAACACCGATCCGCGCAACCCCGTCATCGGCGTGCGCGCGTTCGGCGCCGACGCCGCGCTGGTGTCCCGGCACGTGGTCGCCGCGGTGGAGGGCCTCCAGGCCGGCGGCGTCGCGGCGTGCGTCAAGCACTTCCCGGGCCACGGCGACACCCACGTCGACTCGCATCACGATCTGCCGCGCATCGCGGTGGATCCGGCCGAGATCGAGCGCGTCCACCTCGCGCCGTTCCGCGCCGCGATCGCCGCGGGCGTCGACGCCGTCATGACCGCGCACATCGTGGTGCCCGCGTGGGGCGAGCGGCCCGCCACGCTGAATCCGCACGTGCTGGGGATGCTGCGCGAGGCGGGCTTCGACGGCGTCATCATCACCGACGCGCTCGACATGGCCGCGATCCGCGAGGCCGTCGGCATCGGCGGGGGCGCGGTGCGCGCACTCGCTGCCGGAGCGGATCTGCTCTGCATCGGAAATCCGACGAACCCCGGCGCCGCGGCCCTGCCCGACCAGGACGAGCGCGACTACCGCACGGCGCTGGACGCGATCATCGCGGCGCTGCGGGACGGATCGCTGTCCCGCGAGCGCGTCGCCGAGGCCGGGGCCCGCGTTGCGCGGCTGGCGGCGAAGCTCGCCGCGGCCGCCCCGGACCCAGACGGGGCCGACTATGACGCGGCGGGGATCGTGCGGCGCGCGCTGCGCGTGCACGGCGGACCGCCCGTGGAGCAGGTGCCCGCGGCGGGCGCCCCCTTCGTCGTCGACGCGCGACGCAGCTCCACGCTCGCCGTGGACAGCGCCGCGGCCTACGTCGCCGATGCCCTCGCCGGCGGCGGCGACACGGTGCGCATCGACACGGCTCGTCTGGACGAGGAGGCGCGCGGTGCGGCCGTCGAGGCGGCGCTGACGCAGGCCGACGGCCGTCGGATCGCCCTGCTGGTGGATCGGATCGACACGGATCCGGCGCAGCGCGCGCTCGTCGCGGCGCTCGCGGCACGTGCCGGCGACGTCGTCGCGGTGAACGTCGGCCTTCCGGTCGACGACGCGGGCGTGCCGGTGATCGAGGTCGGCTCGGCCAGCAGGATCGGCGCGGAGCTCGCCCGGGAGAGGCTCGTCGGCGTCGGGCGATGATCCGCTCTCTTCGGGAGCCACAGGGGGTGTGATGGACGCAGACGTCATCGGCATCGTGCGCGGGGCGCTGCCCCGGCTCAGCGCGGCCGAGGCGCGGGTCGCCGAGCGGGTGCTCGCGGATCCGACGCTCGTCGTGGACCTCGCCATCACCGACCTCGCGCGGCTGTGCCGCACATCGCTGTCGACGGTCGCCCGCTTCGCGCAGACGCTGGGCTTCAGCGGCTACCGGGAGCTCCGGGTGGCCTTCGCCGGGGCCGTGGCGCGCGCGCAGGCCGAGCAGGAGCGGTTCGGGTTCGTCGACGCGGTGATCGATCTGGGCGATCCGGTGGAGGCTGTGGCCGCCAAGCTCGCGGCCAGCGAGATCGGCGCGATCGAGCAGACGGTCTCGGCGCTCGACTTCGCCGTGCTCGACCGTGTCGCCCTCGCCCTGTCGGGAGCGCGTCAGGTGCACCTGTTCGGCCAGGGGGCGTCCTCGCTCACCGCGCAGGACATGCAGCTCAAGCTCGCGCGCATCGGCTGCGTGGCGGTGCACTCGCCGGATCCGCACATCGCGATCACCGGTGCCGCGCTGCTGGGCCCTCGGGACGTGGCGCTGGCCGTGTCGCACGAGGGGGAGACCGCCGAGACGGTGCGCGCCGCCGAGGTCGCCCGTGCCGTCGGCGCGCTGACCGTGGCGCTCACGAATGCGCCGGGCTCGCCGCTCACCGCGGTGTCCGACATCGTGCTCCCCACGCGGGCGAAGGAGTCCCCGCTGCGGATGGCGGCGATGTCGAGCCGGATCGCCCAGCTCGCGGTGCTCGACCTGCTCTTCGTGCGGGTCGTGCAGCACCGCGGGGACGCGGTCACCGAGCCGCTGCGCACGACGCGCCGCGCCGTCCGCGGCGGCTGAGCGCGCTCAGTCCACGTGGTCGCGGGTGCTGCCCAGGGCGCGTGTGGCGATGCGGTTCGCCCGGGCGACGCAGCCGCTCAGGGACAGTCCGCTGAGCACGCCGGCGAGGAACCCGGCGGCGAAGGCGTCGCCGGCGCCGATCTTCTCGACCACGGTTGCGGGCACGGCCGGCGCGTCCGCGCGCTCCGTGCCGTCGAAGGCGGTGGCGCCATCGTCGCGGGTGATCACCAGATGGCGCGGCCCGGGGAACAGCGCGCGCAGGCGTTCCGGATCCCCCGTGCCGAACACGGCCTCCGCATCCTGTTCGCTGCACTGCGCGACGTCGGCCGCCGCCACATAGCCGCCGAGCACCTCGCGGGCCTCCTCCTCGCGCCCCTGCCACAGGGCAGGTCGCCAGTTCACGTCGAAGCTCGTCAGTCGGTCGCCGCGGTCGGCGAACAGCTCGTCCTGCGCGGCCCGGGCACCGTCGGACAGCGCGGGGGTGATCCCCGTCGTGTGCACGAGCGCCGCCTCGGCGAGCACGCGCTCGGCCGCCGGCGTGTGCAGGGTGGCGGGGGAGATGCGGCTCCCGGCGGATCCGGCCCGGTAATAGTGCATCGCACTCTGCATGCCGCCGCGGGGCGGGGCCGCTCCCTCGGCCTCGACGGAGAGCTCCTTCACGTACAGGCCGGTGGGGGCCGCGGGATCGATCTCCACGGCGGAGGCGTCGACCCCGTGCTCGGAGAGCTCGGCGAGCAGGAAGCGCCCGAACCCGTCCGCACCCACGCGCGACACGACCGCGGCGCGCGAGCCGGCTGAGGCGACGGCGAGCGCGACGTTCCACTCCGCGCCGGCCAGCGAGCGCTGGAACGTGCGGTTGCTCTCCAGCGGACCGGCCGTGGTGGGCACGAGTGCCACCAGGCCCTCGCCGAAGCAGGCGATCAACGGGGAATCGGGCACGCTCGTGACGATACCGGATCCGCGTGGCGCGCACCCATCGGGGCGGTCGCGCTCGCGGTTATACCGCCCTTGAGGCAGAAGGTCAAGAATCCCGCTTGCCATGTCGCGATTTCCGAACTATAGTTGATCTTTGCGCCTCGCTCCTCCCTGCCCTCATATGGTGGTCGGCAGACTCCGTACGTTCCCCGCTCCTCGACAGAGCGCCTTCAGCGTGCGGCCGTGTGACGCGGCGCACTCCACCTGACGACGAGGAATCGAGACGCCCTTCGGGGCTCACGGAGGTTATTCCCTTGGCTGCTGCTCGCACCGCATCCACTCCCACCACCATCAAGAACGGACGCGGCCACTCCCGCCTCTCGTTCGCCAAGATCTCCGACACGCTGACGGTCCCCGACCTGCTCGCCCTGCAGACCGAGTCCTTCGACTGGCTCGTGGGCAACGAGGCCTGGAAGCAGCGCGTCGCGGAGGCCAAGAAGGCCGGCCGCAAGGACGTCGCCGAGGCCAGCGGCCTCGAGGAGATCTTCGAGGAGATCTCTCCGATCGAAGACCTCAGCGAGACGATGCAGCTCTCGTTCACGAACCCGTACCTCGAGCCTGAGAAGTACTCCATCGAGGAGTGCAAGGAGCGCGGCAAGACCTACGCGGCCCCGCTCTACGTCGAGGCCGAGTTCATGAACCACCAGACCGGTGAGATCAAGACCCAGACCGTCTTCATGGGCGACTTCCCCCTGCAGACCGCCAAGGGCACCTTCATCATCAACGGCACCGAGCGCGTCGTGGTGTCCCAGCTGGTCCGCTCGCCGGGCGTCTACTTCGACAAGACCCCCGACAAGACGAGCGACAAGGACATCGTTTCCGCCCGCGTGATCCCCTCGCGCGGAGCCTGGCTCGAGTTCGAGATCGACAAGCGCGACCAGGTCGGCGTGCGCATCGACCGCAAGCGCAAGCAGTCCGTCACGGTCTTCCTCAAGGCGCTGGGCCTGACCAGCGAGGAGATCCTCGCGGAGTTCGCCGGCTTCAGCTCGATCGAGGACACGCTCGCGAAGGACACGATCCTCACCAAGGAGGACGCGCTCCGCGACATCTACCGCAAGCTCCGTCCGGGCGAGCAGGTCGCCGCCGAGGCCGCCCGCGCGCTGCTGGACAACTTCTACTTCAACGCGAAGCGCTACGACCTGGCCAAGGTCGGTCGTTACAAGATCAACCAGAAGCTGGGTCTCGACCTGCCGCTGGATGAGTCCGTCCTCACGGTCAAGGACGTCGTCGAGACGATCAAGTACCTGGTGCGCCTGCACGCCGGTGTGGAGACCTTCGACGGCATCCGCAACGGCAAGAAGGCTGAGATCCGGCTCGCCACCGACGACATCGACAACTTCGGCAACCGTCGCATCCGCGCCGTGGGCGAGCTCATCCAGAACCAGGTCCGCACGGGCCTGAGCCGTATGGAGCGCGTCGTCCGCGAGCGCATGACCACGCAGGACATCGAGGCGATCACGCCGCAGACCCTGATCAACGTGCGCCCCGTCGTGGCCGCGATCAAGGAGTTCTTCGGCACGTCGCAGCTGTCGCAGTTCATGGATCAGAACAACCCGCTCGCGGGTCTGACCCACAAGCGCCGCCTCTCGGCCCTCGGCCCCGGTGGTCTGAGCCGCGACCGCGCCGGCGTCGAGGTGCGCGACGTGCACCCCTCGCACTACGGCCGCATGTGCCCGATCGAGACCCCGGAAGGCCCGAACATCGGTCTGATCGGCTCGCTCGCCACGTTCGCGCGGATCAACTCGTTCGGCTTCATCGAGACGCCGTACCGCAAGGTCGAGGGTGGCAAGGTCACCGCGCAGATCGACTACCTGACCGCCGCCGAGGAGGTCGACTTCAACATCGCGCAGGCGAACGCGCCGCTCGACAAGGACGGCCGCTTCACCGAGGCGCACGTCCTGGCCCGCCCCAAGGGCGGATCCGGTGAGGTCGACATGTTCCTGCCCGAGGAGATCGGCTACATCGACGTCTCCCCGCGCCAGATGGTGTCGGTCGCGACCTCGCTCGTGCCGTTCCTCGAGCACGACGACGCGCAGCGCGCGCTCATGGGCGCCAACATGCAGCGCCAGGCCGTGCCGCTGCTCCGCTCCGAGTCGCCGTTCGTCGGCACCGGTATGGAGGGCTACGCCGCGATCGACGCCGGTGACGTGATCACCGCGGAGAAGGCCGGTGTGGTCTCCGAGGTCTCCGCCGACCGCGTCGTGGTCATGCTCGACGAGGGCGGCACGCAGGAGTACTACCTGCGCAAGTTCGACCGCTCGAACCACGGCACCTCCTACAACCAGAAGGTCGTCGTCTCGGCCGGTGAGCGCGTGGAGGTCGGCGAGGTCATCGCGGACGGCCCCGCCACGGAGAACGGCGAGCTCGCCCTCGGCAAGAACCTCCTCGTCGCCTTCATGACGTGGGAGGGTCACAACTTCGAGGACGCGATCATCCTGAGCCAGGACCTGGTGAAGGACGACACCCTCTCCTCGATCCACATCGAGGAGTACGAGGTCGATTCGCGCGACACCAAGCTCGGCAAGGAGGAGATCACCCGTGACCTCCCCAACGTCAGCCCCGAGCTCCTGAAGGACCTGGACGAGCGCGGCATCATCCGCATCGGCGCCGAGGTCCGCCCCGGCGACATCCTCGTCGGCAAGGTCACTCCGAAGGGCGAGACCGAGCTGTCGGCCGAGGAGCGCCTGCTCCGCGCGATCTTCAACGAGAAGAGCCGCGAGGTCCGCGACACGTCCCTGAAGGTGCCGCACGGCGAGCAGGGCACGGTCATCGCGGTCAAGGAGTTCAACGCCGAGGACGGCGATGACGAGCTCGGCTCTGGCGTCAACCGCCGCGTCGTGGTCTTCATCGCCCAGAAGCGCAAGATCACCGAGGGCGACAAGCTCGCCGGTCGTCACGGCAACAAGGGCGTCATCGCGAAGATCCTGCCCGTCGAGGACATGCCGTTCCTCGCCGACGGCACCCCGGTCGACGTCATCCTCAACCCGCTCGGCATCCCGGGCCGCATGAACTTCGGCCAGGTGCTGGAGACCCACCTCGGGTGGATCGCCAAGCAGGGCTGGAAGATCGAGGGCAACCCGGAGTGGGCGGCGCAGCTGCCCGAGGAGGCGTTCGACGTCGCGCCCGGCACCAAGGTCGCGACCCCGGTGTTCGACGGCGCCCACCAGGAGGAGATCGAGGGTCTCCTCGACTCGACGCTGCCGACCCGTGACGGCGTGCGCCTGATCGACTCGTCCGGCAAGACCACCCTGTTCGACGGCCGCTCCGGCGAGCCGTTCCCGGGGCAGATCTCGGTGGGCTACATGTACATCCTGAAGCTCCACCACCTCGTCGACGACAAGATCCACGCGCGCTCGACGGGTCCCTACTCGATGATCACCCAGCAGCCGCTCGGCGGTAAGGCCCAGTTCGGCGGCCAGCGCTTCGGTGAGATGGAGGTGTGGGCGCTCGAGGCCTACGGTGCCGCCTACGCGCTGCAGGAGCTCCTCACGATCAAGTCCGACGACATCCTCGGCCGCGTCAAGGTGTACGAGGCGATCGTCAAGGGCGAGAACATCCAGGAGCCCGGTATCCCGGAGTCGTTCAAGGTGCTGATGAAGGAGATGCAGTCGCTCTGCCTGAACGTCGAGGTCCTCTCGGCCGACGGCACGGCGGTCAACCTCCGCGACACCGACGACGAGGCCTTCCGCGCCGCCGAGGAGCTGGGGATCAACATCTCCAGCCGCTTCGAGTCCGCATCCATCGACGAGATCTGACCCTTCGACAGGCTCAGGAACCATCCGGTTGCAGAGCCTGTCGAAGCACCGACTTTTTCTTAAGAGAATTTCGACACAGGAGAACTAGTGCTCGACGCAACAACCTTCGATGAGCTTCGCATCGGCCTCGCCACGGCGGACGACATCCGCAAGTGGTCCTACGGTGAGGTCAAGAAGCCCGAGACCATCAACTACCGCACGCTGAAGCCGGAGAAGGACGGCCTCTTCGGCGAGCAGATCTTCGGCCCCTCCCGCGACTGGGAGTGCGCCTGCGGCAAGTACAAGCGTGTCCGCTTCAAGGGCATCGTCTGCGAGCGCTGCGGCGTGGAGGTCACCAAGAGCTCCGTCCGTCGTGAGCGCATGGGCCACATCGAGCTCGCCGCGCCCGTCACCCACATCTGGTACTTCAAGGGCGTGCCCTCGCGCCTCGGCTACCTGCTGGACATGGCGCCGAAGGACCTCGAGAAGGTCATCTACTTCGCCGCGTACATGGTCATCTCGGTCGACGAGGATGCGCGTCACCGCGACCTCGCGACCCAGGAGAACAACATCCGGCTCGAGCTGAAGACGCTCGGCGACCGCCGTGACGCCAAGATCGCGGAGCGCCTGGCCAAGCTGGAGGAGGAGCTCGCGGCCCTCGAGGCCGAGGGTGCCAAGGCCGACGCCAAGAAGAAGGTCAAGGACGCCGCCGAGAAGGAGATGTCCCTGATCCGCAAGGGCGCCGACGAGGCGATCGTCAAGCTCGAGCGCGTGTGGGAGGACTTCCGCACCCTCGAGGTCGGCGCACTGCGCCCCGAGGACGACGTCTTCCACGAGCTGCAGGACCGGTTCGGCCAGTACTTCGAGGCGCACATGGGCGCCGAGGCGATCCAGCGTCGCCTCGCGGCGTTCGACCTCGCCGGCGAGTCGGACAAGCTGCGCCTGCAGATCTCCGAGGGCAAGGGCCAGCGCAAGATCCGCGCGATCAAGCGCCTCAAGGTCGTGAACTCGTTCCTGGAGACCGGCATGAGCCCGGCCGCCATGGTGCTCGACGTCGTGCCGGTGATCCCGCCGGAGCTGCGCCCGATGGTGCAGCTGGACGGTGGCCGCTTCGCGACCAGCGACCTGAACGACCTGTACCGTCGCGTGATCAACCGCAACAACCGTCTTCGTCGTCTGATCGACCTCGGCGCCCCCGAGATCATCGTCAACAACGAGAAGCGCATGCTGCAGGAGGCCGTCGACGCGCTGTTCGACAACGGCCGCCGCGGTCGTCCCGTCACCGGCACCGGCAACCGCGCCCTGAAGTCCCTCAGCGACATGCTGAAGGGCAAGCAGGGTCGCTTCCGCCAGAACCTGCTCGGCAAGCGCGTGGACTACTCGGGCCGTTCGGTCATCATCGTCGGCCCGCAGCTCAAGCTGCACCAGTGCGGTCTGCCGAAGACGATGGCGATCGAGCTGTTCAAGCCGTTCGTGATCAAGCGCCTGATCGACTTGGGCCACTCGCAGAACATCAAGGCCGCCAAGCGCGCCGTCGAGCGCATGCGCCCCGAGGTCTGGGACGTGCTCGAGGAGATCATCCGCGAGCGCCCCGTGCTGCTGAACCGCGCCCCCACCCTGCACCGCCTGGGCATCCAGGCCTTCGAGCCGCAGCTCGTCGAGGGCAAGGCCATCCAGCTGCACCCGCTCGTCTGCGCGGCCTTCAACGCCGACTTCGACGGTGACCAGATGGCCGTGCACCTGCCGCTGTCGGTCGAGGCCCAGGCCGAGGCCCGCGTGCTGATGCTCGCCTCGAACAACATCCTCAAGCCGTCCGACGGCCGTCCGGTCACCCTGCCCTCGCAGGACATGATCATCGGTCTGCACCACCTGACCACGGTCAAGAAGGGTGCGACCGGCGAGGGCCGTGCGTTCGGCTCCGTGGGCGAGGCGATCCTGGCGAAGGACGAGGGCACCCTCGACCTGCAGGCCAAGGTTCGCATCCGCATCCCGGGTCTCACGTTCCTCGAGGGCGAAGCCCCCGAGGGCTACGAGAGCCACGGTCTCGTGGACACCTCGCTCGGCCAGGCGATCTTCAACGACACGCTGCCCAAGGGCTACCCGTTCGTGCGCGAGGTCGCCGACAAGGGCAAGCTGTCGCAGATCGTCAACAAGCTCGCCGAGGAGTACCCGAAGGTCGAGACCGCCGCGTCGCTGGACCGCATCAAGGACGCCGGCTTCTACTGGGCCACGCGCTCGGGTGTGACCGTCGCGCTCAGCGACGTCATCACCCCGCCGAACAAGGCGGAGATCGTCGCGGGCTACGAGAAGCAGGCTGAGAAGATCCAGGCGCAGTACGACAAGGGTCTGACCACCGACGCCGAGCGTCGTCAGGAGCTCGTCGAGCTCTGGACGAAGGCGACCAACGAGGTCCAGGCCGAGATGCAGGCGAACTTCCCGGACGACAACACCATCAACCGCATGGTGTCCTCGGGAGCCCGTGGCAACTGGCTGCAGATCCGCAACATCGCGGGTATGCGTGGTCTGGTGAACAACACCAAGGGTGAGTTCATCCCGCGTCCGATCATCTCCTCGTACCGCGAGGGCCTGTCGGTGGCGGAGTACTTCATCGCCACGCACGGTACCCGCAAGGGTCTGGCCGACACCGCACTGCGCACCGCCGACTCGGGCTACCTGACCCGTCGTCTGGTGGACGTCTCGCAGGATGTCATCATCCGCGAGGACGACTGCGGCACGTCGAAGGGCCTGGAGCTGCCGATCGCCGCGCCGAACAGCGCCGGTGAGCTGGTGCGCGACGCGAACGTGGAGAACTCGGTGTTCGCCCGTACGCTCGCGGCTGACGTCGTGAACGAGGCCGGCGAGGTTCTCGCCACTGCCGGTGAGGACGTCGGCGACGTGCTCATCGACAAGCTCGTCGCGGCCGGTGTGGAGTCGATCAAGGTCCGCTCCGTGCTGACCTGCGACTCGGCCGTCGGCGTCTGCGCGCAGTGCTACGGCCGCTCGCTCGCCACCGGCAAGACGGTGGACATCGGCGAGGCCGTCGGCATCATCGCGGCCCAGTCGATCGGTGAGCCCGGAACGCAGCTGACGATGCGTACCTTCCACCTC
Source organism: Actinomycetota bacterium (assembly GCA_018268435.1). Classification (GTDB taxonomy): domain Bacteria; phylum Actinomycetota; class Actinomycetes; order Actinomycetales; family Microbacteriaceae; genus Microbacterium. The sequence continues at coordinate 17,825 of JAFDWP010000100.1, forward strand.
GCGTCCGCGGGCGACATCACGCAGGGTCTGCCCCGCGTGCAGGAGCTCTTCGAGGCGCGCACCCCGAAGGGCGCCACCCCGATCGCCGAGGCCGACGGCCGCATCACGATCGAGGAGACCGACAAGTCCAAGAAGGTCATCCTCACGCCCGACAACGGCGACGAGGAAGTGGTCTACCCGGTGCTGAAGCGCGCGACGCTCCTCGTCGAGGACGGCCAGCACGTCTCGGTCGGCGACCCGCTGCAGGTCGGAACGCTCGACCCCAAGGAGGTCATGCGCGTGCAGGGTGCCCGCGAGGTGCAGAAGTACCTCGTCGGCGGCGTGCAGGACGTGTACCGCTCGCAGGGTGTGCCGATCCACGACAAGCACATCGAGGTCATCGTGCGCCAGATGCTGCGCAAGGTCACCGTCGTCGACCACGGCGACACGACCCTGCTCCCCGGTGAGATGGTGGACTCGCGTCGCTACCGCGACATCAACCGCGAGACGGTCGCGGCGGGCAAGCGCCCGGCGTCCGGTCGTCCCGAGCTGATGGGTATCACCAAGGCGTCGCTCGCGACCGAGTCGTGGCTGTCGGCCGCGTCGTTCCAGGAGACGACCCGCGTGCTCACGCAGGCCGCCATGGAGGGCAAGAGCGACCCGCTGGTCGGCCTCAAGGAGAACGTCATCATCGGAAAGCTCATCCCCGCGGGGACGGGCCTGCGCCGCTACCGCGACATCACGGTGGAGGCGACCGAGGAGGCCAAGAGCGAGCGGTACCCGAACCGGATCTTCGCATCCGACGGTGCCTACGCCGACGGAGACTTCGGCTACGTCGACTTCGACGCGTTCTCGACCGACGACATCACGCCCGGCACCTACAACTGAGCCTGATCGTCTGACGCGATGGCCCCGGATCCTCGGATCCGGGGCCATCGTGCGTCTCCGGGCGGTCAGGACCCGAAGATGCTCGCCACGATGCTCGACGTGTAGCCGGTGGGGGCCAGGTTCGAGTAGCGCGTGTCGATGAGCACGTCCTCGCGCCAGAACAGCGTGCGCCCGTCGGTGACGGGGTAGCGCGGGTCCGGCCACTCCTTCTCGCACCGGGTGCCGTCGTTCGGGGTGTAGCAGGTATACCCTTCCGACGTCACGAGCCCGTTCAGCAGCTCGAGCGCCTTGCCGCGGTACATCCGGGAGATCGTGGTCTGGATGCTCGTCGTGTCGGCCTGCGGGTCGGCCCAGATGCAGATGAGGCTGCCGTCGGACTGCACGCCGCTGGGACCGTAGACCGGGGAGTTCAGCGGGGTGTCGCCGAGCTGGGCCAGCACGTCCGAGGACAGGATCGCCTTGCAGTCGGTGGGGATCGCCGCGGACGTCCCGGTCGCGCCGGGTGACGCGGACGGGCTCTTCTGCGGCGTCGGGGCGTCCGTGCCGGCCGCCGCGTCGGATCCGGTCGGAGCAGCGGCCGGGGAGACGGGCGCCTCGCGCATGATCGGGGCGCATGCGGTCAGCGTCGCGAGGAGGCTGAGCGCGGCCAGAGCGACCGCGACACTGCGAGTCTTCATGGCGCCAGGATACGGCCGGCCACCCCCGGCTGTCGCGCACCGCGGTGCGGTCCCGGGGCTGCGCCGGGGCCCGGAGTAGCCTGGGGGGACTTCCGGGAGAGGGGGCGGCATGGCCGAGCACCGGGTGGTGATCCTGGGCGAGGCGCGGATCGACGAGATCCGCGACCCCGGGGGTGTGCGGGAGAGCGTCGGCGGGGACGCCGTCGACCTGGCGGGAGCGCTGCAGGGACACGGGCTCGCTCTGACGATCGTCGCGCCGGTCGGGGAGGACGCCGACGGCGAGCGGATCCGCGCGGTTCTGGAGGATCGCGGCGTGCGCCTCGTGGCGGTGCCCGCGCCGGATGGCACGCACCGGCGGGCGCTCGTGCGCGATCGCAGCGGCACCGAGCTCGAATCGCGCCGTGGCGGCAGCCCCTTCCCCGACACGCGGCGCTCGCTCGCGGCGCAGGCGGAGGCAGACGTGATCGTGGATCTCCGCGAGGGGATCCCGAGCACGATCGACGAGGAGCGGGACGGGGTGCTGCAGGCGCTGGGCCTGGGCGACGGGGCGGTGCCGCTCGATGCGCCCGCCGACGCGGTGTCCACGGGCGCCGCGGGCGCCGACGAGCTCGCGTTCCCCGATCGCGCCGACGCGGCGGAGGGCTCCGCTCCGGTGTCCGGCACGGGAACCGCCGCCGTGACGGTGTCCGACTCGGGAACCGCGTCCGACTCGGGAACCGCCACCGACTCGGGAACCGCCGCCGTGACGCGGCCGGCCGGGGTGCCGCCGGCCGTGCTGCTCCTGCCGGCGCCGATCGTGGCGGGCACCCTCCGGAACGCACCGGTGCGGCTGCTCCCCGACCCTCCGGCGGCGCATGCGCCGACCCCGGACTGGCACGGACTCGAGGCCCGGCTCGCCCGCCTCGCCACCTGACGGCGCGCCTGCCGGCGCGCCTGCCGGCGCTCGATTTCTCGTGTCACGATCCGCCGGGTATGCTTGATCTTCGCGCCCCCGGTCGGCTGGAAAAGCGGGACGGGCGTGCATGGCGAGTTGCCCGAGCGGCCAAAGGGAGCTGACTGTAAATCAGCCGCGGAATGCTTCGGGGGTTCGAATCCCTCACTCGCCACCCACAGATGAAAGGCCCTCGCCCCGCGAGGGCCTTTCATCTTGTCCCGGGGCGACGCCGCTCAGGCGCGCGGGCCTTCAGCACAGGTTGATGAGATTCCCGTCGGGGTCGCGGAACGCGGTCGACCAGTTGCCCCGGGGCATCGTGGCCGGCTCGAGTTCGACATGCGCTCCGTCGCGCACGTCGTTCCGGTCCGTCACGCCGGCGATCTTTCTAGACTGGTGCGCATGCGTGCCCTCACCGAAGACCAGATCCGGGCGTCGTTCCGCAATGCCGAGTCCGACGAGATCGCCGAGATCGGCATGCCGCACGACCTCCTCCTCACGGAGTGGGACTACCTCGACTTCTTCGCGTGGCGGGATCCGATCGCCTCGCGCAGCGGGTACATCCTCATCGAGCAGGAGGGCGAGGCCGTGGGGATCGTGCTGCGCGCGGCGGATCCGTCCCGCGTGCGCTCGGGCATGTGCAACCTCTGCCACACGATGCAGCCGGGCAATCAGGTCGCCCTGTTCGCGGCCCGCCGTGGGGGAGCGGAAGGCCGCAAGGGGTCGGTGGTCGGCACCTACATCTGCGCCGACCTCTCCTGCCACGAGAGCGTGCGGCTGGCTCCGCCGCTCGCGCCGAACGAGATCCGGGCGGAGCGGCTCGCCGACCGTCGCCTGGACGGCACGCACCGTCGGGTGCACGCCTTCGTCGCCTCGGTGCTCGGCGACGGCTGATCCTGTGGCGCGTCCTGCGCGCGGAGGTCCTGTGCGCGGGGGGCCTGTGCGCCGCCGCTCCGTGGCGCTATCTTCGTGACCAGGACGGAGAGAGAGGAACGGGCCGGTGCTGAGGATCGACCTGTTCGGCAGCCTGCGGGTCACGGACGGCGGGCGGGAGCTCGCGGTGCCGGGGACGCTCCCGAGGGCCCTCATCGCGCGCCTCGCGCTCACTCCGGGGGAGGCGGTCGGGGCGGACCGGCTCGTGGAGGACGTCTGGGCGACGCCCCCGGATTCGGCGACCGGAGCGATCCGGGTCTACATCACCCGGCTGCGCCAGCGCGGCTTCGAGAACCTGCTGCGCGGCGGTCGGGGCGGGTACGCGCTCGAAGTGGCGCCGGACGCCGTCGACCTGCTGCGGTTCCGTGCGCTCCTCGCCGAGGCCGAGTCCGCCGATGACGCGCAGCGGTTCACGCTGCTGCGCGAGGCCGACGCGCTCTGGACGGGGGAGCCCTTCGCGGGCCTGGAGGGGGTGCCCGTGCTGGACCGCGAGCGCGCCGGGCTCGCCGCCGCGCGGCAGCTGCTGGTGGGAGCGCTCGCCGAGCTGCGCCTGCACCGCGATGAGCCGGCGGCCGCCGCGGCCGCCCTCGCGCCGCATGTCGCCGGGAGGCCGCACGACGAGCGCCTCGCCGCGCTGCTCGCGACCGCCCTCGCCCGGTCCGGGCGCGATGCGGAGGCCCTCGCGGTGATCGACGACCTGCGGGTGCGCCGCCGCGACGACCTCGGGCTCGACCTCTCCGACGATGTCGGCGACCTGATGCAGCGCATCGTGCGCCAGGAGGCCGCGACGACCGTCACCGGTGCCGGGCCCGCGCGGGTCGGCCGCACCGTGCGTCGTCGCGGGATCCCGATCCCGCTCACCGTCTTCGTCGGCCGCCGGCAGGAGCTCGATGCGCTGGCACAGGCCCGAAGCATGGCACGCCTCGTCACGGTCACCGGGCCGGGAGGTGCGGGCAAGACGCGCCTCGTCGTGGAGCACCTGCGGCAGGCGACCGCCGAGCTGTCCGACGAGCAGGTCTTCATCGACCTGCAGGTCGTGTTCACCGCGGAGCGCAGCCCGGTGCTCAAGGCGATCGCGGACGGCGTCGACGCGGAGCAGCCCACGCTCGAGGCGATCTCGCGCCGGCTCGCGGCGGCGCCCGTCACCCTCGTGCTCGACAACGCCGAGCACCTGCACGCCGTCGTCCGCGACATCGTGCGCGACCTGCTCACGACCACCGTCGGGCTCTCCCTCATCGTGACCAGCCGTGAGACGCTTCGGGTGCCGGGTGAGCGCGTCATCCCGGTCGGACCGATGGATCCGGGATCCGATGCCGTGCGCCTGTTCGGGGATCGTGCGGCGGATGCCGACCCGAGCTTCGTGCTCGACGAGCGCACCCGCGATCAGGTCGTGACCCTCTGCACGCGCCTGGACGGTCTGCCACTCGCGCTCGAGATCGCGGCGGCGCGGCTCGACACCGTCGGCCTGGGCGACGTGATCGACGTCGTCGCCGCGGATGCGAGCGATCTCGGTGAGGAGTCGGGGCGGCACGGCAGCCTGCGCGCGGCGATCGAGTGGAGCGTCGACCTGCTGTCCCCGGCGGAGCGGGACGCCCTGATCGAGGTCGCCGGCTTCGGGGGATCGTTCACGCTCGCCGCCGTGCGCGGGGTCGCCGCGGGCGGCGCCGAGACGGCGGCGACGGTGGCGCGACTCGCCCGCAAGTCGCTCATCTCCGCCACCGAGGGGCCCGACGGCGAGCGGCGCTTCCGTCTGCTCGAGCCGATCATGGACTACGCGTACCCGCTCGCCGACGCGCAGGAGCGGGCGCCGTTCTACACCCGGCATGCCCGCTGGTACGCCGGCTGGGTGAGCGAGCTGCGCGATCGGCTGCTCTCGGCGGATCCGCGGGTCGCGCACGCCCTGCTCGAGCTGAGCGCCGTCGATCTGCGGCTCGGGCTGAGTGCCGCGCTGCGCCGCGGCGACCGCGACAGCGCCCTGCGGATCGTGGAGGGCCAGTCGTGGCACTGGTTCCAGCGCGGGCGCTCGATCCAGGGGGCGGCGCTCATCGCCGATGCGCTCGCGGTCCCCGGTGCGACCGATCCCGTCACCGAGGCGCGCACCCGGATCGCGCACGCACGGCTCGTCTTCCAGCACGGCGACGCGGGCCTCGCCCGCGCCCGGCTCGCCGAGGCGACGGCCATCGCCGCCGCCGCGGGGGCGCACTCCGAGCTCGCGCTCGCCGCGGCGCTCACCGCCGTCGTCGCGCTCACCGCCGGCGACGGGGATGGCGCGGAGGAGAGCATGGCGTCCGCGCTCGAGGTCGTGTCGCAGGCCGACGTGTGGGAGCGGATCCAGGTGGCGATGTGCCACGGGCAGGTGCTGCGCGCGACCGGCCGACCGGCGCAGGCGATGCGGGTGCTGAACGAGGCGATCGCCGACGCGCGGTCGTCGGGCCTGCCGATCGACGCCCTGTCCCAGGTGCTCGCCGGCGTACTCATCGACGCACGACGCGGACGGGAGGCGCTGCGGGTCTCGACGGCCGCCGCGGAGACGGCGCTGCACATGGACGAGCCGACCTCGGTGCTGGCGCTGCTGCACACCGCGGCCGGGGCGGCCGCGCTCCTGGATCGCAATGCCGACGCCGCGCGGCTGCTCGGCGCGGTGCGGGAGCGCGGGGAGCGGCACGGATACGACCCGGACGTGGCGGAGCCGTTCGATGCGGAGGCGATCCGCACCCGCATCCGCCAGGCGATGCGCCCGGAGGAGTGGGACGAGGCGTTCGCGGCGGGACGCGGGCTGGGTCTTGAGCAGGCCGTCGCCCTCGCCCGCGGTCTCTGAGCCCCGCGCGGACGGCGGTGCGCGAACGTTGCACGCGGCGGTGATGGCGGTCCGGATCCGAGTCCGGGCGGCGATTGCGTTGCAGCGGCGTTAACCGCGCCGGGAGGCCGTCCGCGCCGCTGCCGCGCCTCCGTACGGTCGTCTCCCATGACACACCAGAACCTGCACCCCCGGCGCCGCCTCGTGCTCGGCGCCGCTCTGCTCGGCTCGGCCGCGCTGGCCCTCACCGGCTGCGGTCTGCCCCTCCCCTTCGGGGGATCCGCCTCGAGCGGTGCCGTCGGCTTCGGCGACGTCCAGAAGGCGACCATCCAGATCGAGGCCGTGGGAACCTTCGTGGATCCGGAACAGGGCGGCTACGAGGCCGCCGGCCGCGGCAGCGGCTTCCTGATCGACGACAGCGGCCTCGCGGTCACCAACAACCACGTCGTGGTCGGCGCCGGCACCCTCAAGGTGTGGCGCGGGGGAGACACCACCAAGACGCTGAACGCCAAGGTGCTCGCATCGAGCGAGTGCTACGACCTCGCCGTCATCCGACTCGAGGGCAGCGGCTACCCGCACCTGCGCTGGCGCGACAAGCCCGTCGAGACCGCGCTCGACGTGTACGCGGCGGGCTTCCCGCTCGGGGATCCGACCTTCACGGAGACCAAGGGCATCGTCTCGAAGGCGGACACCGCCGGAAAGACCCCGTGGGCGTCGCTGGACCACATCATCGAGCATGACGCGCGGATCCGTCCGGGCAACTCCGGCGGCCCGCTGGTCGACAAGGACGGCGCGATCGTCGGCGTGAACTACGCCGGCAACGACCAGTACGACACGAACCTCGCCATCCACCGCGACGAGGCCAAGAAGGCGATCGCCGATCTCGCCCAGGGCAAGCCGGTGCTGAGCCTCGGCATCAACGGCACCGCGCTGACCGACGAGGAGGGCAACGGCCTCGGCATCTGGGTGAGCTCGGTCGCCTCCGGCTCACCTGCCGACAAGGCGGGCATCGAGGGCGGCGACCTGCTCACGAAGATGGAGGGGGTCTCGCTCGGCACGGACGGCACCATGTCGGACTACTGCAGCGTACTGCGCACGCACGGGCAGGATGCCACGCTCTCGGTGGAGCTGTATCGCCCGGCCGACAGCACCTACTACCGCGGTCAGTTCAACGGCAAGGCGATCACCGCGCAGAAGACCGTCGAGACGGCGACGGGTGCGGATGGCGGATCCAGCCAGGTCGCGAGCGGCGACTTCATCACGGTGAAGGACGACTCCGGAACGGTGTCGGTGCAGGTGCCCGCGGCCTGGAACCAGACCGAGGGTGCGCCGATGACGGACGACGGAGGCAACGAGTACAAGATGCTCTCGGCCGCCCCCGACCTCTCGGCCTTCCTGAACGACTGGGGCGCCTCCGGGGTGAGCATCTACGCCTCCAAGGACGCCGTCGGAAAGGTCACCCCCGAGCAGATCATGCAGGGCATGGCTTCCGGACTGCCTGCCGAGGGCTGCCAGTCCGAGGGCATGAGCGACTACGACGACGGCGTGCACACCGGGCAGCTCGCGGTGTGGTCGGGCTGCGGCCCGTCCAAGTCGTACGCGCTGGTCGTCTCGGCGCAGGCCAAGTCCGGCGGCTACGTCGTGCTGGTCACCCTGCAGGCGCCGAAGGTCGACGACCTGGCCGCCGCGGATCGGATCCTCGGCAGCTTCTCCGCCTCCTTCTGAACCACCCCGCCTCCGGAGGCGCCTCGCCGCCTCCGCAAGCACCCCCTCGCGCTCCGGCATCCGCCGCGACGCCTCATCGAAAGGAACCCCATGTCGTACGAAGCCCCCACCACGAACCACCCGGCCGCGCCGGTGATGCCCGCCCCGTCCGCGATCCCCGGGCCGTCCGTGACCTCCGGGTCGACCGGGAGCATGCCTCCCGCAACCGGATCGAACGTGCTCGCGGTGGTCGCTCTGATCAGCGCATTCCTCGTGCCGCTCGCCGGGATCGTCTGCGGACACATCGCGCTGGTGCAGATCCGGCGCGACGGTCGCCCGGGCAGGCCGCTGGCGATCGCCGCGCTCATCATCGGCTACGCGTTCACCGCGATCGGGGTGATCGTGATGGCGCTGTCGCTCATGATCACGCTGACCGTCGGATCCTGACCGCGATCCGACGACGGAGCCCCGGACGGACCGGCGGGTTCTAGCGGTGGTCGCAACACCCCGATTTTCGGGAGGTTGCGACCACCGTGTCGTTTTCGGAGCAACGCAAGCAGTTCCTCGTCCTGCTCGACGAGGTCGGTAATGTCCAGATCGCTGCGCGCGAGCTGGGAGTCAATGCGAACACCGCTTATGGTTGGGCTCGTCAGGCGGGTAGGCGTTCGGTTCGTCAGGGGCGACCTGATCCGCGCCGCGATGAGTTCGCGCGGTTGCGGACGGAGGGGAAAAGCCGCCGGGCGGCGGCAGCCGCTGTCGGGATCCATGAGCGCACCGCGAAGGACTGGGACCGCGGAGTCCGCAGGTCGCGGAACTCACGGTTCTACCCGGACGGTCGACGTGTCGATTACACGACCGGGCGCGTCACGATGGAGTCCATGACAAGTCCTCGGCCGTTGGTTGCGGAGCAGATCGGCTCGCGGCTGCTGTCGCTACCGGAACGGGAGATGATCGCTGATCTGCGACGGGCTGGGATGGGGGTGCGGGCGATTGGTCGCGAGCTGGGCAGACCCGCATCGACGATCAAGCGTGAGCTCGACGCGCGAGTCCGGTCAGACGGTCTCTACCTGCCCCATGCGGCGCATCGCGCCGCGGCAGCCGGCCGCGCGCGTCCGAAGCCGGCGAAGCTCGCCCAGCCGGGCAGGTTGCGGGATTACGTCACGGACGGGCTTTCGCGAAGATGGTCTCCGGAGCAGATCCGCAACCGGATCCGCGAAGACCATCCAGACGATGAGGGCATGCGCGTGAGCACGGAAACGATCTACCAGGCCCTCTACTTCCAAGCCCGCGGCGGCCTGAAACGCGAGGTCGCTCAGGCATTGCGCACCGGCCGGGTCCGTCGTGTTCCGCATCAGTCGCCGGAGCATCGCACGAGCCGGTTCGTCGACCCGATGATCATGATCAGCGACCGGCCCGCCGAGGTCGAAGACCGCGCTGTTCCGGGTCACTGGGAGGGGGATCTGATCACCGGGGAGCAGAACAAGACCGCGATCATCACCCTCGTCGAACGCTCGACCCGTTACGTGATGCTCGGACACCTGCCCGGCGATCACTCCGCGCCTGCTGTCCGTGACGTTCTGCAGCGACTGATCGGGACGCTGCCGGAACATCTGCGCGGGTCGTTGACCTGGGATCAGGGCGCAGAGATGGCCGAGCACAAGCAGTTCCAGATCGCCACCGGCGTCCCGGTCTACTTCTGCGACCCCGCATCTCCCTGGCAGCGCGGATCGAACGAGAACACCAACGGGCTGCTGCGCCAGTACTTCCCCAAAGGCACCAACCTATCGGTCTATGGACCAGAGGACCTCGAGCACGTCGCTCAGCAGCTCAACAGCCGCCCACGCAAAACGCTCGGCTGGAAAACTCCAGCCGAGCGTCTGCTAGAACTTGTCTAGTTCACTCGGTGTTGCGACGACCCCTTGAATCCGCC
>JAFDWP010000101.1 GCA_018268435.1 Actinomycetota bacterium
ACGACGCCGAGCGCGTGTTCCGCACGCGCCTGCCCACTGCGGGCGTGCGGCACCTGGACGGGAGCCACAACCTGCAGGAGACCGCCCCCACCGCGCTCGCCGAGATCATCCGCACCATCGTCGACGCCGACTCCTGAGCCGCCGCGGATCCGGTATGTGACGCCGCGTGCCGGCTCGCGCCCTCCGCCCTCCTGCCCCGCCTAGGCTCGACCCCACAGCCCACAGCACTCCCTGCCACCCCAGCACCCCCAGCACCCGCCCGAGAGGATCCCCCATGCACCGCACCCGCGCTGCTCTCGCCCCGCGCCGCCGCGCCGCCGCCGTCCTGCTCGCAGGGCTCACCACGGCCGCCCTGCTGCTCTCCGCCTGCTCCGGCTCGCCCGCGCCGTCGAAGAGCGGCACCGCCGCAGCGGCGGACCCCGACGCCACCCTGACCGTGGGGCTCGTGCTCGAGCCGTCGAGCCTCGACATCCGGCACACCGCCGGCGCAGCGCTCGAACAGGTGCTCGTGGACAACATCTACGAGGGGCTCGTCAGCCGCACCCAGGACAACAAGATCGTCGACCGGCTCGCCAAGAGCCACGAGATCTCGGCCGACGGTCTCACCTACACCTTCGTGCTGAACGACGGCATCGCGTTCCACAGCGGCGCCGCCCTCACCTCGGCCGACGTCGTCTCGTCGCTGCAGACCGCGAAGGACGATGCCACGGTCCAGGGTCACGCCGACCTCGCCGGAGTCTCCTCGATCGTCGCGACGGATGACAAGACCGTCGTCATCACCCTCACGCAGCCGAACCAGAACTTCCTGTTCAGCCTCACCGGCACGGCGGGACTCGTGTTCCAGAAGGGCGACGCGACCGACCTGCAGTCGGCCGAGAACGGCACCGGTCCGTTCACGCTGACGCAGTGGAAGAAGGGCGACTCCCTCACCTTCGCCCGCAATGACGCGTACTGGGGCACGAAGGCGGGCGTGAAGAGCATCGTCTTCGACTACATCCCGGACTTCACCGCCGGCGTGAACGCGGCGCAGAGCGGCACGCTGGATGTGCTCACCGCGGTCGACGCGAACCTCGCCCCGCAGCTGGAGAAGGGCTTCACGCTCACGAAGGGGCGGACCACCGACAAGGGGACCCTCGCCTTCAACAACGCCAAGGCTCCGCTGAACGATCAGCGTGTGCGCGAGGCGCTGCGTCTGGCCATCGACCACAAGGCGATCATCGACGCCCGCGGCATCGGCACGACCCTGTACGGTCCGATCCCCCAGCTGGACCCCGGCTACCAGGATCTCTCCGGCACGGCGCCGTACGACCCGGACAAGGCGAAGGCGCTGCTGAAGGAGGCCGGTCAGGAGAACCTGGCGCTGACCCTCACGATCCCCTCGTTCTACGGATCCACCGTGCCGCAGCTGCTCACCAGCGACTTCAAGAAGGTCGGCGTCACCCTCACCGTGAACTCGGTCGAGTTCCCGACCTGGCTGGACACGGTCTACACGAAGCACGACTACGACCTCAGCTTCGTGCTGCATGTGGAGCCCCGCGACTTCGGCAACTTCGCGAACCCGCAGTACTACTTCGGCTACGACAACCCCGAGGTGCAGAAGCTGTACGCGCAGGCGCTGACCGAGCTGGACGCGAAGAAGTCGGCGCAGCTGCTCTCGCAGGCCGCCGAGATCGTCGCGAAGGACGCCGCCGCGGACTGGCTCTACGAGGACCAGACGCTGACCGCGGTGCGCCCGGGCGTGCGCGGCTTCCCGAAGGACTCGATCAACTCGCGCCTCGACCTGCGCGGCGTGACCGCCACCCAGTAGCCTCGGCTCTGTGCTCCGCTATGCGCTCACCCGGGGAGCCCTGCTCATCGCGGGGCTCCTCGTCGCGAGCGCGCTCATCTTCCTCGCACTGCGGGTGTTCCCCGGGGACGTGGCCCAGCTCCTGGCCGGCGACAAGGCGACGCCCGAGCAGGTCGAGGCGCTGCGCGCGGCGCTCGGCCTCGACCGCCCCGTGGTCGTGCAGTACCTGGAGTGGATCGGAGGCGTGCTGCGGGGGGACCTCGGCACGTCCCAGCTGAACGGCGCATCGGTCGCCGCGGAGCTCGCACAGAAGGCGCAGGTCACGGTGCCGCTGGCGGCGCTCGCGATGCTCATCGCGCTGGTGATCGCGGTGCCGCTCGGGATCGGATCCGCGATGCTGCGCGGCCGGGCCGCGGGCACCGCCCTGAACGTCGCCGCACAGGCCGTCGCCGCCGTGCCGGTGGTGTGGGCGGGGATGATGCTCGTGGTGGTGTTCGCGGTGTGGCTGGGCTGGCTGCCCGCGCAGGGGTTCCCGCGGCAGGGCTGGGCCGATCCGGTCCAGGCGGTGCAGGCCCTGATCCTGCCCGCGCTCACGATCGGCGTGATCGAGGGCGCCCTGCTCCTGCGCTTCGTGCGCAGCGCCACCCTGCAGGCCGCGTCGCAGGACTTCGTGCGCACGGCGGCCGCGAAGGGACTCACCCGCAACCGCGCGCTGCTGCTGCACGGCCTGCCGGCGGTCGGGCTCTCCGTCATCACGGTGCTCGGCATCCAGGTCGCGGGCATCATCGTCGGATCCGTCGTGGTCGAGCAGCTGTTCACGCTGCCCGGGATCGGCCGCATGCTCGTCGCCGATGTCGGCACGCGCGACCTGGTGAAGGTGCAGGGCGAGCTGCTGGTGCTCACCAGCATGGTGCTGATCATCGGGTTCCTCGTGGACCTGGTGCACCGCGCGCTGGATCCCCGACAGCGGGAGGCCGACGAATGACGCCGTCCTCACCCGTGCAGGGCCCCGGCGGACGATCCACGGCGCTGCGCCGACTGGCGTCCTCGGGCGCCGGGCTGTTCGGCCTGATCGTGGTGGGCGTGATCCTCGTCACGGCGCTGCTGTCGCTGTTCTGGACGCCGTTCGATCCGCGCGCGACCGATGTGGCCTCGCGCTGGCTGCCGCCGAGCTGGCCGCATCTGCTCGGCACCGACCTCACCGGCCGCGACATCCTCAGCCTCATCATGGCGGGGTCGCGCACGACGGTGCTTGTCGCCGTCGGCTCGGGCATCGTCGCCACCCTGGTCGGCCTCGTCCTCGGTGCGCTCGGCGCACTCACTGCGCGCTGGCTGCGCGAGACGGTGGCGGTGCTCGTCGACATCCTCATCGCGTTCCCCGTGCTGATCATCGCGATGCTCATCTCCACCGTGCAGGGCGGATCCCTCTGGGTGGTGGTGTGGGCGGTCGGCATCGGCTTCGGCGTCAACGTCGCCCGCGTCACCCGCCCCGAGCTGCGCCGCGTGCAGCACAGCGACTTCGTCGTCGCGGGGCGCGCCTCCGGGCTGACGCCGCTGCAGAACCTCGTGCAGCACCTGCTGCCGAACATCGCCCCGGTGTTCATCGTGCAGCTGAGCTGGGCGATGGCGACCGCGGTGCTCGCCGAGGCGGGCCTGTCCTATCTCGGCTTCGGCGCCTCGGTCGTGGATCCCTCCTGGGGCATCCTGCTGGCCGACCTGCAGCGCTACATCCAGATCCATCCGCTCTCGGTGGTGTGGCCAGGCCTCGCGATCACGATCACCGTGCTCGCGTTCAACCTGCTCGGCGATGCCCTGCGGGACGCGACGGACCCCACGCTGCGCACCGGCGCGCGATCGGCCCGGCAGGCGCGCCGCGGCCCGGCGCCGCTCCCGGGGGTGACCGCATGAGCCTCGAGGTGACCGACCTCGTCATCGAGATCGACGGGCGTCGGGTCGTGGACGGCATCTCCTTCGCCGTGTCCGACGGCGCGCGCGTGGGACTCATCGGCGAGTCCGGGTCCGGCAAATCGCTCACCGCGCTCGCCGTGATGGGCCTGCTGCCCGACGGGGCGAGTGCATCCGGCAGCGTGCGCTGGAACGGCCGGGAGATCCTGGGCCTGCCCGATCGCGAGCTCGCGGACATCCGCGGCGACGAGATCGGCATGGTCTTCCAGGAGCCGCGCACGGCGCTGAACCCGATCCGCACGATCGGACGGCAGATCGCGGAGACGATCCGGATCCATGAGCGCATCGACCGCCGCGCCGCGCGCGACCGCGCCGTCGCGGAGGCCGCGCGCGTGGCGCTGCCCGACCCCGAACGCGTCGTCGATCGCTACCCGCATCAGCTCAGCGGCGGGCAGCGGCAGCGGGCCGCGATCGCCATGGCCCTCGCGGCCCGCCCGCGACTGCTCATCGCCGACGAGCCCACGACGGCGCTCGACGTGACGATCCAGGCGGGAGTGCTGCGCCTGCTGCTCTCGCTCGTGGAGTCGGACGGGATGTCGCTGGTGTTCATCACGCACGACCTCGCGGTGCTGGCACAGGTCGCCACGCACGGGGTGGTGCTCGCGGACGGGCGCGTGGTCGAGTCCGGTCCGATCGAGACGCTGCTGACCGCTCCCGCCTCGCCGATCACGCAGGGGCTGCTGCGCGACGCGACCGCGACGCTCTGGCGCGGGGAGGACGACGCATGA
>JAFDWP010000102.1 GCA_018268435.1 Actinomycetota bacterium
GACGGGGCCCCCAGGTGCAGCACGAACCCGAGATCCGGCTTGTCGAAACCCATCCCGAGGGCGCTCGTGGCGACGAGGGCCTTCACCTCGTTGCGCTTGAGCATCGCCTCCGACTCCGCACGCTCGTCCGCATCGGTCTGACCGGTGTAGGCGCGCACCCGGTGCCCGTGCTCCTGCAGGAGCCGTGCGGTGTCGACCGCGGCGGCCACCGTCAGCGTGTAGATGATGCCGGATCCGGGCAGCTCGTCGAGATGGCCGAGCAGCCAGGCCAGCCGGCTCGCGGAGCTCGGCAGCCGCAGCACCCCGAGCCGCAGGGAGGCGCGGGCGAGCGGGCCCCGGATCGTGAGCACACCGGGTCCCGCGCCCGTCGCGTCGGTGCCGAGCTGCTCGGCGACGTCCGCGACGACCCGGCTGTTCGCGGTGGCCGTGGTCGCCAGCACCGGGACGTCGGCCGGCATCCGGGCGATGAGGTCGCGCAGCCGGCGGTAGTCGGGACGGAAGTCGTGCCCCCAGTCGCTGATGCAGTGCGCCTCGTCGACCACGAGCATGCCGATCCGCCGGACCAGCGTCGGCAGCTGCTCCTCGCGGAACGCGGGGTTGTTCAGCCGCTCCGGCGAGACCAGGAGCACGTCGACCTCGTCGCGGTCCAGCTGCGCGAGCACGTCGGCCCACTCGTGCGCGTTGGTGGAGTTGATCGCGACCGCCCGCACGCCCGCCCGCTCGGCGGCGGCGATCTGGTCGCGCATGAGCGCCAGCAGCGGCGAGACGAGCACCGTGGGCCCCGCGCCCTGCCGGCGCAGCAGCAGGGTCGCCACGAAGTACACGGCCGACTTGCCCCAGCCGGTGCGCTGCACCACCAGGGCACGTCGACGCGCGGCGACCAGAGCCTCGATCGCCTCGTACTGCCCGTCGTGGAACACGGCGTCCGGCCGCCCGACGAGGGCGCGCAGCGCGGCGAGAGCGGCATCGTGCGTCTCGGCCGGGGAGTCGGGAGGCGTCATCCCTCCACCCTGCCGCATGCCGCGGACATGCCGCTCCGGTCATAGGTAGGCTCGGTCGATGACCTGCCGGGACGTGACGCCGTGATCACCCGCGAACTCGCGCTCGCGCTGCGCGACGCCGGCCTGCTCTGGCATCCCGCCGAAGGCGACCGATTCCAGCTCGACCTGCCGGATGAGGTAGAGCTCGAGGCCGAGGCCGACGTCTTCACGGTCAGCGGGATGACGATCGATGCACGCCGGACGCCGAGCGGCATCGATCTCGCGTTCAACGGCACGACCGAATGGGCCCTGGACGCCGTCCCGCTCGCGGACGCGGTCTGGCTGCCGCGCGAGGATCAGCTGCGCGACCTGCTGCGCGGGACGTTCCGCCGCCTCATCCGGCTCGGGGACGCGTTCCGCGTCGAGATCGAGATCGCGGGCGAGCCGCTATGGTTCGAGCACCCGGATCCCTCGGAGGCGTACGGACGGGCGCTTCTGGAGCTGATCTCGCGGTCCCGCTGAGATCCGCGGATCCGGCCCCGATCGAGCGCGGCGCCCGGATCCCGGTGTCGGCACCCGGTGCGAGAATGCCGGGATGATGCTCACCGAGCTCGTCGACGCCGCCGAGACGGCCGGGGCGACGTCCTCCCGGCTCGCCAAGACGGACGCCCTCGCGGCGCTGCTGCGTCGGGCGGCGCCGGACGAGATCCCCGTGCTGATCGGGCTGCTCCTCGCCGCACCGCGACAGGGCCGGCTGGGCGTGGGCTGGCGGGGCATCGCAGCCGTCGACGTGCCGCACGCGGCGGCCGCGGCGCTCACGATCCTCGCCGTCGACCGCGCGCTGGACGACCTGGCCGCGGTGTCCGGATCCGGATCCGCCGCCGCGCGCACCGGCCTGCTCGAGGATCTCGCGAGCCGAGCGACCCCGGCGGAGTGGGATCTGCTGGCGCGCGCGATGCTCGGCGAGCTGCGCACCGGCGCGCTCGCCGGCGTGCTGCTCGACGCCGTCGCGGCGGCAGCCGACCGCCCCGCCGCCGCGGTGCGGCGCGCGGCGATGCTCTCCGGCGACCTCGGTGCGACGGCGGTGGTCGCGCTCACCGGCACGGCCGAGGAGCTCGAGGCGGTCGGGCTGGCCGTGGGGCGGCCGGTGCTGCCCATGCTCGCGGCGAGCGCGGCGACACCGACCGCTGCGCTGGAGATCACCGGGGAGGCCTCGGTCGAGTACAAGCTCGACGGCGCGCGCATCCAGGTGCATCGGCACGGCGACGAGGTGAGCGTCTACACGCGCAGCCTGGCCGACGTCACGCACCGGCTGCCGGAGATCGTCGACATCGTGCGCGCGCTGCCGGCGCACGACCTCATCCTCGACGGGGAGACGCTGTCCCTCGACGAGGACGGCGGCCCCCGTCCCTTCCAGCAGACCATGTCGCGCTTCGGCGCCGACGTCGCGCACGACCTCGTGCTGCGGCCGTGGTTCTTCGACGTGCTGCACGTCGACGGGCGCGACCTCATCGACGAGCCCCTCGCGGTGCGCCTCGCGGAGCTCGACCGCGTCGCCGGATCCTGGCGGATGCCCGGAGTGGTCACGGCGGATCCGACGACCGCGGAGGACCTCTCCCGCGAAGCGCTGGCCGCCGGCCACGAGGGCGTGGTCGTCAAGGCGATCGGATCCCCGTACACGGCGGGCCGTCGCGGCAAGAGCTGGGTCAAGGTCAAGCCGGTGCTCACGTACGATCTCGTCGTGCTCGGCGCGGAATGGGGATCCGGCCGCCGTCGCGGATGGCTCTCCAACCTGCATCTCGGGGCGCGCGACCCCGAGGGCGAGTTCGGCGAGCCGGGTGGCTTCGTCATGGTCGGGAAGACCTTCAAGGGCCTCAGCGACGAGCTCCTGCGCTGGCAGACCGAGACGTTCCCCGCGTACGAGCAGCGCCGCACGGCCTCGGCCGTACTCCTGCGCCCCGAGATCGTCGTCGAGATCGCGATCGACGGCGTGCAGCACTCGCCGCGCTACCCCGGCGGCATCGCGCTGCGGTTCGCCCGCGTGAAGCACTACCGCCCCGACAAGACGGCAGCCGAGGCCGACACGATCCAGACCCTCCGCGCGCTGCGGCGGGAGTGAGCGCGAGCGCCCTCCGTCCGGACCCCGCGGGGATCCGTCGCGGGGTCCGCCGCGGTAGAATCTGACTCGTCCGGCGCCCGCGCGTCATCCGCGTCCACGCCGGTGCTCGAAAAAGGGGCACGAAGCCCGCAGCGCTGGCGCCGACGACGGCGTGCAGCGTGCGGCGAGACACATACGGATCCTGTTTCCGTTCTGTCGTCTCGAAAGGACGTTCCGCATGCCCACCGTCTCCGCACACGTCGCCCGCACCCTCGCCCAGCACCTCGACGCCGTCTTCGGTGTGATGGGCAACGGCAACGCCTACTTCCTCGACGCGATCGAGAAGCAGACCGACGCCGCGTTCACCGCCGTCCGGCACGAGCAGGGGGCCGTGGTCGCCGCCGATGCGCACTTCCGCGCCTCCGGCCGGATCGCCGCAGCGACCAGCACCTACGGCGCCGGCTTCACGAACACGCTTACCGCCCTTGCGGAGTCGGTGCAGGCGCACGTGCCCCTCGTGCTCGTGGTCGGCGACGAGCCCACGAGCGGACCGCGTCCCTGGGACGTCGACCAGATCGCGCTCGCCTCGGGCGTCGGCGCGCGCACCTACACCGTGGGCCGGGCGGACGCCGCGGCGACCACGGTCATCGCGATCGAGCACGCCCTCACCTACCGGGTTCCGGTCGTGCTCGCGATCCCGTACGACGTCGCCGCCCTCGAGGCGGGCGACGTGCCCGCCGCCCCGGCTCCGCGCGTCCCGGCGCCACTCGCCGTCCGCGGCGAGTTCGCCGAGGGCATGCTCGACCGGATCGCCGAGGCGCTGCGGTCCGCGAAGCGCCCGTTCCTCCTGGCCGGGCGCGGCGCCTGGCTCGCCGGCGCCGGCGACGCCCTCGGCGCCCTCGCCGACGCGACCGGGGCACTCACCGCCTCGTCCGCCCTCGGCCGCGGCGTCTTCCCCGACGACCGGTTCGACCTCGGCGTGACGGGCGGCTTCGGCGCGGAGGGCGCGATGGAGCTCATCCGCACCGCCGACGTCGCCGTGGTGTTCGGCGCCGCGCTCAACCAGTTCACGATGCGATTCGGCGCGCTGTTCGCCCCGGACACGCAGGTGTTCCAGATCGACGTCGCCCCGGCGGCGACGCACGCGCACGTCGGCGGCTTCGTCCGCGCCGACGCCCGGCTCGCCGCGGAGGCGCTCGTCGCGCGGCTGCACGGCGCCGCCGGATCCGGCTGGCGGGAGGGCGTGGACGTCGCCGCGGCCCGCGCCTACGACCTGGGCGACGAGACCGCGCCCGACGGCCGGCTCGACCCGCGTTCGGCCGCCCGCCGCATTGCGGAGCTGCTGCCCTCCGACCGCGTCGTCGTGTCGGACGGCGGGCACTTCATCGGCTGGGCGAACATGTACTGGCCGGTCGCGTCCCCGGATCGGATGATGATGATCGGCACCGCGTTCCAGGCGATCGGCCAGGGCTGGCCGAGCGTCGTGGGCGCCACCCGCGCGCGACCCGAGGCGACGGTCGTGCTCACCTCCGGCGACGGTGGCGGCCTCATGGCGATCGCCGACCTGGAGTCGGCGGTGCGCGCCGCGGGCGGGCGCGGCATGGCTGTGATCTGGAATGACGCCGCGTACGGCGCCGAGGTGAACCTGTACGGGCTCAAGGGCCTCGCCCGCGAGCCCATGCTCATCCCCCAGGTCGACTTCGCCGCCTTCGCCGCCGCGGTCGGCGCCGAGGGCGTCGTGGTGCGCACCCTCGCCGACCTGGACCGGCTGGCCTCCTGGACGGACGAGGATCCGGCGGTCCGCCGGTTCCTCGTGCTCGACCTGCGCATCTCCGGCGACGTGATCGCGCCCTACCAGCAGGAGATCATCCGCGTGAACTCCTGAGCGGAGATCGGGTCCGGGTCCTACGGCGGAGCGACGGGGCATTCGCCGTAGGCTCAAGCTCATGAGCGCCCGTCCCGAGATCCTCCGTTACGCCGCCTTCGCCGCTGTCCCTGACGGCGGCAATCCCGCGGGCATCGTGCTCGACGCGGATGCGCTGACGGATGCGGACATGCAGCGGACCGCCGCCGAGGTCGGCTATCCGGAGACGGCGTTCCTGCTCGGCAGAACCGACCGGGCGGGCGAGCGCCGCTACCGGATCCGGTACTGGTCGCCCGCTGCGGAGGTGCCGTTCTGCGGGCACGCCACCGTCGCGACCGCCGTCGTGCTCGCCGAGCGCGACGGCGACGGCGACATGACGTTCGAGACCCCCGTCGGCGACGTCGCCCTCACGGCGTCGACCCGAGCGGGCAGCACCGAGGTCGCGTTCACCAGCGTCGAGCCTGTCGTGCGGGAACTGGATCCTGACGTCCTCGCCCGCCTGCTCGACCTGCTCACGCTGCGCGCCGAGGATCTGGATCCGGCCTATCCGCCGCGCGAGGCGTTCGCGGGCAACTGGCATCCGATGCTCGTGCTGCGGGATCCCGAGATCTTCCATCAGTTCCGCTTCGCTCCGGATCCGGTCGCCGTGCTGATGCGCGAGCAAGGCTGGACCGGCACCATCACCGTGCTGCACGCGCTGTCGGACGACACGTTCCTCGCCCGCAACCTCTTCCCGGTCGGCCGGATCACCGAAGACCCGGCGAC
>JAFDWP010000103.1 GCA_018268435.1 Actinomycetota bacterium
CCAAGTGCAAGCACCTGGTTCATCGTTCGACTTGCATGTGTTAAGCACGCCGCCAGCGTTCATCCTGAGCCAGGATCAAACTCTCCGTAAAAAAGAAATGCATACCCACCGGGGAAAAACCGGCAAGCAGCGAGTTTGAAACTGACCAAAGAGATGACATCATTGCTGACTTCATCCGAATGCCAACCCCTAAAGGAGTTGGTCTTTGATCCAAAGGAATTTCTCAACCAGCCAAAAGACTGGACGAGGAATAAATTGGCATTTGACAAGTGCACGCTGTTGAGTTCTCAAGGATCGGATGCTCCTGCGTTCCAGCCTCTCGGCCTTCCCTTCAGGGCAACTTCTCTATCTTATCCGTCTCGCTCCGGCTGTCAAATCGACACGCCGTGAGGTTCAGAACCGGATTCGCTCCCTCGTCTCCGAGGCAACTTCTCTAGCTTAGCCCTCCCGGCCAGAGTGTCAAATCGACGTTCCTGGCGGACGGTCACCCTCCCAAGCGCACGCGCTTGACCCCGCCGCAGGGAGAACCTGCGAAGAGGAACCGACTTCCGAAGAAGAAGGTGGGTGATGTTCGCCGCTTGGGGAGTCAGGCCTTCCGGCCCTTCGCTCTACCGCTTGGGGCGAACAGGTAATAACTTACGTGGATCCCGGGGATCGGGCAAATCGGGGCCGGATGTCGGGCGTGTCGCCCGTGTTTCCGAGACACCGCGTCGCCCTCCGCCCGCGACAGTCCCCCGTCCGCGGTCGCGCTCCGCCCCAGACGGAGGAGGCCTCCCTGCTCCCGACGCTCAGGCCGCCGGCCGCCGGGATGCGCGGATCCGCAGGACCACCACCAGGACCAGCGTGAGCAGGGCCCACACCCCGGCGGCGAGGGGCAGCGTGCGATACCCGAGGTGCTGCACCGTGAATTCCGCGGTGAGCGGCCCGTACGCGACGAGTCCGAGCAGGACGGCGGCGACGAGGAACACGGGGAGGGAGAGCCACCAGGTCGCGCGGATCGCCAGCGGCTCCGGATCGACGGGCCCCGGCGTGCTCCTGCGCAGCCAGGCCACTGCGGCTATCGCCAGCACGATCACTCCGCCGATCCCGGATCCGTACTGCAGCCACTTGTATCCGGGGAGCGGACCCCAGGAGGCCCCGAGCGCAGGGATGAGGGCGACGCCGGCCCTGCCCTCGTGCGTGAACGCGTCCCAGGCCACGTGCGAGACCGCGCCGATCGCGAGTGCGGTGACCAGCAGGATCACGCAGCCGGCGTCGCCGAACGTCTCGCGCAACGCGGCGCGAGGCCCTCGATCCCACTGCTGCGGCAGTCGAGCGCCGAGACGCCGCGGAGCCAGCATGCGGCACGCGGGTCGCAGCACCACGCGCCAGACCAGCAGCAGCACGAGGGCGACGAGCACGGTGACCGGAAGCCAGCGCAGGTCATGCGTGACGCCGTAGTCGACGACCGCGCCGCGGGTGAACAGCGGCAGATCCGGTGCCATCGCCCCGACCGCGACCGCTGCGGGCGCCAACGGCGAGCGGACGAACGGCAGGGCGACGATCGCGTGACTGGGCGTGAACGGCATGCACCGACGCTACGGGACGCAGGCCGGGGGCGGCGATCCCGGAAGGGTCCCGTCGTGCGTCAGGCGGGGAGCAGCCCGGCCAGGGTCTTCTTGCCGCGGCGCAGCACCGAGACGCCGCCGGGAAGCCCGAGCGGCACGGTGGCGTCGTCCGCCTCCACGCGCACCCCGTCGACCGAGACCCCGCCCTGCGCGATGGCGCGGCGCGCCTCCGAGACGCTTGAGACGAGTCCCGTCCCGACCAGCGCGTCCACGACCGTGGATCCGGCGGCGACCGGTGCGTTCGGCAGCTCCTCCAGAGCGGTGCGCAGCGTCGCGGCGTCGAGCGCGGACAGGTCGCCCTGCCCGAACAGCGCCTCGGACGCGGCGATCACCGCAGCCGCGGCCTCCGCACCGTGCACGGTGGCGACGACCTCGAGCGCCAGGCGCTTCTGGGCGGCGCGACGGAACGGCTCCGCCTCGACCAGCGCCGCGTACTCCTCGATCTCGGCGCGGCTGAGGAACGTGAACACCTTGAGCCGGTCGACGACGTCGGCGTCCGCGGTGCCGAGCCAGAACTGGTACATCCGGTACGGGCTGCACATCTCCGGGTCGAGCCAGATGGCGTTGCCCTCGCTCTTGCCGAACTTCGTGCCGTCGCTGTTCGTGATCAGCGGGGTGCCGATCGCATGCACCGAGACGCCCTCGACGCGGTGGATCAGATCCGTGCCGCTTGTGAGATTGCCCCATTGGTCGGATCCGCCGGTCTGCAGCACGCAACCGTATTGGCGGTTGAGCTCCAGGTAGTCGAGCGCCTGCAGGATCTGGTAGCTGAACTCGGTGTAGCTGATGCCGGCGTCGGAGTTCAGTCGCGCGGCGACCGCATCCTTCTTCAGCATGGTGCCGACGCGGAAGTGCTTGCCGATCTCGCGCAGGAAGTCGATCGCGCTCAGCGGTGCGGTCCAGTCGAGGTTGTTCACGATCCGCGCGGCGTTGTCGCCCTCGAAGCTGAGGTAGCGCTCGACCTGCGCGCGCAGGCGATCCACCCACTCGCCGACTGTCTCGCGGGTGTTCAGCGTGCGCTCGGCCGTCGGACGCGGGTCGCCGATGAGGCCCGTGGAGCCGCCGACCAGCCCGAGCGGCTTGTGCCCGGCGAGCTGGATGCGGCGCAGCGTCAGCAGCTGCACCAGGTTCCCGAGGTGCAGGCTCGGAGCTGTCGGGTCGAAGCCGCAGTAATACGTGATCGCGGGACCGGCGAGAAGGGCGCGCAGCGCCTCGGGATCCGTGGACACGTGGACGAGTCCGCGCCAGACCAGCTCATCCCACACGTTCTCGAAGGTGGGATCGTTCGCCGGTGCCGCGGTCGTCAGGGAAGGGTTCGACACCGGTTCAGGGTATCAGCGCGGCTCCACCCCGGCCGCCGCCTCCCGGGGCCCTGCCCGCGGTGCCCTCCGCCCGCGAGACTCCATCTTCGTGGTGAGACTGCGGCAACGTGCGGCAGTATCACCACGGCATTGCAGTCTCGCGGTACGGGCGCGGTCTCGACGGAGGAGCGCGGACGGCGGCGGGAGGACGGCGCGGACGGCGGGCGGACAGGCTCGGGCGCACCGGTACGCTGGGAGGGTGTTGGGAACGCGCGCGGGTCGCACGGTCCGGGGCATCATCGCCGCCCTGGTCGCGACGTTCGTCGCCTCGGTCTCGCACGCCACGGCCGACGGGACCCCCGCGCCGCTGATCGGCATCGTGCTCGCGCTGCTGTTCGCCGTGCCCGTCTGCATCGCCTTCGCCGGACGCCGCCTGAGCTGGATCCGGCTCTCGTTCGCGGTCGGGCTCAGCCAGTTCGCCTTCCACGGGCTCCTGCTGATCGGAGTCGGATCCGGATCCGGATCCGGCTCCATCTCTCCCGCGGTCGGCGGCCACCTGCACGGCGCGGAGCTCGCCGGCGCCTTCGGTGCGACAGCGGTCGACGCCGGGCATGCGCTGCACGCGCAGCCCGCGATGTGGATCGCGCACGCCGTCGCCGTCGTGCTCACCGTGCTGGCGCTGGGCCGCGGCGAGCAGGCACTGCGGGCGCTGCTCGCGCTCTCCGGCTGGAACCTCGTCGCCCGGCTGCTCGCCGCAGTCCCGGCTCCCGCGCACCGCGTCCCCTCGGCGCCGCGCTCCGCGCCGCCGGTGCTCCGCTCGCTCCTCGCTCTGACGGCCGTGTCCTGGAGGGGTCCGCCGCTCGCGGCCTGACTCCCTCTCCCGCACCGTTCGACGGGCGCCTTCCGCGCGCCCCGGTGCCTCCTCACGACTTCAGAAAGAAACATCCCATGCGAAAGACCACCCTTGCCCGTGCCCTCACCGCTCTCTCCGCCGGAGCGCTGCTCACCGCTGCGTTCACGCTCGGCGCCGCTCCGCTGGCCGCCTCCGCACACGTGAGCGCGACGCCCAATCAGGCCGAGGCCGGATCCTGGACCTACGTCACCTTCCGGGTGCCGAACGAGTCCGCAACCGCGAGCACGGTCAAGCTCGACATCCACCTGCCCGCCGACACCCCGTTCACGAGCGTCAGCTATCAGCCCACCGCCGGCTGGACCGGCGCCGCGACGAAGGCGACGCTGCCGAAGCCGGTGACCGTCGAGGGGAACGCCCTCACCGAGGCCACGACCCAGGTGACCTTCACCGCCGACTCCACGGGGGTCGCCCCGGGGCAGTTCCAGACCTTCACCCTGTCGCTCGGCCCCGTGCCGGACACCGGGCGCATCGTGATCCCCGCGACGCAGACCTACTCCGACGGCACGGTCGTCGAGTGGTCGGCGGCGCCCGAGCAGGCCGAGAAGGATGACGCCCTGAAGCCGGCGCCCGTGCTGTGGGTGAACGACGCTCCCCCCGCCGACCACCACGGCGGGGCCGCCGCGACCGCCGCTCCGGAGGCGTCGGAGCACACCGCCGCCGCCGACGGTCAGGGCGGCCTCGCGCTGGGCCTCAGCATCGCGGCGCTCGTCGTGGCCGCGGGCGGCGTGCTGCTCGGCGGCTTCGCCCTCGGCCGACGGAAGGCAGGCGCATGAGGCTCCGGCACCGGCTCACCGCCCTCGCCGCGGCCCTCGGGGTCGGGCTGGCGCTCGCGACCGCCGGCACCACCGCCGCGAGCGCCCACGATGCGCTCGACAGCACGGATCCGGCGTCCGGGTCGACCGTGAAGACGCTGTCGGCGGTGACGCTCACGTTCAGCGCCGACCCGCTCGGCACCGACGGCACCGCCGTGATCCAGGTGATCGGGCCGGACAAGAAGTACTACGAGACGGCCTGCCCGGATCTCAGCGGTCCGGTGGCGTCCTCCCCCGTCGCCCTGGGCGCCGCCGGCACGTACGAGGTGCTGTGGCGCGTGGTGTCGTCGGACGGGCATCCCATCTCGGGCAGCTCCACGTTCTCCTACGCCCCGGACGGGTCGGCGACGCCGGCCGCGGCGGGATCCGCGACCCCGGCCTGCGGACCGGCCGCCGCAGAGTCGACCGGTACGCCCGCCGCCGCCTCGGACGACACCGGACTGTGGATCGGGCTGGGCATCGGCGCCGTGGTGCTCGTGGGCGTCGGGGTGGGCGCATGGGCGCTCGCCCGCGGCCGCAGAAGCGACGGCTGATCGCCGCCGCGGTCGCCGGGCACCCAGCGCCCGGCGACCGCGGTGCACGTCTCAGACTGTCGTGTGCGTCGCCCACCACAGCAGCAGGGCGCCGCCGAGGCCGACCACCCAGCTGACCAGGCTGCCGACCAGGAAGTACTCCGCACGGCCGCCGCGCTCCCCGTCGCGGGAGATCTCGGGGAAGCGCACGATGCCCTTGGCCGCGAGCATCGCCGCCAGCAGCGGATAGGCGGCGTACAGCGTCAGCAGCAGCACGATCACGCGCTCCAGGGGCCCGATGAGCCGTCCGCCGCGGAAGCCCGGATCCGGCGCCGACGCGCTCGGCTCGGGTCCGGTGGGCGCGCCCGGATCGTGCACCGGCGCCGGTCCCTGCGCGGTGTCGGCGGATGCCGCGCGGCCCGGATCCACATCGGCGGGCAGCTTCGCCCTCTCGCCGATCAGCGCGGCGCGCACGATCACGTTGCCCGACTCCAGCAGCACCGCGAACACCCCCGCTGCGAGCAGCGCGAGGTCGAACCCCACCGGGCCGATCGGCGTGGCCAGCGGGGTTCCCGAGAGCAGCCCGGCCGCGGCGCGGGCGGGGATCAGCGCTACGGCGACGACCGCGACGAGCGCGAGCAGCACCGCCGGCCAGAACGAGAGTCTCGGCCGCCCGTCCAGCGGCAGCAGCCAGGCCCACAGCGCCGAGAGCACGATGCCGAGCAGCGCGAACAGGACGGCATCGCCGAGCACGCCGAGCACGAGCAGCAGCACCGCGGCGACCGCGGACCCGATCCAGAACGCACGGCCGCGCAGGAATCCGCGCAGCACGTCGACGAGACCGACCGAGAGCAGCAGGAACGCGGCGAGGATCATGCGGGGGCCCCCACGATGGTCGGGAGGGGCACGCGGGCGCGATCGTTCGTGTGCATGGCGCCATCCTGCCCCGGGGCTCCGACAATCCGGCGCTCCGCAGCGGCTCGGCGCGTGCTCCGGGTGGCACGCACGCGGCAGGACCGGGGCGGAAGCGAGCCCCGGTCCTGGATCCGGCATCAGGCGGAGAAGTCCTCCGGCACCTCGAGCG
>JAFDWP010000104.1 GCA_018268435.1 Actinomycetota bacterium
GCAGGAGGAGCCGGACGCCGGCGACGTCCGCCGCTGACACCGGTCCCTGAGCGAGGAGCGCAGCGACGAGACGAAGGGCCTGAGCGAGGAGCGTCCTTCGTCTCGCTGCGCTCGCTCAGGAACCGAGGGTTGTCCGGTCCCTGAGCGAGGAGCGCAGCGACGAGACGAAGGGCGTGCGTGGCGCCCGCTCAGGAACCGGGGGCGTCCGCGCCCAGCACCTCCTGCAGCACCGTGGCCTCGCTGATGTCCGAGCGCTTGGCCGCGGTGAGCAGCGTCACCGGGCCCCGCTGCACGAGCGCGCGCAGCCCCGCGAGCGCCGCGGCCGGCGCCGGCTCCTCGAGCTCGGCGCGGTACCGCCGCGCGAACTCGGCGAACTTCTCCGGGTCATGCGCGTACCACTGGCGCAGTGCGGTCGAGGGCGCCACGTCCTTGCACCACTCGCGCAGGTCGGCGCGCTCCTTGCTCACCCCGCGCGGCCACAGCCGATCCACGAGCACGCGCGCGCCGTCGTCCGGCTCCGGCGGGTCGTAGATCCGCCGTACCCGCACCGCCGCGTCACGGGGCGCGGTCATGACCCACCCTCCCCCGCGCCGGCCGGCGCGGGCGGCACGTCGTCGAGGAAGTCCACCGTCGGCACGAAGAACAGCGAGCCGGTGCGGGCGGTCGAGAAGTCCAGGATCCGGTCCGTGGTGCCCGGCGGATCGCCGAGGAACATGTTCCGCAGCATCCGCTCGATCACGTCCGGATCCGCGGCGTAGCCGATGAAGTAGGTGCCGAACTCGTCGGTGCCGAGCTCGCCGAAGGGCATGTTGCTGCGCAGGATCTGGCGCTCGGTACCGTCGGGGTCGACGATCGTGTTGAGGTGCACGTGCGAGTCGGCGGGCTTGACCGCGTCGGGCATCTCGATGTCCTCGAGCTTGCTGCGTCCGATCACGCGCTCCTGCTCGTGCACCGGCAGATCGCCCCACGACGCCATGTCGTGGGTGTACTTCTGCACAATCACGTAGCTGCCGCCGGCGAAGTCCGGATCCTCATCGCCGATCGTCACGGCCGCGGTCGCGGCGGATCCCTCGGGATTCTCGGTGCCGTCGACGAAGCCGAGCAGGTCGCGCTCGTCGAAGTACTTGAAGCCGTGCGTCTCGTCGACGACGTCGGCGTGCCCGCGGAGCCGGTCGACCACCAACCGGCAGAGCTCGAAGCACACGTCCATGTGCAGCGCGCGCACGTGCAGGAGCAGGTCGCCCGGCGTCGCGGGCGCGACATGGCGCGGGCCGCGCAGTGCCTCGAACGGGTGCAGTCCGCGGGGCCGGGGCGTGCCGAAGAGGCGATCCCACAGCAGCGCGCCGATGCCGAGCACCGCGTTCAGGTTGTCCGACGGGGTGCGGAACGAGACCGATCGGGTGAGTCCGGAGAGATCCGCGAGCAGGTCACGCACCACCTCCTCGCTGCCCTCACGCACCGTCAGGACGAGGAACAGCGCAGCGCGCGCCGGCGGCGCGACGACCTGTTGTGTGACCACGGGATCCATCCCCTCCGCGCGCATCCGCCACGCCCTTTCACCCTGTCACGGGCGCAGGGGCGCGTAAAGCGTCGGCCGTGCGGCTACCGGGCGCGCAGCACCTGCCGCAGGCCCTCGCGCAGCCGATCCCGGTCGTCGGCCGACAGGGATCCGGTCAGCTCCTGCTCCACCTGCTCGACGCGGGGGCGCAGGTGCGCGTGCTCGGCGCGCCCCTGTTCCGTCAGCACAACGGTGTTGCGGCGGGCGTCGTCCGCCGAGCGGCGACGGCTGAGCAGCCCGCGGCGCTCCATCCGCCTCACCAGGTCCGCGATGGTCGAGCGATCCAGATCCACCGCGTCGCACAGCTCGCGCTGGCTCGCCTCGCCGCGTCGCGCCAGGGCGACGATGATCGAGTACTGCACGCTCGACGTCTCGGTCGAGACGATGCGCGTCCACGCCGCGGCATGCGCCTGCTGCGCGCGGCGGATCAGGTAGCCGGTGTAGCGCTGCGGCTCGGCGTCGGGATCAGCCTCGGGATCCGGCTCAGCCTCGGGATCGGCGACGGTCACGGACGAGCTTCCTCGATGAGGATGCCGCCGAGGAAGGCGGTCAGCTCGTCGCGCGCGGTCAGGGGGAGCACATTCGCAATGTACTGGTCCGGCCGCACGAGCACGAGCGCGCCGTCGGCGTGGAGGCCGCGTTCGGCGAAGATGTCGCGTCGGGTGTCCGTCGCCCAGACCTTCTCCCAGTCCTGCAGCCCGAACGGGCCCGTACGCGGCAGCAGGATCCCGGGCAGGGTGGCGAGCTCGATCTCGTGGTGGTCGCGCCGGAACACGGCGTGCACGTCGAGCACCGCGTCGAGGTCCGCGTCGGGCGGTGTGAAGCGGCGCAGCGCCGAGGCGGGGTCATCGCCCAGCCACGTGGCGAGGTCGATGAGGCTCGTCTCGTCGGCACCGGCGAAGGCGTACAGACGCCAGCGGCCGTCGGCGACGTGGGCGTGGCCGAGCTCGACCACCTTGGCGTCGGCGACGCGGATGACGGGGGCCGAGTGGAACCGCTCGCCGATGCCGAAGCCGGTCGCAAGGTGCTGATGCTGCGCCGTGCCGGTGAGCGCGGACGGACGGTACGTCGTGGCGAGCCCTGCCATGTAGCGGCCCTGGCGGGCGAACTCGTCCTTCATCTGCTCGGGGAGGATGCCGCCGAGCTCGGGCCGGGCCGGATCCAGGATCGGCTGCGCGATGACGTCCGACCAGTGCTTGTCGAAGTCGATCAGGTCCTGCGCGACCGACTGGCGTTCGGCGGAGTAGCTGCGCAGCAGCGCCGCGTCGGAGCGGCCGTGGAGCACGGACGCCAGCTTCCAGCCGAGGTTGAACGCGTCCTGCATGGAGACGTTCATCCCCTGCCCCGCCTTCGCGGAGTGCGTGTGACAGGCGTCGCCGGCGATGAAGACGCGCGGCGTCCGCCCCGTCGTGTCGTCCAGCGGGACGTCGTCGAACGAGTCGGCGACGCGCTGCCCGACCTCGTACACGCTCGACCACGCGACCGAGCGCACGTCGATCGAGTACGGATGCAGGATCGCGTTGGCGACGTCGGTGAGCTGCTCGACGGTCGTGGAGCGCACGCTGTGGTCCCCCGCCGGCACCGCGCCGAGGTCGACGTACAGGCGCACCATGCTGCCGCCCTCGCGCGGGATCATCAGCAGGCTGCCCTTGCCGGCGGACTGCACCACGTTCTTGGTGCGCCAGTCGGGGAAGTCGGTCACGGCGAGCACGTCCATCACGCCCCAGGCGTGGTTCGCGGCGTCGCCGGTGAGCTCGTGCCCGATCGCGCGGCGCACGCTGCTGCGCGCCCCGTCGCAGCCGACGACGTACTTCGCCCGCACGATGAACTCCGTGTCGCCGCGGCGCAGCGTGACCTGCACCGGGTGCTCGCCCTCGGTGATCTCGAGGGTGACGAACTCGACGCCGTAGTCGGGGCGCAGCCGGCTCGCCGACTTCTCCATGCGCTCGAGCAGGAACTGCTGCATCCGCGCCTGGTTCACGATCACGTGCGGGAACTCGCTGAGGCCCTCCGGAGTGTCCAGGGTCCACCCGGTCCGCTCGATGCGGCCGCGATCCGCCTCGGACGGTCCCCAGAACCGCACCTCGTTCACCCAGTACGCCTCGCGCACCAGGCCCTCGGCCAGCCCGAACGCCTGGAACATCTCGACGGTCCGGCAGGCGACCCCGTCGGCCTGCCCCACCTCGAGCGCGCCGTCGCGGCGCTCCACGATGCGGGTCGTGATGTCGGGGAAGGCCGCGAGCTGGGCGCCGAGCACGGTGCCCGCGGGGCCGGTGCCCACGATGAGCACGTCGACCGTCTCGGGCAGGTCCGGCGTGCGGGCGAGCGCCTGCGCCGAAGGCTGCTGGATCTCGGGATCCCCCGGACGGTACCCATCGCGATAGAACTGCACGGCGATCTCCTTCGATCCGCGTCGGTGACGCTCAAATGCTCAGTACCCCAACTATCGCACAGGAGCGACGCGAACGGGATCCGCTCACATCG
This sequence comes from Actinomycetota bacterium, assembly GCA_018268435.1. Taxonomy (GTDB): domain Bacteria; phylum Actinomycetota; class Actinomycetes; order Actinomycetales; family Microbacteriaceae; genus Microbacterium. Next base: position 4,043 of record JAFDWP010000104.1, read on the forward strand.
CTCCTGCGCGGGCAGAGGTGCCGGCTTACGCGGTCGCGTGCCTGGCCGTGCCCAGCCGTTGCCCTTCGGTGGCACCTCCTCGTGTGCGAGCACCGGTCTCGCGCGGAATCGTCGGAGGCGGATCTGGCGCCGACGCCTTATTCGGCGAACGGCTGGTCGGGCGAGTGGTCGCTGTAGCCGAGGCTCCAGATGTGCCCGTCGGGGTCGGCGAAGGTGCCGCCGTATCCGCCCCACGGCAGCGCGCCGGCGGGGTGGAGGACGGTGGCGCCGGCGGCCAGCGCCTCGGCCATGATCTCGTCGACGCGTGCCTCGGTGCGGACCACGTAGGTCAGTACGAACCCGCTGAATCCGCTGCCCTCCGGGCTGGTGCCCACCTGCTGGGCCAGTCCCTCGCGGCTGTAGAAGCCGACCGGCGACGCGCCGTCCGACTCGAAGAAGACCGAGATGCCGAAGTCGCTCTGGATCTTCCAGCCGAGCCCTTCCGTATAGAACTTCTTGGACCGTTCCATGTCCGCGACTCCGAGAAGAATCGAGCTGACGTGTGCCTTCATTTCGTGCTCCGTTTCCTGTTGGTGATGCATGTCCAGCCTCGGCGCGGTCGAGCATCGCATCAACGGGAGATGCCGCAACGGATCGATCAGTGGCCCTTATGATGCCCCGCGGATATGCTCGGTCGATCCCACGATCGAGAAGCCGATTGGAAGCGCCATGGAACTTCGCGACATCGAGATCTTCCTCGCCCTTGCCGAAGAACTGCACTTCGGCCGCACGGCGGAGCGGCTGCACGTGTCACAGGCTCGAGTCAGCCAGGTCATCGCCCAGCTCGAGCTCGAGATCGGCGGCTCGCTGGTGGATCGCTCCAACCGCCGGGATATCCGCCTGACACCGGCCGGTGCCGCGCTGCGCGACGACCTCGCCCCGGTTCACGCCGAGCTTCAAGAGAGCCTGCAGCGCGCGAAGCTGGCAGCCCGTGGCATCCGTGCGCAGCTGCATGTCGGCCTGATGCCGTACAACGTCCCCGCGCTGCACGGATTCTGGGATGCCTTCGCCGAGCGGCATCCTGATTACGAGCTGCGCGTGCGCCACGCATCCTTCACCGATCCGTTCGGGAGTCTGCGCCGTGGGGAGATCGATGTGCTCGTCACCTGGCTGCCCGTCGACGATGCCGATCTGACCGCCGGGCCCGCGTTGTTCACCGACACCCGTGTGCTCGCCGTCGCCGCCACTCACGAACTGGCGGAGCGCTCATCGATCTCGGTCGAGGCGCTCGCAGACTACCCGCACATCACCGTTCCCAACATGCCGGACGCCTGGGAGAACGGGTATCTGCCGTTCCGCACGCCGAGCGGGCGAGTGATCGAGCGCGTCCAGTCCGTGGCCAGCGCCGACGAGCTGCTGCAGCTGGTCAGCACGGGCGAGATCATCCACCCTTTCCCCGCCCATGTGACCACGTACTGGTCGCTTCCGCAGGTCCGCTGGGTGCCGATTCCCGACCTGAGCCCGCTGACCTACGTCCTCGTGTGGCGCACGGATGCTGAGAGCGAGCCGATCCGTGCTCTCGCGCGGATCGTCGAAGAACTGACCGGATCGTCGAATCCGCGTGCATGAAAGTACTTGAACGGATGGAAAGTATATGCTTCCATGGCATGTGACGGATCCCACGAGGGTCTCCACACACTGACCGGGAGGTTTCATGTCCAGCACTGACGGCACCCGCGACCCGCGCGCGGCAGCAGATTCCCTTGCCGCCGCCGATGCCATCGCCCGCCGCATCCGATCCCATCGTCGGTGGTACGTCGTCGGCGCACTCGTGATGGCGGTCGCGCTGGCCGCGTTCACCGTCGCCGTCGTGTCCTGGCCCGATCAGCTCGCCGAGCTGATCATTCCGGGCATCCTCGTGATCGGCGGGGTCCTCGCGATCCTCGCCTGGCGCGGTCGGACGATCCCGACAGCGGCCTCCGCGGCGAACCGCGTCATCGTCGTCACGGCGGTCCTCATGATCGTGGTGTTCCTGCTGAACCGGTTCGTCCTCCCCGAAGGCTTCACGGCGTGGGCGCTGCTTGTCGGTCTGCTTCCGGCCCTGCCGTTCGTGTATCTCGCACGGCGGGTGGGCAGGTCATGACCCACCCGCGTCACCGCCTCGAGGACCTCATCCACTCGCCGGTCCGGCTCTCGATCATGGCGGCTCTGCGATCGGCGGAGGCCGTCCACTTCGGGCTCCTGCGCGACACCGTCGAGGTGAGCGACTCCCTGCTCTCCAAGCACATCACGGCCCTGGAGTCCGCGGGGTACGTCGAGGTCACGAAGGGCTATGTGGGTCGTCGGCCCAGGACGTGGTGCTCACTCACCCCGGAGGGTCGGGCGGCGTTCGATGCGCACATCGCCGCGCTGCGCGAGATCGTGCAGGGTCCCGATTCCGGGAACGGCGACGATCCCGCGCGAGCCGCGGCTCAGTAGACCTTCCGTCGCCGTCCCCCGGCGTCAGTGGAAGTCGCCGCCTGTAGGAACCGCTCGGAGATGTCCCCGACGGTCCCGCCATCTCATGAGGACGCAGAACTGAAATGTCCATCCTCCCGGCATGGCCCTGCGAGGCGACTTGTCCGCCTGGTCTGGAGACATGCGTAAGTCTGAGTAGGCGCCCATCTGGGCCAATCTCGCGGCCGACCGTGCGGTGGCGTTGCGCTCGTGTTTGAGGTCATCTTCGGAAGTTCGACAAACTGAATCGGCCTGACTTTCGTTCCGTTCTTCAAGTAAGGATGTGATGTCTCAGGACAAGGCTCCCAATAGGAACGAAAGTCAGGCCGATTCATCAGGAATCTACGGCGTGACTTGCGGACGGTTCCACTACAACCCGCTTCGCGAAGTCTGCGAATGCGCCGGGCTGGAAGTTCTGAAGCGCCTGGAATAGGCCCTCGAATGCCACAATCGCGGCTTCTTTGCCCTCGCGCGTGATTCGACCCCGGTTGAACGCTCCACGAAGTTGTTCCGCCAGAGGTAGAGCAGCGTCAATCACCACAACCCAGTGACTCGCAGCCTCGGCGAGAGTCGGGCTGCCCTTGAAATGCAGCCCAAACCGATTGGGGATCGATTTTCCAAGGATTGCCTCGAGTGAACGTGCGATCACTTCCACCAACAAGTAGGGAGCGCCTTTGAGAGACAGAAACGCAAGTTCTCGCTCCTCGGCATCTGACAGCACCTGCTGAGCGTCTCGGGATGCGCTACGCAACGCCAGGAGACGTGTCGTCAGCGCATCGAACAGCGAGTACGCGAAAAGAACATGAGCCGCGGTCGTTCGATCCGAGAAAACACGGGCATACATTGAATCATCCACCCAGATATCAGCCTTCTTGTCATAGGCCGCGACCGGATCACCATGGAAGGCAGTCAGGACCTGCCCGACTGTGTACGACGCCAATGAGGTGCGACTTCGCTTGATGGCGTCGCTGGATCCTCCACGCCTGCCTCCGTCGTAACTCACGCCGGACATGAGAGCGAACTCCGCGCGGAGTCGATTCTGGATCTCGTCTCCGCTTCGGAAGTCTGCCGCCTGAACCTTATTCTGCAAATTGTTGAACCGGACAATTCGGTCGAGCAAGTACTCGTCGCTCGACTTGACGAAACGAACTGGCACCAGAAGCTCCGCGGATGGGTCCGAATCGAGGGAACCAATAGAACCGGTGGTCTGTGCCCCATTTACCACCGAAATCCCAGTGATCTCGAGGCTTCGCCCGCCTTTTGATCGTGCCCCGAGCTTGTAATCCAAGACCAGTGCCGTCACGCCGTTGTTGTAGACGGCGAAATCGGCCGGTTCCGCTACCGAAGTTGCCTTGATTCCATTGTTGATGTTCGCGTCGCTTCGACGGGACCCGAGGTAGTCCCTCACATTCGCCGAGAACAGATCCTCTTTGTGCGTCAAGAAGAGTTGTCGAAGCCATGTTCCCGGCACGAGCGTTGTCACCGCGCTCCAGCGCGCCGAGGACGATTCGATGGCGTCCGACACACGAAACTTGAATCTGTCGGTCACTTTGATCGTGCGCTTCGAGCCGAGGTACCAGCGCTCAAGCGTCCCAGACCCGACCTCGGCGCCGAACACCTGTATTCCGCCACGCTTGGCGAGCAGCCTTGAAGCCGTCCGTTCGGCGTTCAGTATTTCCACCGCAACGTTCTTCGACTCAGGCGCGTTGTGGACATACCAGAGGTGAAAATCGCGGATCAAGTCAGAATCGATCGCGTCCCTCACTTCCTCAACCCGGCCTCGGATCCCGTCGGGAACAAGCTCCAGATCGGAGCTAAGCAACCACGCGACGGCCGCGTTGAGGTCAGACGCCTTATTTGCCGGCGCTGAGGTTTTCGCCACTGGCGATTCAAAGCACTGCGCCACGATGAGCAAGCCACGGCTGACATCCAGAAAGATGATGTCGAGCTTCTTGTCGTCTCCGCCACCAGTGATCGATTCTGCGGTCGCAGTCCGGACGTCATCCACTCCGAACCGCTGATCGATCGCGAACAGCCCGATGCCGTCGGCGCCCAACTCAAAACTGCTGGCGAACTGCTTAAAAGCGGCCCTCCACGACTCCGCTGCCTCGCTCACTGTCTGCGCCATTCACGTCTCCTACTGAGTAATCGGTCGCGCCCGCGGCACATAAGTCATCGCCCAGCGGGGCGCGGCACTAGAAAGCTCGCGCTATACCGTCTGGAACCTGAGCCTACTGGTCTCGAAGGGCGTTTCAGCTACGTCGCGACCGGGCTCTGACGCTCCGCTTCATCACGGGTTGGATGGCAGTAGGCCCTACCTTCGCCTACTCTCACCCCTGATTATCGCGACTCCTTACCGAGCGCCGCACATCACCGAGTTGCTGATGACGAAGGTGGCGCCGAGCGCCGTCGGATTGGATTGAGCTGTGGTGCGGAGAGGTGCTGCTGGAAGAATGAACACCATGCCTAAGCCCTATCCGCGGGAGTTCCGTGACGACGTGGTCCGCGTCGCGGAGAACCGTGAGCCCGCGGTCCCGTTGCGTCCGATCGCGGCGGACTTCGGGATCAGCGAGACGTGTCTGCAGAACTGGATGCGACAGGCCGCTGTCGAGAATGCTCTCACCGAGGCATTCAACTCGCTGTTCAGGGCCGAGTGCATCCGCAACCCCGTGACGCGCCCGAAGGGCGGCTGGGGCTCGATCCGCGACGTCGAGATCGCGGTCGCCGAATACGTCGACTGGTTCAACCACCGACGCCTTCACGGCGAGATCGTCATGCTCCCGCCCGTCGAAGCCGAGGCCGTCTACTGGGCATCGAACGCCGCGGTCGAATACGCTCGAGAACACGTCCCCGCCGAGGCCGAAACCAACTAACCGAGCCTCAACCACACCCGGGGCGCCACACCGCCGACCTGGCAGAGTGGAAGGACGCGAGCGAGCTCAGACATCAAGCGCGCCGCCCGTCTAGTCCGTGATCGCCGAGACACACTGAGGAGCAGAACCGGTGAAGCTTCTAGCCACGACTCCGCAACTCCCAGAGCCGGGTCAGGTTGTTGAAGTTCGCGGGAGCACCTGGGCGGTATCGAACGTCCAGGCACAGGGGCTGCCCCGCAGCCCCGCAGACGAGGCGGTCGCGCGACTGAGCCACGTCGTCGACCTTCAGTCACTCGATGAGGGCAGCCTCGGCGCTCAGCTCAGCGTTGTGTGGGAACTCGAAGTCGGTCACACGGTCACGCCCGCGCAGGGCCTACCAGACGTGATCTACGCCGACGGGTTCGATGACCCGGAGACGCTTGCGGGCTTCATCGACGCGATGCGGTGGGGAGCGGTCACCAGCGCGGACCCGAATCGCTACCAGGCTCCGTTCTGGTCGGGCGTGAACGTCGAGGCGTACCAGCTCGAACCGCTCCGCCGGGCGCTCGGAGCGCCGCGTGCGAACTTGCTGCTGGCTGACGACGTGGGCCTCGGCAAGACGATCGAGGCGGGACTTGTCATCCAGGAGTTGTTCCTGCGGCACCGCGCCCGCACTGCGGTGATCGTGTGCCCGCCCAGCCTTGCGCTGAAGTGGCAAGACGAGATGCGGGAGAAGTTCGGCCTGGAGTTCACGATCGTGAACTCCGAGCTGATGGCAGAGGTTCGCCGCACACACGGGCTTCAGGCCAACCCGTTCCAGATCTTTCCACGGGTGATCGTGAGCATGTCGTGGCTGCCGCAGGTACGGGCACAGCGTCTGCTCCGCGATGTGTATGCGCAGGCGAGCAGCCCGAAGACCGGCAGTCGGTACGCGTTCGACGTCCTGGTGGTCGACGAGGCACACCACGTCGCACCATCGAGCCCGTCTGCTATCGCCGGTGGGCGAGGGTATGCCGTCGACACCCAGCGCACGGTCGCCGTCCGCCAGCTCGCCGAGAAATGCGAGCACCGCCTGTTCCTGAGCGCGACTCCGCACAACGGCCACCCGGAGTCGTTCACCGCGCTAATGGAGATGATCGACCCGCGCCGCTTCGCCCGTGGCGCGAATCTCGACTCGACTGCGCTCAAGGACGTGACGGTCCGCCGCCTGAAGACAGACCTCGCCGGCAAGGGCTTCAAGAAGCGCAAGGTCAGCATGATCCCGTTCGATCCGGCTGGCGACGAGCAGAGAATGTTCGCCCTGCTTGATGAGATCGTGACAAAGAGCGCGAAGCTCAACGGCACGAAGCCGACCGGCGACATCGTGACGATGCTTCTGAAGAAGCGGTTCCTGTCCAGCCCGTTCGCGTTCGGGATGACGCTGAGCAATTACCTTGCCTCGAAGGCGGGTCGCGGGCTATCTGAGCACGACTACGACGACATCTTCGGCGAGGGGCAGGCTGACGAGGAAGAGGGTCTCTGGGAGCAGGATGAGTCGGAGAAGCTCCGTGAGTCCAAGGAGTCTGATCCGCTCAGCGCTGCCGAGCCGGGACAGCTTGAGACCCTGGCGAACTGGGGCCTGGGTTATGAGAGTCGCGCCGACTCCCGCCTCGATGAGCTGATCCAGTTCCTTGATGCCGTATGCCGCCCTGATGGCAAGCTCTGGTCGAACGCGCGTGTCGTGGTGTTCACCGAGTATGCCGATACGGTCGAGTGGCTGACGCGCGTGTTGCGGCAGAGAGGGTACAACGACGACCGCCTGGCGGTCATCCAGGGCTCGACTCCATCTGAAGACCGCGAGTACATCCGCTCCCAGTTCACCGCAGACCCGTCCAAGGAGCCGGTGCGGGTGCTGCTCGCCACGGACGCCGCGGGTGAGGGCATCGACCTTCAGACCTACTGCCATCGGCTGGTGAACTTCGACATCCCGTTCAATCCGTCGCGCCTGGAGCAGCGCATCGGTCGCATCGACCGCTACGGCCAGACCCAGCAGCCGGAGGTCTACCACTTCGTGCCCGAGCAGGAGTCCTCGATCTACGGCTCGGATCTGCGGTTCATGGAGATCATCGCCCGCAAGATCGCTCAGGTGGAGTACGACCTCGGCTCGGCCAACCAGGTCGTCGGCGCGGAGATACAGGGCCACTTCGGCAAGCGTGCCACGGCGAAGGCTACGTCGAAGGGCGTGGACACCAACGAAGTGATCAACCAGGCGTTGGCCGGTGGCATGGAACTCAACGCCCGCCTGACTCAGCTAGAACAGGGCTACGACGCGTCCCGCACCGAGATGCACCTTGATCCGGCGAATCTGCGCCGTGTCGTCGATACCGCCCTGCGGATCAACCACCAGTCGCCGCTCGTCCCGAACTACGACTTCGCCCAGGACACCGATGCCGAGGTCTTCACCGTGCCGAGCCTCACTTCCGGGTGGCGTGACACGTTGCGCGGCCTCGACACCCGGCTCGACCCGGGTGTGCTTCGACCGATCACCTTCGCCCCAGACGCCGCCTACGGCCGAGCTGACCTGGTGTACGTGCATCTCGGGCACCCGATCGTCCAGAAGGCGCAGCGCCTGCTGCGGCGCTCGCTGTGGAGCATCGATTCCATGCTGCGCCGTGTGACCGCGGTCGTCGTCGACGACCTTGAGGAGTCGTTCGTCGCAGCAGTCACGCGAATGGTGCTCGTCGGCCGTGGGGGCGTCCGACTCCACGAAGAGGTGTTCCTCGCGGGTGTCCGCCTCCACGGGCGGCGCGCGATGGCGGAGGAACGAGCGGAGGCCGCACTCGACACCGCCCTTGACCAGGAAGATTTGACCCTCGCCGACGATCGCGTGCGCAACCAGCTCTGCGACTTGTGGAATGTGCCCGACGCGCCGCTCCGACTCCGCCTGGAGGAGTCCATGCGAGCGCGCGCGGAGCGCAAGCAGGCCCAGGTGACCGATCAGCTCCAGCGACGCGAGGCCGCCGACGTGCAACGCGCACGGGACATCTTCGCCGCGTTCCGGGCGAACCTTCGCGACTCCCTCGCGCGGCTGCGCGCAGAGGAGGCCGACGCGCAGGGGCAGCTGTTCACCGACGCCGATCAGGAGCGCCAGTGGCGACGCGACCGTGAGGCGATGCAACGCCGCCTCGACGAGCTCGATGACGAAGAAGCACGCGAGATTACCGCGATCAGGGACAGGTACGCCGACGTGAAACCCCACACGACCGCCACCGCCGTGGTCTTCGCGCTCACCCGCAACGACGCTGAAGGGTGGCGCGACTGATGGCACGCTGCCCCGTACGCAACCGCCCCGCACAGAGCGCGGCAGATCTACACCGCGCCTGGCTCGAACTGGTCGATACCGAGGGCCCATTCCTCGCCATCCCACCGCTCAAGCGCGTCTGGCCCGAAGGGATGCCGCAGCTTGCGGCGGCCCGCAAGGCCGCGCTGTCCGACGCACATAAGGACTTTGAGTCCGCGTGGGAGCGCTACGACCGCAGCGCCGCGTCCGAAACCACTCTGGACACTTATCGCTCCGCCCGCGACACGTGGGTCGAGACCGTGCTGCGTGACGTCGCGGGATGGGGGTAATCACTCACATGGGGTGACGTCGCGGGTGTTGCCGCGCAGTCGCCAAACCGTGCGGTGACCGTCCGCGCGCAGGCGTCTCTCGACGGCGACGACAGTGTCGGTGCGATTGTGCACGTCATCGACCCGGTCGACTCGCTCCGGGAAGTCCCGGGCGACCTGTGGGCGGCGAACCCCGTGGATCGCGTCGAAGCGATGCTGCGCGAAAGCAGTGTGCCGATCGGAGTCGTCACCGACGGCCGCTGGTGGGGGCTCGTCTGCGCACGCGAGAACGCCATGGCAGCCTCCGGCATCGTCGACGCGCTCACCTGGACCGAAGAACCCCGCACTCGCGACGCGTTCCTGACCCTGATCGGACGCCAGTACCTCGTCGGCGGTGATCCCGCCGAGCGGCTTCCGGTTCTCTTCGAGGAGTCCGTCGCCGCCGCAGAGGAGATCACCGAGGCGCTGGGTGCCCAGGTGCGCCGCGCGGTCGAGTTGCTCATCCAGTCCTTCTCCGAGTCCGCGGCCGATGCGAAGCAACGCAGTTTGCCGGACCCGCTCCCGGACCGCCCGCACGACAGCTACGAGGCTGCCGTCACCGTGATGATGCGCGTGGTCTTCCTGCTCTTCGCCGAAGAGCGAGGGCTATTGCCGCAGGGCGAACTGTTCGACCAGGGCTACGGCATCGCCGGCGAACTCGACCACCTCATCGCTCGCGAGTCTGCCGAGAGTGAAGAAGCCCTCGATGCTACCTCCCTCACCTGGCACCGGCTGCTGGCCACAAGCAACGCCCTCTACCGCGGCGCGACCTTCGAGAACCTGCGCATGCCCGCCTACGGCGGCTCGCTGTTCGACGCGGCTCGATTCCCGTTCCTGACTGCGACGAACGAACTCGGTACCCTCGGCGTGACTGTCTCGGACCGCGTGATGCTACACGTCCTTCGTGCGGTGCAGGTCGCCGAGATCAAGGGCGAGGCCCGCCGCATCTCATTCCGCGACATCGACGTCGAGCAGATCGGCTACATGTACGAGGGCCTGCTCGGCTACACCGCAACCGTTGCGCCCGAAGTGGTCCTCGGCATCCACGGCACACGTGGTGAAGAGCCGGAGATCCCGCTCACCAAGCTGGAAGAACTCGGTGCGGCGAACAGCGACCGCAAGAAGCTCGCCAAGGCGATCCGCGCCTGGATCGAAGCCGACCAGCCCTCTGCGAAGCCCTCCTCCGAGGCCGCCATCGCCAAGGCCA
>JAFDWP010000105.1 GCA_018268435.1 Actinomycetota bacterium
GCCGCCGCCGAGATCGAGGGCCCCGTCGACGTGCTGCTGAACAACGCCGGCGGCAACGTGCTGGACCGCGGCGAGGGCCTCGCCGGCATCGCCGCGAACTATGAGGCGAATCTCCGGCTGAACGTGCTCACCGCGGTGCTGCTCACGGAGGCGCTGCTGCCGCGCATCACCCGGCCGGGCGGACGGATCATCTCGATCAGCTCGATCGCGGCGCTGCGCGGGGCGAACGGCTACGGCGCCGCGAAGGCCGCGATCCACGGCTGGATGATGGGTCTCGCCGCCGACCTCGCCGCCGAGGGTGTGACGGTCAACGCCGTCGCGCCGGGCTACGTGCCCGACACCGGCTTCTGGGACGGCCGCCGCACGCCGGAGATCGCGGCCTCGCGCCTCGCGCAGGTGCCGATGAACCGCGCCGGCACCCCGGACGAGGTCGCGGGCGCCGTGGCGTACCTCGCCGGCCCCGAGGGCGGCTGGACCACGGGTCAGATCATCCAGGTCAACGGCGGTGCGCTGTTCGGTCGCGGCTGAGCCGCAGCCCCCGGATCCGGCGTCAGAACAGGGCCGCCGGCAGCGCCCCCTCGTGCTCGAGCAGCCACCGCTTCGTGAGAAGTCCCGCGCCGGGGGCGCCTCCGGAGTAGCCGCCGAGGCCGTCGCTCGCGACCACCCGGTGGCACGGCACGATGATCGGGATCGGATTCGCACCCATGATGGATCCGATCCCGCGCGCGGGCACCGCCGTGCCGCTGCGTTCGGCGAGTTCCCCGTAGGTCACGGTCTCGCCGTGCCGGACCGTGTCGACGAGGGTCTGCAGCACCGCACGCGTGACGTCGGGCTGCGGGCCGAGGTCGAACGGCAGGTCGAACGCCGTGCGCTCCCCGGCGAAGTAGTCCGCGAGCTGCGCGAGCGCCTCGGCGAGCAGCGGATCCCGGGGCGTGCCCGGATCCTCCGGCGCGGAACGCCCCGGCCGCGGCCAGGCGACCCGCCGGATCGCCCGGCCGTCACTGTGCACCACGACCGTGCCGACGGGCGTCGCGATCGAACCGGAGAAGGTCACGCCGCGATCGTACGCCGGGGATCCGACACCCCCACCCGCCGCCCCGCTCTCGGTCCCGGATCCGCCCACGCCGGATCCCGCCCGCCCGCTACCGGCCCGCTCGCACCGCGACGATCTGCACATCCCGCGACGATCCGCACACGGATCCACGTCAACACGTGTGCCGATCGTCGCATCGTGTGCAGATCGTCGCAGTCTTGTCACACTTCGGGGCCGGGATCCGACATCCCGATGAGAGCCGCACGACCGTCGCGAAGCCGCCGGCGGCGGCAGGAGAGGAACGATGATGACCAGGATCGACATGACGCGCACCAACAAGCTCGGCTATGCCGCGGTGCTCGGCTTGGAGGCGTACTCCCGCAAGAGCGTGGAACCGAGGCTGTACGAGCTGATCAAGCTGCGCGCCTCGATCCTGAACGGGTGCGGCTTCTGCGTCGACATGCACGCCACCGACGGCGCGAAGATCGGGATCCCGCAGCGCACGCTGCACGCGGTCGGCGCCTGGCAGCACGCGAAGGCCTTCTTCGAGGAGCGGGAGCTGGCGGTGCTGGCCCTCACCGACGCCGTCACGCGGCTGGGCCCGGAGACCGTGACGGATGAGATCTGGGAGGCGGCGGCGCAGCACTTCGACGAGGGCGAGCTGGGCGGGATCCTGCTGGCGATCTGCACCATCAACGTGTGGAACCGCGTGGCCATCGCGACCGAGATGGTGCCGCCGATCGACGACAAGCACCCGATCGTCTGAGCGGTGCCGGATCCCGGGCGGTACCGTGAGGCCATGACCCTCGCCTCGCCCGCCGCGCACGCGTGGCAGGCGGAGCGCGGGCGCCTGATCGGCATCGCCTACCGCATGCTCGGCGACTACGGCCACGCCGAGGACGTCGTGTCGGAGGTCGCGATCGACGCCCTGCAGCGGGAGCGGGCCGAGGGATCCCACCCGGGCTCCCCCGCCGGGATCCCCGTGCACTCCTGGCCGGCCTGGCTGACGACCGTGTGCGTGCGCCGCTCGATCGACCGGGTGCGCGCGCTGGCCGCCGTGCGGGAGGAGTACATCGGCCCCTGGCTGCCGGAGCCGGTCGCCACCTCCCGCCTCCCCGAGGACGCGGTGGCCGACCGCGAGCTGCTCTCGCTGGCGCTGCTGCACATGGCGGAGCAGCTCGCACCCGATGCCCGGGCGGCCGTCGTGCTGCACCGGGCGTTCGGGATGTCGGCCGTGGAGATCGGGCGGATGCTGGAGAAGAGCCCGACCGCCGTGCGGCAGCTCATCTCGCGCGGCGAGCGCCGGCTGCGTCTCGACGAGGATCCCGCCCGAAGGCGCCCGGCCGACCCCGCGGTGCTGGCGGCGCTGCTCGCGGCCGTGGAGACGGGCGACATCACGGGCGTGCTCACCCTGCTCGCCGACGACGCCATCCTGTGGAGCGACGGCGGCGGGAAGGTGCGCGCGGCGCGCAACCCGATCTTCGGCGCCGACCATGTGCGGAGGTTCTTCGCGGGAGTGCTGCAGAAGGCCACCGCCGACCCGACAGTGCCGTTCGGCGCCGCGCTGATCGACGTCAACGGCGAACCCGCCGTCGCCCTCACCCACTCCGGCCGCACCGATGTGCTCACGATCGAGTTCGGCGACGACGGCCTCATCCACGGGTTGCGGCAGGTGTGCAATCCCGACAAGCTCACGCAGGTGCTCTGAGGACTACGCTGGCGACGACGACGACTGTCTGGAGGAACCCGATGCCTGCTGATTCCGCCCCCGGATCCTCGACGCTGATCTCGCGCGACCTCGACGACCTCACCGCCCGCAACCCGTTCCGCCCCGGCCGGGTCAGCCCCGACCGGCTCTACGACGGCGAGGGCTTCCGGCTGCGCCACCTCGCCTTCGACGACGGCGCGGTGCTCGCCGAGCACGTCGCCCCGACGCAGATCCTCGTGCAGGCGCTCGCCGGGCGCGTGCGCTTCACGGTCGGCGCGGACGTGCACGAGCTCGTGCCCGGCGCGATCCTGCACGTGCCCGGCGGGGTGCGGCACGAGGTGCTCGCCCTGGAGCCGTCGCGCATCCTCATCACGTTCATCGGCTGACCGTGCCCTCGCTGCTCCGGCACCGTCTGGACGCCGCCGTGCGCGACCTCACGCCGGGCTACTTCGCCTTCGTCATGGCGACCGGGATCCTGTCCGTCGCGATGCGCACCGTGGGCGTCCCCGTCGCCTCGCAGCTCCTGCTCGGGATCGCGATCACGGGCTACGTCGTCCTCGTCGCGGTGAACGTGGTGCGCGCGATCCGGCACCGTCACGCGATGGCGGCGGACTTCGCGGATCCGGCCCGGGCGTTCGGCTTCTTCACGTTCGTCGCGGCGACGTGCGTGCTCGGCACCCGGATCGGCGCGGACGGCCTGCCCGTGATCTCGATCGTCCTGCTGCTGGTCGGGGTGCTGGCGTGGATCGTGCTCGGATACACCGTGCCCTGGACCGCCGTGCTGGGCGAGCGCCGCGCCACCGCGCTGAGCACCGCGAACGGCACCTGGTTCATCTGGGCCGTGGCCAGCCAGTCCATCGCGGTGCTCGCCGCCGGGCTCGAACCTCTGCTGCCGGGGGCGCGGACCTGGGTGGCGCTGCTCGCCGTGTTCTCCTGGTCGGTGGGCACGTTCCTGTACTGCGCGGTCGGGGTCTTCGTCGGCGTGCGGATGCTCGCCTATCCGTTCCACCCGGAGGATCTGACCCCGCCGTACTGGGTGGCCATGGGCGCCACGGCCATCACGGTGGTCGCGGGGGCGCGCATCGTGGAGATGGCGGATGCGCCCATGGTCGACGCGACGCGCGGCCTGATCGCCGGCGCCGCGGTGTTCTTCTGGGCGTTCGGCACCTGGCTGATCCCTCCCCTGCTCATGGCCGGGTGGTGGAAGCATGTGCGCCACCGCGTGCCGCTGCGCTACGAGCCGACGCAGTGGAGCATCGTGTTCCCCCTGGGCATGTACGGGGTGGGATCCCAGTTCCTGGGCGACGTCGACCACCTGCCGATCGTGCACGCGATCGGATTCGGCGAGGTCTGGATCGCGATGGCCGCGTGGCTGCTCACGTTCGGCGCGATGCTCGTCGCGATCTGGCGCCGGGTGCTGCGCCGCGCCCCCTGACCCGGCTCGACCCGCCGGCCCCGGCACGGCCGCGTCAGCCGACGACCAGGAGGACCCTGGCGTCCTCGGCGACCGCCACGGGCCCGGACGCGCCCGCATCGTCGCCGCCGGTCGCGTCCGGCAGCACCAGCGCCTCCATCGCCGCCGCCGTGCTGCCGCCCGTGCTCACCCTGCCCGAGCGCACCACCATCGCGCGCACCCCGGCGGGAAGGCGGGCTGGGCCGTGCAGATCGGAGAACACCAGCGCGGTCGTCGCCCGCGCCCGCACCGACGACAGCACGAGCACGCGGCTCAGCTCCGCCGCACGCAGCTGGGGGCGGCGCAGCTCCAGGAAGGTCCCGGCGTAGTGCATGACCCGCTCCTTGCGCAGCCCGACCGCGGCCTCCGGGCCGACACCCACCTGCGGGCCGCCGATGCCGGCGAGCACGTGCGCGGCATCCGGCGGCAGATGCAGGATCCCCTCCGGCCCGCGCAGCTCGACGAGCTGCAGCATCCAGTGCAGCTCGCCGTTCACGCCCCACCGGCCGCAGATCTCGCGCACGTGCCCGCCGCCCGTGACGAGCCCCCGCCGGGGCAGGTCCCGCAGGCGCGTGAGCCTGGTCGGAGCCGGCCCCGGGGCGAAGGTCGTCGCGGTCATCGGCTCAGGCCCGTGCACCCGTGAGGACGTAGCCCTCTTCGCCGTGCACCACGGTGTCGAGGCCCGCGATCTCGTCTTCGTCCTTGACCCGGAAGCCGAGCGTCTTCTCGATCGCGAATCCGATCCCGTAGGCGAGGGTGAAGGAGTACACCAGCACGGCCCCGGCGGCGAGCGCCTGCGCGGCGAGCTGCGCGAGGCTGCCGCTGTAGATCAGGCCCGTGCCGTTGGCGAAGACGCCGAGGTACAGCGTGCCGATGATGCCGCCGACCAGGTGGATGCCGACCACGTCGAGGGAGTCGTCGAAGCCGAGCGTGAACTTCAGGTCGATCGCGAGCTGGCAGACGGCACCGGCGAGCAGGCCCAGCACGACCGCCCAGATCGGCGTGAGCGAGGCGCACGCCGGGGTGATCGCAACGAGGCCCGCGACCGCTCCCGAGGCGGCTCCGACCGACGTGGGCTTGCCGCTGCGGATCTTCTCCATCACGAGCCAGCTCAGCAGCGCGGCGGCCGGGGCGGCGATGGTGTTGACGAACGCGACCGCCGCGGTGCCGTCGGCGGCCAGCTCCGATCCGGCGTTGAAGCCGAACCAGCCGAACCACAGCAGTCCTGCGCCGAGCAGCACGAACGGCGGGTTGTGCGGCACGTCGGCGCCCTTCTGGAAGCCGAGCCGCTTGCCGAGCACGAGCGCCAGGGCGAGCGCCGCGGCGCCCGCGTTGATGTGCACCGCGGTGCCGCCGGCGAAGTCGATCGCACCGACGCCGAGCAGGCTCTGCAGGCCGTGCGTGACCCAGCCGCCGTAGGCGAACGAGCCGTCCTTGTTCAGGCCGAAGTTGAACACCCAGCTTGCGACCGGGAAGTACACGACGGTCGCCCAGATGCCCGCGAAGATCATCCAGGATCCGAATTTCGCCCGGTCCGCGATCGCGCCGGAGATGAGCGCGACGGTGATGATCGCGAACGTGGCCTGGAAGGCGACGAAGGCGAGCGGCGGATACGCGGCGCCCTGCGGAACCTCGAGCAGGTTCGACAGCCCGATCGAGGACCAGTCGATCGTCCACGGGGCGATCGTTCCGTGGTTGCCCGGGAAGGCGATCGCGTAGCCGTAGATCACCCACAGCACGCCGATGAGACCGATGGCGCCGAAGCTCAGCATCATCATGCTGATGACGCTCTTCGCCTTGACGAGGCCGCCGTAGAAGAAGGCCAGTCCCGGGGTCATCAGCAGCACGAGGGCCGCGCAGATCAAAACGAAGGCGGTGTTCCCCTGATCCATGGGTCCGCTCCTCTCAGTCAGAACGCTCCTGCAGCGTCGGGTGGCGTCAGCCTGACACCGTTGCGTTTCGCCTCGACGCGCGCTGTGTTTCGAGGGCGTTTCGCCGCGTGCATGCGGTGTGAACACCTCGTTACAGGAGCAGGAGCGCACCCGCCGGCGGGCGCGACGAACGCCGGGCGGCCGAGGACCGTCCGGCGTGGGTCGGTGCGGATCAGGCCCGGCCGAAGATCCGTCCGGTCACGGCCGACGGGCGGATCCGCACCCAGCGGTCCTTGGGCTCCGGCGCCCACGGGGTCACCCCGGTGAGCTCGGCCGCGAGCGTCTCGTCGTCGCGGTCGAACTCCTCCGCGGCGCCCTTCACGACCACGCTGAAGGCCTCGCGGTCATCGGCTCCGTCGACCTCGAACACGACGCGGTGCCGGATCGTGAGCTCGAGCAGCTTCGCCC
Organism: Actinomycetota bacterium; assembly: GCA_018268435.1. Classification (GTDB taxonomy): domain Bacteria; phylum Actinomycetota; class Actinomycetes; order Actinomycetales; family Microbacteriaceae; genus Microbacterium. The sequence continues at coordinate 6,534 of JAFDWP010000105.1, forward strand.
CCGGCGCCGTGCGGAACACGATCGTCCCGTCGAGCACGGCGTGGTTGATCGGGAAGACATCGATCTCGTCGGCGGCGGCGACGGCGATGCGTCCGTAGGGCGCCGCCTGGATCCGCTCCCAGCACTCGCTCTCCGTGAGAGCCCGTGTCGGCTCTCGGCCCTCTTCGGTGTCCATACCCCGATCATGGTGCGGCCCCGCATCCGCGTACAGGCCGAAAGTCCCATGGCCGCGGGACGTCACCGCGGCGAGCGCACGGTGAACCGGGCCGCGCGGCGCAGCACGCGCCGGGCCGGCCGGTGCGGCACGCGAGCCGGTGCGGGCAGCGCCCCCGCCCGCCGGAAGTACCAGAGCTTCGCGAGCTCGACCAGCACCAGGTAGACGATCAGCATGCCGACGAGCGCGAGGAAGAACGGCGCGGGCAGCGGAGTGAATCCGAGCAGCCCGTTCACCGGGGTGTAGGGCAGCGCCGTGCCGATCAGGATCGCTGCGAGCACGGTGACCACGAGCACCGGCGCCGGACGGCTGCGGGTGAACGGCACCCGGCGGGTGCGGATCGCGAACACGATGAGCGTCTGCGTGGCGATCGACTCGATGAACCAGCCGGAGCGGAACTCGGGGGCCCCCGCGTGGAACACGAACAGCATCAGGCCGAAGGTGGCGAAGTCGAACAGCGACGAGATCGGCCCGAACAGCAGCATGAACCGACGCACGGCGGCGATGTCCCCGTGCGACGGGGCGCGCAGCTGCTCGGGATCCACCCGGTCGGCCGGGATCACGAGCTGGCTGGCGTCGTAGAGCAGGTTGTTGAGCAGGATCTGCCCGGGCAGCATTGGCAGGAACGGCAGGATGATCGACGCGGCCGAGGCGCTGAACATGTTGCCGAAGTTGCTGGACGTGCCCATCATCACGTACTTGATCGTGTTCGCGAAGATGCGCCGCCCCTCGGTCACCCCGTCGGCCAGCACGTCGAGGTCCTTGTCCAGCAGCAGCACGTCCGCCGCGTCCTTGGCGACGTCGACGGCGGAATCCACGGAGATGCCGATGTCGGCTCCGTGCAGCGCCAGCGCGTCGTTCACGCCGTCGCCGAGGAAGCCCACGGCACGGCCGTGCCGGCGCAGCGCCCGCACGATGCGCGCCTTCTGCTCGGGCGAGACCCGGGCGAAGATCGTGGTGCGCTCGGCCGCCTCGATGAGCCCCGCGTCGTCGAGGGCGTCGACCTCGGCCCCGGTGAGCACCCCCTGCACCGTCATGCCCAGGTCGGCGCAGGTGCGGGCGGCGACCACGGCGCCGTCCCCCGTGCACACCTTCACCGCGACCCCCAGCCCCGCGAGCCGCTCCAGCGAGGCCTGCGCCCCGGGCTTGACCGCGTCGCTGAACACGAGGAAGCCGTCCAGGGCGAGGCCCTCGGCGAGGCCCGGCGCGAGCGACTCCGCGCCGGGTGCGGAGCGGGCCGCGACGGCGACCACGCGGAACCCGTCGCGGTACAGCGCGTCCAGCGTGGCCGCGGCATCGGCCGGCACGTCCGCGCAGAGCGGCATCACCGACTCCGCGGATCCCTTCACCACGACCAGCGGATCCGCCCCGTCGCGCGCGACGAGCACGGTGGTCGTGCGCCGCTCGTGATCGAAGGGCACCGCGTCCCGCCGCCGCCACGCGGCGAGCGCACCGAGGTCCGTCGGCGCGGCGAGCAGTGCGGCGTCGAGGGCGTTGAGACCGACCGGGGACGGCGCGGCCAGGTCGGCATCGGAGGCCAGCAGCCCGCGCTCGATCAGGCTCTGCGCGGTGCCGCCCGCGACCGGCTCGGCCCGCGCGAATGCGATCTGCCCGGTGGTCAGCGTGCCGGTCTTGTCGGTGACCAGCAGGTCGAGGTCGCCCAGGTCCTCGATGCACACCATGCGCTTCACGAGCACGCGCCGCCGCGCCATCGCCCGCGACCCCGCAGCGAGGCTCGTGCTGACCACCGCGGGCAGCAGCTGCGGGGTGATCCCCACCGCGATCGCCAGGGAGAACAGCAGCGACTCGATCAGCGGGCGGCCCAGCAGCACGGCGATCACGAAGATCGTCGAGGTGAGCACGAGCGCCACGATCAGCAGGAACGTGGAGAAGCGCCCCAGGCCGCGCTGGAACTCGGTCTGCGGCTCCTGCGCGGCGAGTCCCGCGGCGATCCGCCCGAACTCGGCCCCGGCGCCCGTCGCCACCACGACACCGGCGCCGGTGCCCGCATGCACGACCGTCCCCATGAGCGCGCAGCAGGTGAGGTCGCCGACGCCGGTGCCCGCCGGCACGGGCGCGACCCCCTTGGCCGCCGGCAGCGCCTCGCCGGTGAGGATGCTCTCGTCGCACTCCAGACCCTCGGTGTGCAGGAGGCGCAGATCCGCCGGCACCACCGCCCCCACCGAGAGCGCGACCACATCGCCGACGACGAGCTCGGTCACGTCGACGCGCAGGGCGGCCCCGTCGCGGCGCACGATCGCGGTGTGCCGCAGGCGGTCGTGCATGGCGTCGGCGGCGCGCTCGGCGCGGTACTCGTTGACGAAGCCGAGACCCACGCTGATCAGCAGGATCACGCCGATGACCACGGCGTCGGTCAGGTCGCCGACGAACCCGGCGACGATCGCGGTGCCGAACAGCATCAGCACGATGGGGCTGCGCAGCTGCCGCCCGAGCACCCGCCACGGCCGGGCGCGGTGCCCGTGGATCGCGTTCGGCCCGTCCCGCAGCAGCCGCTCCGCCGCCTGCGCGGCGCTCAGCCCGGCCGCGTCGGATCCGAGATCCGCCAGCACCCGGGCCGCGTCCTCCGCCGCGCACCGGCGCACCGCGCTCAGCGGATCCGCGACCGCCCCGCGGGGCGCGATCGCGCCCGGCGTCGCCGCGTCCGTCGTCGCGTCCGGCGTCGCGTCCGTCGTCGCGTCGGGGGTCCGCTCAGCGGGCACGACTCCAGCTCCACCGTGCCACCTCGGGGATGTCCTCGCCATGCGCGCGGGTGTAGGCGCGGGCGCGCATCCTGGCGTCCTGCAGCTCCTGCCGCAGCCCGGCGCAACGCTGCGCGAGGCCGGGCACGCGATCGATCGCGTCGATCGCGAGCTGGTACCGGTCGAGGTCGTTGAGCATGACCATGTCGAACGGCGTCGTGGTCGTGCCGTTCTCCTTGTAGCC
>JAFDWP010000106.1 GCA_018268435.1 Actinomycetota bacterium
CACTCCGCGCGCGCATGGATCGGCGAGAACGCGATCCATCGGGCGGCTCCGATCCTCGCCCGCCTGGCCGAGTACCGTCCGCGCGAGATCACGGTCGACGGGCTGGAGTACCGCGAGGGGCTCAATGCGGTGCGCATCAGCGGCGGGATCGCCGGCAACGTCATCCCCGATCGGTGCGAGGTCGAGGTGAACTACCGGTTCGCGCCGAGCAAGTCCGCGGCCGACGCCGAAGCCCATGTGCGCAACGTGTTCGCCGGCTTCGCCCTGGAGATCACGGACATCGCCGAGGGCGCGCGCCCCGGCCTGGATGCGCCGATCGCGCAGGCGTTCGTCGCGGCCGTCGGAGCGACGCCCAAGCCGAAGTACGGCTGGACCGACGTCGCGCGCTTCTCTGCGCTGGGCATCCCCGCGGTCAACTACGGACCCGGCGACCCGCATCTCGCGCATCACGACGACGAGAGGGTCCCGATCGCGCAGATCACGGCCACCGAGCAGGGTCTGCGCTCCTGGCTCAGCGGTGTCTGAGCTCGCGGCGCTTCCCCGCCAGGCGGCACGCGCCTACGCGCGCACCTCGACGTGGGCGGGCATCCTCGCGATCTACATCGGCGCGCGCCTGATCACGACCGCGCTGATGCTGGCGGCGACCGGCCTGTCCGGCGCCCCGGGGTCGCGGTTCGGCGCGCACGCCACGATCGCGTCGTTCGTGAGCGGCTGGGACGCCCAGTGGTACTGGTACATCGCGGTGTACGGCTATCCGACCACGCTGCCCCTCGGCCCGGACGGCCACATCACGCAGAACTCCTGGGCGTTCCTTCCGATCTACGCCTGGATCTCGCAGGCGGTCGGCTGGCCGTTCGGCAGCTGGGGCCTCGGTGCTGTGCTGGTCACGCTCGTCGCGGGGTACCTCTGCTGCCTCGTGCTGTTCCGGATGATGCGGGGCAGGATCGGGCGGATGGCGGCCGTCTGGACCGTCGTGTTCTTCGCCTCGGGCCCGCTGGGTGCGCTGTTCCAGGTGGGCTACGCCGAGGTGCTGAACATGCTGTTCCTGCTGCTCGCGCTGGACGCCCTGATCCGACGCCGGTATGTGCGGCTGTATCCGCTCATCGTGCTCATGGGGTTCACCCGCCCCGGCGTGCTCGCCTTCGCCCTGATGCTCGGCCTCATGCTCGTGCTGCGCTGGTTCCGACGCGCGGCGGATCCGCTCACCCGGCGCGAGGTCGCGCACTACCTCGGTCTCGGCGTCGTCGCGGTCGGGGCCGGCTTCGCCTGGCAGGTCATCGCCGGGCTCGCCACGGGGGTGCCGAACGCCTACCTGGAGACCGAGCTGAGCTGGCGCGGGTTCTGGATGCCGATGGACGGGAAGGCGGTGTTCTCGCCGTTCGAGGGCTGGCTCACCGCGATGCCGTACTGGGCGAAGCTGCTGGGGCTGCCGGGCTGGCTCGGAATCGTGGTGCTGGTGGTGCTCGTGGTGCTGTTCGCGGCAGCGCTGATCGCAGGGCGCGGCGTGCGCCGACTGGGGCCGGAGATCCGCCTCTACGCGGCGAGCTACGCGCTGTACCTGCTGGCGGTGTTCTTCCCGCAGTCCAGCACGCTGCGGCTGATGTTCCCGCTCGCGCCGCTCTGGGGCGCGGTCGGCTGGCGGCGCTCCTGGTGGCTGCGCGGTGCGGTGCTGCTCGTGGGCGTGGCGCTGCAGTGGGTGTGGATCGCGAACGTGTACGGGTACGCCGATACGTTCTGGCGCGTGCCCTGAGCGCGGGCGAGGACGCGGCGGGGCGACGGGGCGCGGTGAGCGGTGTCCCCGGACCCACTAATATGGATCCTGTAGACCACCGAGGAAAGGGAGCACCGCGATGGCAGCGATGAAGCCGAGGACCGGCGACGGACCCATGGAGGCCGTGAAGGAGGGCCGGCTGATCATCGTGCGGGTGCCGCTCGAGGGCGGCGGCCGCCTGGTCGTCTCCGTCAACGACGCCGAGGCGAAGGAGCTTCACGACGTTCTGAGCAGCGTCGTCGCCCCCGCCTGATCCGCACGATCCAGATCTTCAGATCGACGAAAGGCCCGCAGAATGCGGGCCTTTCGTCATTCCTCGGGGCGAGGTCAGGCCGAGATGCCGGTGAGCTGGAGCAGCCCCTCGCCGACGGTGCTCAGTGCCGCGAGCACCGCGGGGGACTGCTGGGTCTCCTGGATGAGCGAGCGGTAGGCGACGGTGACGTCATCGCGCTGCACCGGATCCGCGACGCGTCCGCCGGCGAGCACCCGCGGCACGAGCACGGTGCCCCCGGTGCGGATCAGCCGCAGACCGTGCTCGACGTATTCGATGACGTTCTCCGGATCCGCGTCGACCAGCACGATGTCGTAGGCGGCCTCGTTCATGCGCGGCAGCACGTCCGCCGCCCGGCCGGCGATGAAGCGCGCCCTGGTGGGCGCGATCCGCGCGTCCTGGAAGGCGCTGCGCGCCGCGGCGAGGTGCTCCGGCTCGTTGTCGATCGAGGTGAGCACGGCCTTCGGCGCACCGCGCAGCAGCCACAGCCCGGACACCCCGGCTCCGGTGCCGATCTCGACGATCGAGCGCGCGCCGGTCGCGGCGGCGATCACCGCGATCTGCGCGCCCACGGCCGCGCTGATCGGCTGTGCGCCGAGTTCGACCGCGTGCGCGCGGGCCCTCGCGATCTCGTCGGGTTCGACGATGGCTTCACGTACATACCGTGCGTTGGCGTCCTGCTCGCTCACTTCGACTCCCTGGCGGTCGCTCAGTGCGCCGCATGATTCCTCAGCGTAGGTGCACACCGTGTTCGAAGCGGCCAGGCGCGGCGGTACCCTTGTGACATGTTCTTCGGCATCACCATCGAGAAGCTTCTCGTGATCGGCGTGATCGCGGCCCTTCTCGTGGGCCCGGAGCGGCTCCCGCGGTACGCGGAGTCGTTCGCGCGCCTGGTCAAGAAGGCCGGCGACTACCTGCGCGGCGCCAAGGACCGCATGCGCGAGGAGGTCGGCCCGGAGATCGACGAGCTGGACTGGCGCAAACTCGATCCGCGCCAGTACGATCCGCGGCGCATCATCCGTGATGCGCTCCTGGATGACACCCCGGCGACTCCGCGCCCTGCCGCGCCGGCGGCACCCGTCGAGTCGGCGCCCGCCGCGGCGGGTTCGGCCGCCGCGCTGCTGGCGACGGCGACCGCGATGAACGCCGCGTCCGCGGCCGGCGAGTCCGCCGCACCGGTGTCGCGCGCGCCCAAGGTCTTCTCCGCCGAGGAGCTGCCGCCGTACGACAGCGAGGCCACCTGACCCACCGCGCGGGGACGCGTCAGCGCGGGCTGAACGGCAGTCGGCGACCGGAGAGGCCGCGGCCCGTCCGGTCGATCGCGTCGACGACCTCGAGGATCGCGCGCGCCGCGGGGTCGTCGGGATGCGCGAGCGCCACGGGGACGCCGTCGTCGCCGCCGGTGCGCAGCGCCGGGCTCAGCGGCACCGAGGCGAGCAGCGGGACCGGATCCGCGTCCTGCGACAGGGCGTCCGCCACGGCCTGCCCGCCGCCGGAACCGAACAGGTCGAGCGCGCTGCCGTCGGGCAGGGTGAGCGCCGACATGTTCTCCACGACGCCGATCACGCGCTGACCGGTCTGGCGTGCCACCAGCCCGCTGCGGATCGCAACCTCGGCGGCGGCCTCCTGGGGCGTGGTCACCACGAGCACCTCGGCGTGCGGCAGCAGCTGACCCAGCGTGATCGCGATGTCCCCGGTGCCGGGGGGCATGTCGATCAGCAGCACGTCGAGATCACCGAAGAACACGTCGGTGAGGAACTGCTGCACGGTGCGGTGCAGCATCGGGCCACGCCAGGCCACGACGGACTCGCCCTCGCGCAGGAACATCCCGATCGAGACCGCCTTCACGTCGTGGGCGACGGGCGGCAGCATGAGGTCGTCGATGCGGGTGGGCTGCGTGCCGGGTGCGATGCCGAGCAGACCCGGGATCGAGAAGCCGTGCACGTCGGCGTCGATCAAGCCGACACGGCGACCGCGGGCGGCCAGCGCCACCGCGAGGTTCGCGGTGAGCGACGACTTGCCCACGCCGCCCTTGCCGCTCGTGACCGCGATCACGCGGGTGAGGGAGTCGGGTCCGAACGGCATCTGCCGCGGCGCCCGGCCGTCGCGCAGGCGCTCGGTGAGCGTACGGCGCTCGTCCGGCGTCATCACGCCGACCTCGACCTCGACCGCCTCGATGCCGGGCACGGCCGCGGCCGCCGCCCGCACGTCGGCCTCGATGCGGGTCGCCGCGGGACAGCCCACGATGGTGAGCGCGATGCCGACGCGGGCGACGCCGCCCTGCACGGTGATGTCGCGGAGCATGTCGAGCTCGGCGAGCGGCCGGCGCAGCTCGGGATCCGTGACCGCGCCGACCGCGCGGCGGACCGCGTCGGCGGCGTCGGTCACGGGGCTTGCTCCGCCGGATCCTCGTCGCGGAGCTCGGCGAGCATCGCCCGGAGCTCGGCGCGCAGCACCTCGCGGGTGACGCCCTGCGACGAGCGCTCCTCGAGCGCCATGCGCAGCGCGACGATCTCGCGCGCCAGGTACTCGGTGTCGGCGAGGTTGCGCTCGGCGCGCTGGCGGTCCTGCTCGATCTGCACCCGGTCGCGGTCGTCCTGGCGGTTCTGCGCGAGCAGGATCAGGGGGGCGGCGTAGGAGGCCTGCAGGGACAGGATCAGGGTGAGCAGCGTGAAGTTCGTCGCGGCCGGGTCGAACTGCCACTCCCGCGGCATGGCGATGTTCCACCACAGCCACACCGCGACGAACACGCTCATCCCGATGAGGAAGCCGGAGGTGCCCATGGCGCGGGCGAAGGCCTCGGAGAAGCGCCCGAACGTGTCGCTCGAGACCGCGGAGGTCCCGCGCCCGAGCATGCCGGACCGGCCGCGGGGCAGATCCAGACCCCGGCGGCCCTGCTTCGCCATCATCCGGCCGCTCCCTGCGTCGAGACGGACGGCGTTGAGCCGTTCTGGTCGTCCGCGTCATGTGAGCGCCAGTCGTCGGGCAGCAGGTAGTCGAGCACGTCGTCGACGCTGATCGCCCCGACGAGGCGGTGCGCCTGATCCACGACCGGGAGCGAGACGAGGTCGTAGCTGGCCAGCATGCGCGCCACCTCCGCCGCGGACGCCGTGGCGGGCACCGGTTCGAGCGTGTCGTCGACGATCGCGCCGAGCCGCTCGTGCGGCGGGTAGCGCAGCATGCGTTGGAAGTGCACGACCCCGAGCAGACGCCCGGTGGGGGTCTCGAACGGCGGCAGCGTGACGAACACGGCGGCGGCGAGGGCGGGGTGCAGCTCGTGCCGGCGGATCAGCGCGAGCGCCTCGGCCACGGTCGCGTCGGCGGAGAGGATGATCGGCTCGGGCGTCATCAGGCCGCCGGCGGTGTCGGGGCTGTAGCGCAGCAGCATGCGCACATCCTCGGCCTCCTCCGGCTCCATCAGCTCGAGCAGGTGCTCCAGGCGGCCCTGCGGGAGCTGCGCGAGCAGGTCCGCGGCGTCATCGGGCTCCATCTGGTCGAGGATGTCGGCGGCGCGCTCGTCGCCCAGTCGATCCAGGATGTCCATCTGGTCGTCCTCGGGCATCTCCTCGAGGGCGTCGGCGAGCCGCTCGTCGGGGAGCTCCTCGGCGACCTCGATGCGCCGCTGCTGCGGCAGATCGAGCAGGGTGTTCGCGAGGTCGGCGGGATGCATCTCGGAGAACGTCGCCACGAGCTGCTCGGCGGATTGCGCCTCTCCGGGACGGTGGTGCTCGCGCACCTCGTTCCAGGCCGCGAACGTGGTGGGCCCCTTCGCGAACGGCGAGGCGCTGGTCTTGGGCTTGCGCAGGAAGAGCTGGCTCACCGACCATTCGCCGAGCCGGTTCGGCTCGATCGCGACGTCCTCGATCACGGCCGTGCCCGAGGCGTCGGCGAAGTCGACCCGGCGGCCGATGAGCTCGGCCATGATGCGGACCTCGCCGCTGCGGGGCTTGAACCGGCGCACGTTCATCAACCCGGAGGAGATGACCTGTCCCGTGCTGATCGAGCCGACCCGTCCGATCGACAGGAACACCTGACGGCGTCCGGGGATCTCGCACACCAGGCCGATCACACGCGGGGCCGCGCTACTTCGATACACGACGACGACATCTCGGACTTTCCCGATCCGGTCGCCGGCGGGGTCGAACACGGCGCACCCGGCCAGGCGCGCGACGAAAACCCGCTGTGTGCTCATGGTTCCAGCGTAGTGTCCTGCGCCCTCGGTTCCCGGGTGGGTGACGGCATCGGGGAGCCGCAGGCGGGCGCATGGAACAATGGTGCGATGAGCATGCTCAACACGTCAGGTCCCGCCGGCGAGATCGGCGAGACGGTCGCCTCCGTCACCGAGTACGAGGCTGCCCAGAAGCTCGTGTCACGGCTGATCGCGGGCGACATCCCCGCGCGGACGATCGCGATCGTCGGCAAGGGCGTGCAGACCGTGGAGCGGGTGACCGGGCGTCTCGGCTATGCCAACGCGGCCAGGTCCGGCGCAGTCAACGGCGTGCTCATCGGACTCTTCCTGTCGGCGATCTTCGTGCTCGGGAACCCGGCGGTGCCGATGCAGGCGTTCATCGGGATCCTGTTCGTGGGCGTCGCGATCGGCATGATCCTCAGCCTCATCACCTACTCGATCGTGCGCCGTCGCCGCGACTACGCGAGCGTGATGCAGCTGAAGGCCGATCACTACGAGGTGACGGTGCTGGCGGCGTCGGTCGGCAAGGCGCGTCAGGTGCTGGGCGCGGCCGTGACGGCGAATCCGGCGCCGGCGTCGTCGGCCTCCGTCGAGCCGCCGCGCTACGGTGAGCGTGTCGAGGAGCCGCCGCGCTACGGCGAACGCCTGATCCCGGAGCGTCCGCCGATGCCTCCGGCCGCGCCCGCGCCGACCGCCGCGCCCGCGCCCGCCGCGGAGGCGGAAGCGCCCGCCGAGGCGCCGCCGTCGGCCGACTCCGAGCGACCGGCCGACGACGAGCACCCGACGGGTGACGGCCCGTCGCGATGACCGCGCAGGCCGAGGAGCGCTTCCTGATCCCGGTGCCGCTGGCGGCCGGGACCGTCGAGGTCTCCGCAGCATTCGGCGCGCCGTCGAACGAGCCGTCCGCCGCCGACCCGCCGCTCGTCGCGGTCGCGCACGGCGCCGGCGCGGGGATGGACCACCCGTTCCTGCTCGGCTTCTCGGCCGCGCTGCGCGGCGCGGGGCTGCGCACCCTGCGGTTCGCCTTCCCATACGCCGAGGCGGGCCGGCGGATGCCGGGTCCGGCCGCGCATGCGGTCCTGACCTGGCGCGCCGTGATCGTGGCCGCCCGTGCGCGCGGGCGCGGACCCGTGTTCGCCTGCGGCAAGTCGTACGGCGGCCGGATGGCGTCGATGGCGGCGGCCGAGGACGCCGGCCTGGACGTCTCCGGCCTCGCCTACCTCGGATATCCGCTGCACCCTCCGGGGAAGCCGGAGAGCCCGCGCGTCGCGCATCTGCCCGCGGTGCCGCAGCGGCAGCTGTTCGTGGAGGGCACGAACGACCCGTTCGTGCAGCCCCTCACGCAGCTCGAGGAGGCGGTGGCGTCCTGCCGGGATGCGCGGATCGTGTGGATCGACGGCGGCGGGCACTCGTTCGAGGTGAAGGGCCGCAAGCGCCCGCCCGCGGAGGTCGGTGCGAGCATCGCACCGGTCGTGGCGGAGTTCGTGAGAGAGGGAGGACCGGGCGCATGAGCACGGCGGAGGAGCTGGACACGATCGGGATCGACCGGCTGCGCGAGATCGGCAGCGTGAAGTGGTCGGTGTTCCCGGAGGCGATCGGGGCGTTCGTCGCCGAGATGGACTTCCCCATCGCACCCGCGATTGCCGCCGCCGTCCGCGACGCCGTCGAGGGCGGGCTGACCGGCTACCTCCCCGCGGCGGTGCGGCAGCGCATGTCCGAAGCGGCCGCGCGATGGCAGCAGGACCGCTACGGCTGGGAGGTTCCGGCGCAGCGGATCCGTCCGGTGCCGGACGTGCTGACGGCGCTGCGCGCCACGATCGACTTCTTCACCGCCCCCGGGTCTTCCATCGTGCTGCCGACCCCCGCCTACATGCCGTTCCTGACGATCCCGGCGATGCACGACCGCGAGATCATCGAGGTCCCGATGCTCATCCAGGACGGCCGGGCCGTCTACGACCTGGAGGGCATCGACCGTGCCCTGGCCGACGGCGGCGGACTGCTGATCCTGTGCAACCCGTACAACCCCCTCGGCCGGGTGTTCGAGCGCGCCGAGCTGGAGGCGGTCGCCGAGATCGTCGACCGGCACGGCGCCCGGGTGTTCTCGGACGAGATCCACGCGCCCCTGGTGTTCGCGCCGCATCGGCACGTGCCCTACGCGAGCATCAGCGCGGTGACGGCGGGGCACACCATCACCGCGGCCAGCGCGTCGAAGGCGTGGAACCTGCCCGGCCTCAAGGCCGCGCAGGTGATCCTCACGAACGATGCCGACGTCGAGACCTGGAAGCGCCCCGAGGTCTCCTGGGCCGAGCACGGCACGGCGAACCTCGGCGTCGTCGCGACGACCGCGGCCTTCGACGACGCGCGCGACTGGCTCGCCGAGACGCTCGACTACCTCGACGGGAACCGGCGGCTGCTGGGCGACCTGCTCGCCGAGCACATCCCGGGCATGGGCTACCGCCCGCCCGAGGGCACGTACATCGCCTGGCTGGACGCGCGCGAGCTCGGCATCGACGGATCCCCGGCCGAGTTCTTCCGCACGCATGCCGGGGTTGCCATGACCGACGGCATCGCCTGCGGCGCGGCGGGGGAGGGCTTCCTGCGCTTCATCCTCGCCACGCCCCGCCCCGTCATCGAACAGGCGGTCCGGCAGATGGCGGCGGCGCTGCGCGCGCATGCGGACGCGGACGGCGCCTCCGCCGACCTCTGACCGTTCAGACGAACATCACCCGCCGCGGGGGCGGATCG
>JAFDWP010000107.1 GCA_018268435.1 Actinomycetota bacterium
CGCCGCGAGCGCGATCATCATCATCCAGAAGGTCGTGTTCCCCGCGCAGGACGCGAAGGTCGTCGCGCCGGAGGAGACCCGCGCGGCGTGATCCGGGGCGTCCCCGGTCCGGTCGCGCCGGATCGCCCCCGGGGCACGTGGCCCCGGGGTCGACCGGGTCAGGCCGCGAGGGCGAGAACCGCCTTCGCGCTCGTCGTGCGGCGGGCGATCACGGCCAGCGTGGTGGCGAGCAGCGCCAGCACCGTCCACACCACGAGGGCCGCGATCGCGGAGCCCGTGCCGTCGCCTCCGAGCAGCGCGGTGGCCGCGGGGGAGGTGGGCAGGAACCCGGCGATCGTCGCGAGCCATCCGGGCAGGGTCGAGATGATGCCCGCGCCGAGGGCGGCGACGCCCACGACCGCGGAGATCCAGCGTCCGATCCCGCCGAGCACCGCGACCAGGGCCTGGTTCACGGCGGCGAACGCCACGCCCGCCAGCACCGCGACACCGGCGAAGCCCCACCATCGCGCGGCGTCGTAGTTCGCGATGATCTGCCCCACGAGCGCCGCCAGCAGGCCCTGCCCGGCGCCGATCGCCGCCGCGGGGGCGAACGCCCGCAGCGCGAGCAGTGCCGACGGGCGACGCGACGTGAGCGCGCGTGCGGTGAAGGCCCGCATCACCAGGAACGAGGCGAGCCCGCCGAACCACAGCACCACGGCGGCCAGCAGCGGGACCGCGGTCGGACCGAACATGCCGCCGGAGGTGTCGGCGGCGACCGGATCCGCGACGACCTCGGCCAGCGACGACGCCTGGCTCTGGGTGCGCTGCGGTAGCGAGTCCGCGGCCTGGTGCAGTCCGGAGGCGAGCCCGGCCGTGCCGGTGGCCAGGGATCCGACGCCGGTGGAGAGCTGTGAGGCGCCGTCGGCGAGCTGGGTCGCGCCGGACTGCAGCCCGGTGGCGCCCGCGGCGAGGCCGTCCGCTCCGGTCGCGCTCTGCGCGGTGCCGTCGGCCAGCTGTCCGAGCCCGGCCGCGAGCTGGGTGATGCCGTCGGCTGCGGTGCGGAACTGGCCGGCCAGCGTGCCGCTGGCCTCGGTGTTGAACTGGGCCAGGCCCCCGGCGGTCTGCGACGCCGCGTCCGCTGCCGTCGCGGCCGCGGGCACCAGCTGTTCCGTGGCACCCTGCGCCATCGCGGTGAGCTGCGCGCAGAACGCCGGCTGCGCCTTCGCGTCGCACGTGCTGCTCAACGCCGTCAGGTTGGACACGAAACCGCTGATGCCCGTGCTCACGCCGGCGGTCGCCTGCGCGGTGCCGTTCGCGCCGTCGAAGAGCGGCGAGGGCACGAGCCCCTGCGCCTGGAGCGCATCGGCGCCCTGCGCGAGGCCTGCGCCGGCCTGGTTCGCACCGGTCTGCGCGGACGTGATCCCCGAGGAGATCGTGCTCAGCCCGCTGGACAGCTGCGTCGCGCCGTCGGCGAGCTGCCCGGCGCCGTCGGCGAGCTTCGTCGCGCCGTCGGGGAGCGCCGCGGCACCGCTCGCGGCCGACTTCGCGCCGTCGGCGAGCTGGTCCGCACCGTCGGCGGCCTGGCCGATCTTGTCGCCCAGCGTGCTGAAGCCGACGAGCACGTTCTCCAGCGTGCTCTTCGAGATCGTCGCTCCCATGGTGGCCGCGGCGGTGCTGGCGATCTGGTTCGCGATCAGGCCGTCTGCCGCGCGCGCCTGCGGCGCGGTCGTGACAGAGATGGTCGCCTGCTTCGCCGACGCGCCCGGATCCTGGATCGCGCTGCCGCCGGAGACGGCCGCCGCCGAGAACTCCTTCGGGATCCGCACGACCGCCTGGTAGGTGCCGTCGGCGAGCCCCGCCGCGGCGTCCTTGGAGTTCGAGATCACCCAGGTGATGTTCTCGTCCTTCGAGCCGGTCCCCTTCACGAGCCCGGCGGAGAGCTGCCGGCCGAGCGGCGCGAGCTGCCCGTCCACGGTCGCCGGCTCGTCGTCGTTCACGATCGCGGCGGTCATCGTGTCGAGGTGCTGGGTGGGATCCTGCAGGGCGGCCACGAGCACGCCGCCCAGGATCGCGGGCAGGATGAGCACACCGATGAGCGTGAGCGCCGTGATCGGCTTGTGCGAGCGCGCGCGCTCGATCAGCGCGGACAGACGGTTGGTCATGCGGTCACCTCGTCGAGGTCGGTGGGGGTCGATGCGGCGGACTCGGGCATCGCCGGCGGCGGGGCGTCGAGGTCGTGCGTGCGCGGATCCGTCCAGCCCGCGTCGGCGAGCAGGCGCCGGGTCGCGGGGGCGTCCGCCGTGGTCGCGGCGACGGCCAGCGGGCCGCGGTCCGCGGCGTCGCGGAGCATGGCCGAGGCCTGCTCGCTCTGCGCGAGCGTGAGGCGGTCGGCGCCGTCGATCACGACGAGCGTGGTGCGGCCGCGCAGGGCCTCGCGCAGCTCGCGCAGCGGATCCGCGGATCCTGCCGTCGCGCGCGTCGCGTCCTCCACGAGCACGCAGCCGACATGGGCGCGCACCCAGGCGGCACGCGCCGGCAGCAGGTGGCCGGCGACGCGCAGGCGTCCCTCCGCCGGGATGCGCCCGGCCACGGCCAGTGCCACCGTGCGGCGCACCGCGTCGTCGCGTCCCGTCAGCACGAGGGCGGAGCCCGCGGGCACGCGCAGGTCGAGGCCTGCGACGGCGCCGGGGACG
>JAFDWP010000108.1 GCA_018268435.1 Actinomycetota bacterium
CCGCGGGGCTGTGCGGGGCGAGAGCCAGGGCCTGCAGTACCGCGATGCGCTGCACCGTGACGCGCAGCCCCGCCGTGCGGAGGATCGCCGAGGTGTCCATGCCTCCACCGTAGCTTTTTCTGAATCATTCAGGAAACTGGAGGAGGGATGGGCGTGTCGCCGGGGACCCGCCGGTATGCCGGGGTGGGACGGTCAGAGCCGCCCGGCCGCCTTGAGCTCGAGGTAGCGATCCGCGATGCGCGGCGGGAGGTCGTCCGGATCCGCGGCGAGCGGCTCGGCGCCCGCCCTCCGGATCGCGTCCGCGACGCGGGCCGCGTCGGCCAGGGTGCGCTCGGCGGCCGCGGCGAGGTACACGTCCTCACGGGAGTCGCGAGCCCGGGCGAGAGCGTCGATCGAGACGTCGGTGGCGGATCCGACCAGGACCGTCGTCGCTCGGGAGACGGTGGGGAACGCGCCGAGGAAGGAGCGAGCGCTCTCGACCGCATCCTGCGCGGTGAGCACCACGATCAGTGACGGCCGCGTGGTCACCGTGCGGATCGCGGCGAACGCGGCACCCCAGTCGGTGTCGACGAGCCGCGCATGCACCGGGGCCATCGCGTCCGAGAGCGCGGGCAGCAGGGCGTGTCCCTCGACACCGCTGACCCGTCCGCGCACCGCGCGGTCGAACAGCAGCAGGTGCACATGGTCGCCGGCGCGCTGCGCGAGCGCGGCCAGCAGCAGCGCGGACTCGTAGGCGGCGTCGAGGCGGGTGCCGTCGCCGACGCGGGCGGCCGAGGTGCGCCCGGTGTCGATGAGGATCACGACGTGCCGATCGCGCTCCGGCCGCCAGGTGCGCAGCATGGTGGTCCCGGCGCGCGCCGTGGCACGCCAGTCGATCGAGCGCACGTCGTCGCCGCGCACGTACTCGCGCAGCGAATCGAACTCGGTGCCCTGACCGCGCACCTGCACGCTCGTGTTGCCGTCGAGCTCGCGCAGGCGCGCCAGGCGTGAGGGCAGGTGCCGACGGGAGGTGAACGGAGGCAGGATCCGGATCGCCCCGCGCACGCGGTGGCGTCCCTGACGGCCGGCGACGCCCAGTGGTCCGGTCGAGCGCACGGCGACGAACTCGCTGGACAGCTCGCCGCGGCGTCGGGGCAGCAGCGCGATGGGCAGCCGTCGCCGCTCGCCGGCGGGAAGGTCCAGCCGCGCCCTTCCGTGCTCGGCGGCATCGGCGGTGGGCTGCCAGCCGTCGCGGATCCGGCCGCGCAGCCGGCGGGTGCCGAGGTTCTGCACGATCACGGTCGCCGTCACCGGCTCGAGCTGGCGGCCGCGGCTCGGCACCTCGCGGGTGATCCGCAGCGCGCGCAGCGGTGCGGCCAGCAGCACGTCGACGCCGATGAGCACCGCGCAGAACGCGAGCCACCCGATCAGCACGAACCACGGCGGGATCCCGAGGGCGTCGAGCAGCACGAGCGGGACGACGCCGAGCGCGGCGACGACGACGAGGCGACCGGTGAGGAACACTCAGCTCTCCGCGGGCTCAGATCGGGACACGGGTCTGCTGCACGACGCTGGTCAGCACGGCGTCGGCGGAGACGCCCTCCATCTCGGCGTCAGGCCGCAGCTGCAGCCGGTGCCGCCATACCGGGATCAGCATGGTCTGGACGTGATCCGGCGTGACCGCGCGGGAGCCGTTGAGCCACGCCCACGCCTTCGCCGCGGCCAGCAGCGCGGTCGACGCGCGGGGGCTCGCGCCCAGCTGCACAGAGGGGGACTGCCGGGTGGCGCGGGCGAGATCGACCACGTAGCCCAGCACGTCGTCGGTCACCTGCACGCGTCCGACGGCGCGCTGCGCGGCGAGGATCTCCTCGGCCGTGACCACCGGATGCAGATCCGTGAGCTCACGCGGGGAGAAGCCGTCCGCGTGGCGGCGCAGCACCGACACCTCGGCGTCGCGCTCCGGCACGCCGACGACGAGCTTCATCAGGAAGCGGTCGAGCTGGGCCTCCGGCAGGGAGTAGGTGCCCTCGTGCTCGATCGGGTTCTGCGTGGCGGCGACGAGGAACGGATCCGGCAGCGGCATGCTCGCCCCGTCGGACGAGACCTGGCGCTCCTCCATCGCCTCCAGCAGCGCCGCCTGGGTCTTCGGCGGAGTGCGGTTGATCTCGTCGGCGAGCAGGATGTTGGTGAACACCGGTCCGCGGCGGAACTCGAACTCGCCGGTTCGCGCGTCGTAGACGAGCGAACCGGTGACGTCGCCCGGCATCAGGTCGGGGGTGAACTGCACACGCTTCGTGTCGAGTCCGAGCGCGCGGGAGAACGAGCGCACCACGAGGGTCTTCGCCACGCCCGGCACGCCCTCGAGCAGCACATGCCCGCGGGCGAGCAGTGCGACCAGCAGCCCGGTGACGGTGCCGGCCTGGCCGACCACGGCCTTGTCCACCTCGGTGCGCACACGCTGCATGGCCTGGCGCAGCGCGGCGTCCTCGGACGCGGGCGCCGCCGACGGCGCGGCGGCGGTCGTGGTCTCCGACGCGGGTGGCGCCTGCGCGGCGGGTGCCGGCGACGCTGCGGGGGTCGCCGGGGGAGCGGGGGGTGCCGGGGGGTACCCCGGGGCGGATCCTGTGGGGTCGTAGCCGGGATGATCGGTCACGGGCTGCTCCTTTCGATGCGGACGGCGTTCTCCACCGCGGTCTCGATCTCGGCGAGTCGGCGGGCGTAGGGCACGAGTTCGGCGTCGGTGCCGGGGAGGGGGCCGACGAGCAGGGCGCGGCAGCCGGCCCGATCCGCTCTGATGCGGTCCGCTGCGGCGTCGGCGACGGCACCGGGGTCGGCGCGGGCGGCGAGCCCGAGACGGAGCGCGAGCCGGGCGAGCGTGCCGGCGCGGAGCGCTTCCGCCGCATGCGCGGCATCGGCCGCCTTCGCCGTGAGCCGGGCGCGGCCGAGCATCGTCTCGGAGGCGCGCACGGTGACCGGCAGGGTCTCGGCGACGAGCGGTCCGAACCGGCGCCCGCGCCAGACGGCGGCGAGCAGGGCGGTGATCATGCCGAGCGCGACGACGGGGCTCACCCAGCCGGGCGTGAGGTCGGCGAGGCTCTTCGGCACGTCGACGTCGGTGCGGTCCGAGTCGTCGAACGACGGCACGTACCAGATGACGTGCGGCTGCGCGCCGAGCAGCGCGAGGCCGAGCGCGGCGTTCCCGCGTTCGGCGAGCCGGTCATTGGTGAACAGTGCGACGCCGTCGACGATCGCCCGACGCCCGCGGTCGTCATCCGCGATCAGCACCGCCGCGCCCGCGGCATCCCCGAAGCAGGCGGTGACGCCCGAAGAGGGGACGAACAGCTGTCCCGGCGCGATCGTGCCGACGTGCGCGAAGGCCGCCACGTCGCATTCGGCCCGAACGGTGGCAGGCGAGGGGCCGGAGGCGTAGCGGCCGAGATCGAGCATCCGCAGCATCCGTGCGCTCGGCGAGACCAGCACCACGTCGTGCGCAGCGTCGAGCAGCCCGGTGACGCCGGCGTCGCTGAGCGTGTAGGGGTCGCTCATCACGAGCGTGGTGGTGGCGTCGAGCCGGCGTTCGGCCTCGGCGCGGGTGCGCACCACGTCGACGGTCACGCCCTGCTGCCGGAGGATCTGGGCGAGCGCCTGCATGCCGCCCGGACCGGGGCGCCCCGGGTCGAGGCTGTCGCGCTGCGCGACCGACGGTACGCCGAGCAACAGTCCGGCGGTCGCCGCGATGAGCACGAGTCCGACCACGAGGCTCCAGCCGAGCGCGCGCCGCAGCCGACCCGGGATGCGCACGAGCGTCTCCGGCGCCTCCGTCGCGGCTTCGGGAGCGGCCTGATCCCGCGGCGGGGCGGGGGACGCGGCGGCGGTCATGCGGGCACCGCCTCTGGCAGCGGCGCCGGTCGCAGGGCGCGCACCTTTTCGTCTGTGCAGGCCAGCTCGCCGTACCTCTCCGCGGTGCCGGCACGGCCGAGATAGCGCACCTCGTCGAACGCCACGGCGGCCTCGTGCAGCGCCTCGCGCTCGCCTGGGAAGGGCGTCGCCGCCTCGCGTGCGATGGTCTGCGCGGTCGCACCGGGCGCGGGGGCGATGAGGTCGCGCTCGAGCAGGGACCGGGCGATCGCACGGTACCGGAGCACGATCGCGCCCGCCCAGTCCTCGTCGCGCGCGGCGCGGTCGGCATCGGCGCGCAGCTGCGCGGCCGAGCGGTCGTCGGCGGAGCCGAGCAGCACCGATCCCACGGCGCGCGTCCGTGACCGCCGCGGGCGTCCCCAGATCAGCAGCACGACGATCAGCGCCGCGACCAGGACGATGCCGATCACGATCGCCGCCCAGGGGCCGAGGCCCGCCGCGTGCTGCGGGGTGAACAGACCGATGAGGAAGTCGACCACGGCACGCGCCCACTGATCGATGAGCGTCGGCTTCGCGGCCTGGTATTCGGGCTTGGCCAGCTCCTTCTCCGCGAGCTCGCGCGCGGTGTCGCCGTCCGGGATCAGCGGGATCGCCCCGAGCCCGAGCCCCAGCGCCGCCGGGCGGACGACGAGCGCGAGGCGGAGCGCGGATCCGGTCATCGCCGGTCGGATCCGGGCGCGGCCCAGCCCTCATCCTGACTCGGCCTCGCCCACGGACTCTGCTGCGCGGGCGGGATCGGTGCGGCGGGCGCGGGCGGGGGAGCGGGCACGGAGCCGGGGACGGCGGCGGCCGGCGGCGCGGCGTGCGCCGGGGCCGTGTACCCCTGCGGGGCCGTGTACCCCTGCGGGGCCGTGTACCCCTGCAGGGCGTACCCCTGCGGGGCGTACCCCTGCGGGGCGTACCCGGCGGGTACCGGGTATCCCGGGACCGGGCCGGGTGGCAGCGGGTACGGCACCGCGCGCGGCGGACGGAACCCCGCGCGTACGGCCCTCGCCGGATCGATCCGGAACGGATCCGACCCATCATCGAGTCCGGCGGCGCGGCGCTCCGTCGTCGCCAGCAGATCCTGGTCGAGACCCTCATAGCGCATGCGGCAGTCGATGTAGACGAGGGCTCCGGCCGTGGACTGCACGACCGAGCTGATCGACTGCAGGATCACGACGAGGATCTCGGTGATGACCAGCCCCACGATCATGCCGACGGCCAGCGAGCCCTCGGTCATGCCTGTCGGGCTGAAGACCGGGCCGAACAGCGACGTGATCAGGCTGCCGATCATGCTGACGGACTGGGTCCCCACGTACATGATCAACCCGATCAGGAACACGATCCCGAAGGCGAACCAGAAGCGACCGCGGGTGAGACGCCAGGAGCGCACGATCGCCTCGCGCACCCCGGCGCCCTCGAGTACCAGCAGGGACGGCACGAGCATCAGCTTGGTGCCGATCCAGATCGCCAGCACGACAAGCCCGAGGATCCCCAGCACCACGGCGATCACCGTGAACGCGATGCCGGCGCCGTCGAAGCCGGTGGGCAGGCCGATCGCGAGCAGCGGCACGCCCAGGATCAGCAGCACGGCGAGCGCCGCGGCCACGCCGTAGAGCAGCGTGTAGCCGATCAGCCGCCACGCGGCGGGACGCACCCGCGCCCAGAGCGCGCCGAGCGTCGAGGACTCGCGCAGCACGGCGGCGCGCACATCGGCCGCCACGATCCCCTGCACGATCGCAGTGAACGCGACGGAGAACAGCCCCATCAGCAGCCCGGCCCCCGCGATGAACGCCATCGACCCCAGGTACAGGGTGGTCCACTCCTCGCTGCCGGTCTGCACGGTGCGCAGTCGGCTCAGGGTCGCGAACGCCACGGCGCCGACCACGGCGAGCACCACGATCATCACGACCAGCTGCACGACCACGGCGAATCCGAACAGCACCCGGGGATTGTGCCGGAGCGCGGAGAACGACTTGCCGAGGATCGTGCCGAAGCCGAGCGGGCGCAGCGGGATCAGGCCGGGCTTGGGCGCAGGGGTCCAGGTGGGTTGGCTCACGAGTCCTCCGGTTCGCGTGTGGCTCCATCGTGTCATATCGCCAACGGCGAGGCGGCGGGCGGTGTGAGGGCGGCGCGAGGGCGGCGCTTCCGCCCAGTTCAGCAGCGGTGAAGTACGCTGGACCGACGTGGGGACGCCCATACGCGCCCCGACGCCACCGATGAGATCCGAACACCGCGAGATCCGAAAGACGACTGGCCGCCCATGACCTCACGCATCCTCGTGGTCGATGACGACACGGCTCTGGCCGAGATGATCGGCATCGTGCTGCGCACGGAGGGCTTCGAGCCCGTGTTCTGCGCGGACGGCGCCAAGGCCGTGGACGAATGGCGCGCCCAGCGCCCCGACCTCGTGCTGCTGGACCTCATGCTCCCCGGCATGGACGGCATCGAGATCTGCACCCGGATCCGCGCCGAGTCCGGCGTGCCGGTGATCATGCTCACCGCGCGCAGCGACACCGCCGACGTGGTGCGCGGACTCGAGGTCGGCGCCGACGACTACATGGTCAAGCCGTTCAACCCGAAGGAGCTCGTCGCGCGCATCCGCACCCGGCTGCGGCCGACGCCGCAGTCCACGAGCGAGGTGCTGCGCATCGGCGATCTCACGATCGACGTGGACGCGCACGAGGTGCGCCGCGGCAGCGCGCCCATCGCGCTGACCCCGCTCGAGTTCCAGCTGCTCGTCGCCCTCGCCTCCAAGCCCCAGCAGGTGTTCTCTCGCGAGATGCTGCTGGAGCAGGTCTGGGGATACCACTACAAGGCCGACACCCGCCTGGTGAACGTGCATGTGCAGCGCCTGCGCGCGAAGGTCGAGCTCGATCCGGACAACCCGCGGATCGTGACCACGGTGCGCGGCGTCGGGTACCGCGCGGGGAGCGTGATCTGACCCGTCCGGGTCGGGTACCGTGCGCCCGCGCAGAGCACTCCCGCCGATGAAGGTCCGCCGATGACGAACACCGTGGCGCTGGCGAACGCCGCGGTCCGCGGTGTGCGCGGCAGCGGACATCGCACGGCGCAGCTGTGGCGTCAGTCGCTCCGGTTCCGCACCATGGTGATCGCCCTGGCGCTCACCAGCATCGCGGTGCTGGTGACATGCGTCGCGATGGCGCTCGCGGTGCAGAACAACCTGTGGGAGTCGCGCAAGAACCAGGTGCTGCAGGACGCCTCGCGCGCGGCGAACTCGGCCCAGTCGACGCTGTACTCGGCGAACACGCAGGGCAACGAGACCGCCGTGATCGGGCTCATGCGCGACGTCAGCGACACCGTGCAGAACGTGTCCGCCTCGCGGGTGCTCGGAGTCTTCCCGCTGGATTCGAGGCCGTCGTCGGCGGGGTTCACCCTGGGCGGGTTCAACCGCGACGAGCTCGTCACCGACCAGCTCCAGCAGCGGGTCTCCAAGGACGCCACGAAGCAGTGGTGGCAGCCGGTCGCGCTGCGCGACGCGGACGGATCCGAGCATGCCGGGATCCTGATCGGCCAGCAGCTGACGATGCCGGGGTCGGGCTCGTACGCGCTGTACATCGCCTATGATCTCGCCGACACCGAGCAGACGCTCGTGCTCGTGCAGTCGAGCCTGTGGGTCGCCGGCATCGTGCTGGTCGCCCTGATCGGACTGATCACGTGGTTGTCGCTGCGCTCCGTCGTCCAGCCCATCACCGAGGCCGCGGACACCAGCGCGCGCTTCGCCGGCGGCGACTTCGACGTGCGGCTGCCCGTGCGCGGACAGGACGAGCTCGCCACCCTCGGGCGGTCGTTCAACGCCATGGCCGACAGCATCGAGGCGCAGATCAAGGAGCTCGGCGCCCTGTCGCTCGTGCAGCAGCGGTTCGTCTCCGATGTCTCGCACGAGCTGCGCACCCCGCTGACCACGATCCGGCTCGCGGCCGAGATGCTCAACGACCGGCGCGAGGAGTTCGACCCGACCACCGCCCGCACGGCCGAGCTGCTGCAGACCCAGGTGCACCGCTTCGACACGCTGCTCGCGGACCTGCTGGAGATCAGCCGCTATGACGCCGGATCCGTCCAGCTGGAGACCGAGGCGATCAGCCTGGCCCACCTCGCCGAGGATCTCGTCGAGGACATGAGCCCGCTGGCCGAGGCGCACGACACCGAGCTGCGCTTCGTCGCCCCCGGCGGGCACACCCCGGTCGACCTCGATCCGCGCCGCGTGCGCCGGATCCTGCGCAACCTCATCGGCAACGCGATCGAGCACGGCGAGGGCCGCCCCATCGTGATCACCGTGGACAGCGATCAGAACGCGGTGGCCGTCGGCGTGCGGGATCAGGGCATGGGGATGACGCCGTCCGACGCGGAACGGGTCTTCGACCGGTTCTGGCGTGCGGACCCCTCCCGGCAGCGCACGATCGGCGGCACCGGACTCGGGCTCTCGATCGCGCTGGGAGATGCCCGGCTGCACCGGGGGACGCTGGCCGTGTGGTCGCGCCCGGGGGAGGGCACCAACTTCGTGCTCACGCTGCCGCGCGGGTCCCGGCCGCTCGATGAGGGGTCGCCCGTGCCGCTGGAGCCGGTCGAGGCGATCGCCGAGATCGGCGTGAGCACCGACCCGAACGGCATCGCTCCGGTGGTGGCGTCGCGTCGGGCCGTCCCGGCCGGGGACGGCGAGGAGGAGTCATGAGAGCCGGACGGATCATCCGCGGCGCGGTCGTCGCGCTCGCCCTGCTCGGGCTGACCGCCTGTGCGTCGCTGCCCGTCACCGGAGACGTGCGTCCCGGCCTCGCCGCCGGCCAGAACGACGGCGGATCCGACCTGGCCTTCGTGCCGCAGGGGCCCTCGGACGGCATGGATCCGAAGGAGATCGTGCGCGGGTTCATCGACGCCGCGTCCAGCCCCAAGGACAGCTGGGGCATCGCGCGGCAGTTCCTCACCTCCGACGAGGCGCAGAAGTGGAAGCCGGACGCGGGGGTCACCGTCGACACAGGATCCGCCGAACGGCACTACGAGGTCCCGGACGTGACGAAGGAGGCGACCGCCACGACCGTGCGGCTCGGACTCCAGCAGAACGCGAGCGTGGACGAGACCGGCGCCTACACGGGCTACCCGGTCAACCGGGCGGCGGAGCTGCCGTTCGCCCTCGCGAAGAACAAGAACGGGCAGTGGCGGATCTCCTCCGCGCCGGACGGGATCGTGCTGGACGCCGACTCGTTCGCCGCGGCCGACGTGTTCGCCCCGTATCCGCTGCAGTACTTCGACCCGACCTGGACCTATCTGGTCCCGGACGTCCGCTGGTTCCCGAAGCGCGAGAACACCGCGAGCCGCATCGTGCAGTCGCTGGTCGGAGGCAAGCCCAGCCCGTGGCTCGCGAACGGCGTGCGCACGGCGTTCACCGGCGACGTGGCACTCGCCCGCAGCACGGTGACCCCGGAGTCTCAGGTCGCGGAGGTCGCGCTCAACGACGCGGCGCTCAGCGCCGACCCGGTCA
The DNA here is from genome assembly GCA_018268435.1 of Actinomycetota bacterium. GTDB lineage: Bacteria > Actinomycetota > Actinomycetes > Actinomycetales > Microbacteriaceae > Microbacterium. The sequence goes on from JAFDWP010000108.1 coordinate 9,377, forward strand.
CCCTGGCGCGGATGCGCACCCAGCTGGAGCGCAGCCTGAGCGGCGTCGGCGTGCTGCAGGTCAAGATCACCGTCGCCGGTCGGGACACGAACGCGGGATCCGCTGCCGCCGCGCCGACGACGGTCGACTCCCGGCCGCTCGTGCTGACGGACAAGGGCTTCGGCTTCCTGTCCGGCGGGGAGCTCGCCCCGGTGCCCGGCGTCTCAGCGCAGCTGGAGGGCTTCCCGCATCCGATCACGGCCATCAGCGCCGCCAGCGGCGCGCAGCGGGTCGCCGTGCAGAGCGGGGACGGGGTCGTGTACGCCGTCACCGACGGGAAGACCGATCAGATCGACGGCCGCGGCGGACTCATCGCTCCGACCCTGGATCCGTTCGGCTACATCTGGACGGTGCCAGCGCAGGCCCCCGCCTCGATCTACGCCTGGTCCACGTCGGTCGCGCCCCGCCCGATCGCCGGCCCGCAGGACGCGGGCCAGGTGACGTCGTTCGCGGTGAGCAGGGACGGTTCCCGGCTGGCCATGGCCGTGGTCGCGGGCGGCCAGGTCAGGGTCGAGGTGTTCGCGGTCTCCCGCGACGACCGCGGCGCCCCCACGGCCCTCGGCGCCCCCAATGTGATCGCGTGGCCGGGCACCGCGGTGGACGTCGCCTGGCTCGACGACACGACCGTGGGCGTGCTGGGCGCCGACGGCACGAACCTGGTGCTGCGGGAGCAGGAGGTGGGCGGCCCCGCGAAGACCATCGACGCGCCGGACGCCGCGCAGAGCCTCGCGCCCGGGTCGCCGGTGTCGAACGTCCGGGTGCTCGGCGAGGGTGTGCTCTACCAGCGCAGCGGCCCGAACTGGCAGCAGGAGAGCAGCGGTGTAAAGGTGCTCGCGGTGCAGCTCGGCGGCTGATCCGCCGCTCCGCACAGGGCGCCCACCCGGTGCGGAGTGCACCGGTCCCGGGGCACGCGTCCGGGGCCGCCGCGGACCAGGGCATGCTCGGGGCATGCCCTTCGCGTCCGGGTCGTCCGTCACCGCCCGCGCCGGCGTGCGCCGGCTGATCCGCGAGGTCGCGGACTTCGCCTTCGCCTCCGAGTGCGCGGGCTGCGGCGCACCCGGCGCAGCGCTGTGCCCCGGGTGCGAGGCGGCGCTCGTGCCGTGCCCGGTGCGCACGCACGTCGGCGGTGTGGCCCTGTGCGCCGGGCTCGCCTTCGAGGGAGTGCAGGCTTCCGTGCTGCGTGCGATCAAGGAGGACGGCCAGACGTCCCTGATCCGCCCGCTGCGCCCGGCGCTCGCCGCGGCCGTGGACGTGCTGCGGGAGGAAGCCGGCGCGGCTCGTCGCATCGACGTGGTGGTGCCCGTCCCCACGTCGCGGGCGGCGTTCCGGCGGCGCGGGTTCCGGGTGCCCGACCTGCTCGCGCGCAGCACCGGCATCCCGGTGCTGCGCGCGCTCGTGCCCACGCGCCGGATACGGGATCAGCGGGGGCTCGATGAGCGCGAGCGGCACCGCAACGTCGCCGACGCGCTCCTCGCGGATCGTGCCGGAGGCGGGGCCGTCGCGCTCGTCGTGGACGACGTGATCACCACCGGCGCGACCTGTGCTGAGGCTGCGCGGGCGCTGCGGGCCGCGGGCTTCGTCGTGCTCGGAGCGGCGGCCGTCGCGGCCACTCCGCGCCACGGATCGGGGCGTCCCTGGGGCGTCGGCGGGACCCGTCGGAGCATCCTTGCGGATCTCGCAGGGGATCCCCACGACACGCAGATGAATAGTGGATGACATCCCGGGATCCGGCGACTACGGTGGGGACTCACAAAGGCGACCACGGTCCGCCCTTGGCCGGGCGGACCGGAACAAGGAGGTCAGGATGGAAACGAACATCGTCGGTGTCGGAGTCGGCATCAGCGATCGATTCCGAGCGGTGGTCGAGGAGAAGACCGCGCGGATCGCGACTATCGCGACGAAGGCGACGAGCCTGGACGTGAAGGTCACTCATCGTTCCTATCGCGGCGGTCACGTGGAGGATGAGACCGTCGAACTCACTCTGAACGGCAAGGGCCCGCTGGTCCGGGCGGAGGCGCGCGACGCGGACAAGTTCGTGGCGCTGGATCTCGCGGTGGACAAGCTCATCGAGCAGGTGCGCCGGGCCAAGGAGCGCCGCATCGACGGCCGCCACCATCCGCGCGGCGCCCGCTTCGAGAAGGGCACCGGCGAGATCTCCAAGCTCGACGTGCAGCCCGTCTCCGCGGACACCCTGCACGCGGTGTCCACCGGCGCCATCCCGACGCTCGAGGTCGAGGAGGAGTACTCCCCGGTCGTGATCCGCACGAAGAACTTCGATGCGGAGTGGATGACCGTCGAGGAGGCTGTCGACCGCATGGAGCTGGTCGGACACGACTTCTTCCTGTTCGTGGATGCGCGCAGCGACCACCCGAGCGTCGTGTACCGCCGCAAGGGCTGGGACTACGGCGTGATCTCGCTCACGACGCAGGCCGCTCCCGCCGAGGAGCTCGTCGGCTGATCCCCGGACATGACGACGGAAGCGGCCCGGGACCTGACGTCCCGGGCCGCTTCCGTCGTGGCCGGAGCAGCTCAGTCGAAGATGTCGCCGAGCAGGCCGCCGATGACGAGGCCGCCGAGCACGCCGGAGACGATGTCGCCGCCGGAGCCGCGCCGTCCGCCTCCGCCGCCCCAGCCGTTGCCGCCGCCCCAGCCCTGGTCGGGGCGGGAGCGGTCGATGTCGTGCTGCGCGAGCTGCAGCGCCTCCGCCGCGAGCTGGGCGACGCGCCGTGCCGAGCTCAGGGCCTGCTCGCGGGTCTCCTCGGCGGGCAGCAGCGACGGCACGTCCACGCGCAGGCGCTCCGCCTCGGCGAGACGGGTGCGGGCGTCGGCGCCGATCCAGCCGCGGTGCCCCTCGATCAGGCCGCGGGCGATGCCGAGCTGGCGGTCGGCGTCGTCGAGCGCGTGCTGCACCGCGTCCAGCGTGGGGAGCGGGTGCTCGGCACGGTAGCGGGCCGAGGCGATCGCGGCGTCCAGCGCCGTGTTCGCCGCGCGCAGGCGGGTGAGCTCGCCGAACGGATCCATGCGGCTCCCAGCGGGCGCGAGCGCGCTGAGGGCCTGCTGCAGCGCGGCGGCCGCGGCGGTGACCGCCGGCACATCGGGCGCGGCGGAGAGCACGGCGAGGTCGTTGCGGGAGTCGGCGACGACCTCGGCGAGGGTCGACTCGGCCCGCAGGGCCTCGATCTCGAAGTCGTCCACGGCGTCCAGCAGCGCGGTCGCCCTGCGGGTCGCCTCGGTCGCGGTCTCGAGCGCGAGCACCGCCTCCTGGTTGCGCCCCGCATCGCGGCGGCGTTCGAACACGTCGGCGCCGTGGGCGGCGAAGACCACGAGCTGTGCGGCCTCCTGCGCGCTCTGCGACACGCGCTGCATGGCGGTGTCGGAATAGCGGGTGGCGAGACGGTCAACGGAGGCCTGCGCCAGCGGCACCCTGGCCTCGAGGTCCGCGGCGTCCGCGCGCACCTTGGCGACGACCTGCGGCGCGTTGCGCACCCGGTTCACGGAGTCCGCGATCGCGGCGGACTTCTCGTCGATCAGGTCCTCGGCCCACCGGCACAGCTGCACGATGCGCGCGTTGCGGGTGCGCAGCTCCTCTGCGGTGTCCGGGATCTCGTCGTGGTTCAGCTGATGCAGCTGGAACGCCTCACCCATGTGCGTGCGCACGGCGTCGAGCGCGGCGCGGAAGTCCGCAGTCATCTCGTCGCCGAGCTCGGCGGTGGCGAAGGCGAGCTCATCGCCCGAGGTGCGGATCCGCTCGTCCGCGGCGACGATCGCCTGCTCGGCGCGGCGCGCGAGATCATCGTCCTGCGCCTGCAGCTCTTCCTGCTCACGTTTGCGTTTGCCCCAGAAACCGGCCATGCTGCCGATCCTATGGTCCCGGGCCGTGCCCGGGCTGTGCATCCGCTACGCCCTCCGCGATCACGCACCGGTCGGCGCCGCGGGTGCCCGCCGGCTCAGACCGCGGCGCGCATCGGACGACCGCGCTTGGGTCGCAGGGTCGACAGCTCCAGCGCAGGCCCCGGGTGCGCCGCCAGGCGCTGCTCGGCGTGATCGAGCCAGCGCAGCTCCGCCTCGGCCGCGAAGATCAGCGCGTCGGTCATCAGGCGGCCGGCCAGTTCCTCCGGGGAGCCCGCGCCCGCGACGGTCGCCGCGGCGTCCCGCAGCTCCTGCAGCCGGGCGCCGGAGGCCGTGCGCTGCGCCAGGAACACGGCCGCCACGTCCACGCCGGGGAGGGTCGCCGCGACGACGAGCTTGATCGCGAGCTCGTCCCGGGCGCCGGTGCCGCGCTCGATCGGGTGGGACAGCCAGCGGGCGACCTCCGCGGAGCCTTCGGAGGTTGCGGCCCAGTACACGTGCCCCTGCTCATCGGCGTCGCCGCGCTCGACGAGGCCGTCGCGCTCGAGGCGCTCGAGGGTGTTGTAGATCTGACCGACGTTGAGCGGCCAGGTGGATCCGGTGCGTCGGTCGAACTCGGCCCGCAGCTGGTGGCCGTAGCACGGCCCCTGATCGAGGATGGCGAGGAGGGACTGACGGACGGACATCGGCTTCCTTTCCCGGACCTGCTGCCGAGTATATGGTTGCTCGGAAATCCCGGGAGGCGGAGCATCTCCCCGCGTGTCGCCGGGCCGGGGTCCCGTCCGGACCGGGTGCGCCGGCGCATGACGCTCGGAGCGAACGCCGTGCGCACCGAGCGCTGCGCACAGGATCCGGAGGTCACGGGCCGGTAACATGAGTCGGTATGCCGTGCGCGGGACGCGTGGGCACGAGACACCCCTAGGGAGATGGCATCCGTGGCGAATCCTCTTGAGAAGCTGCTGCGCGCGGGAGAGGGACGGATCCTGCGCCGCCTGAACGGCGTGGTCAAGGCCGTGAACGCGCTCGAAGACGACTTCGCGAAGCTCAGCGACGAGGACCTCCGCAACGAGACCTCCGAGCTGCGCGCGCGCTTCGAGAAGGGCGAGACCCTCGACCAGCTCATGCCGGAGGCCTTCGCCGCGGTCCGCGAGGCCGCCAAGCGCACCCTCGGCATGCGCGCCTACGACGTGCAGATCATGGGCGGCGCCGCGCTGCACGAGGGCAACATCGCGGAGATGAAGACGGGTGAGGGCAAGACGCTCGTCGCGACCTTCCCGTCCTACCTGAACGCGATCGCCGGTCAGGGCGTGCACGTCATCACCGTCAACGACTTCCTCGCCTCCTATCAGTCCGAGCTGATGGGCCGCGTGTACCGGGCGCTCGGCATGACCACCGGCGTGATCGTCTCGGGTCAGACGCCCGAGGTGCGTCGGGAGCAGTACAACGCGGACATCACCTACGGCACGAACAACGAGTTCGGCTTCGACTACCTGCGCGACAACATGGCCTGGCGCAAGGAGGACCTCGTCCAGCGCGGCCACTTCTTCGCGATCGTCGACGAGGTCGACTCGATCCTCATCGACGAGGCGCGCACGCCGCTCATCATCTCCGGCCCGTCCTCCGGAGAGGCCAACCGCTGGTTCGCGGAGTTCGCGAAGATCGCGCGCACCCTCGAGCCCGGCGAGGACTACGAGGTCGACGAGAAGAAGCGCACGGTCGGTGTGCTCGAGCCCGGCATCGAGAAGGTCGAGGACTACCTCGGCATCGACAACCTGTACGAGTCGGCGAACACCCCGCTGATCTCGTTCCTGAACAACTCGATCAAGGCGCTCGCCCTGTTCAAGCGCGACACCGACTACGTCGTGATGAACGACGAGGTCATGATCGTCGACGAGCACACCGGCCGCATCCTGGTCGGACGCCGGTACAACGAGGGCATCCACCAGGCGATCGAGGCGAAGGAGAGCGTGCCGGTCAAGGCCGAGAACCAGACGCTCGCCACTGTTACGCTGCAGAACTACTTCCGCCTGTACGAGAAGCTCGCCGGCATGACCGGAACCGCCGACACCGAGGCGGCCGAGTTCATGTCCACCTACAAGCTCGGCGTCGTGCCGATCCCGACCAACAAGCCGATGATCCGCCAGGACAAGCCCGACCTCGTGTACAAGAACGAGACGGCCAAGTTCGCGCAGGTCGTGGAGGACATCGCCGGCCGCCACGAGAACGGACAGCCCGTCCTCGTCGGCACTGTCAGCGTCGAGAAGAGCGAGTACCTCTCCCGGCTGCTGAGCAAGAAGGGCATCAAGCACGAGGTCCTGAACGCGAAGAACCACGCCCGCGAGGCCGAGATCGTCGCCCGTGCCGGCCGCCTGGGCGCGGTCACCGTCGCCACCAACATGGCCGGCCGCGGCACCGACATCATGCTCGGCGGCAACGCCGAGTTCCTCGCGGTGCAGGAGCTGCGCTCGAAGGGCCTGGACCCGGTCGAGACGCCGGAGGAGTACGAGCAGGCCTGGGACGAGACCTACGAGGCGATGAAGTCCAAGGTCGACGTCGAGGGATCCAAGGTCGTCGAGGCCGGCGGACTGTACGTGCTCGGCACCGAGCGCCACGAGTCGCGCCGCATCGACAACCAGCTCCGCGGGCGCTCCGGTCGTCAGGGCGACCCCGGCGAGAGCCGCTTCTACCTGAGCCTGACCGACGACCTCATGCGGCTGTTCCAGCAGGGCGCCGCGGAGGCGATCCTCGCGCGCACGAACTTCCCCGACGACATGCCGATCGAGTCGGGTCTGGTGACCCGCGCGATCCGCAGCGCGCAGAGCCAGGTGGAGGCGCGCAACGCCGAGATGCGCAAGAACGTCCTGAAGTACGACGACGTCCTCAACCGCCAGCGCGAGGCGATCTACACGGACCGCCGGCACATCCTGGAGGGCGACGACATCGCCGACCGGGTGAAGCACTTCGTCGAGGACGCGATCGGCGCGGTCGTGGACGATCACACCGCCGAGGGGCACACCGAGAGCTGGGACTTCGACAGCCTGTGGACCGAGCTGAAGACGCTCTACCCGGTCGACGTCACGATCGACGAGGTGGTCGCCGAGGCCGGTGGGCGCAAGGGCGGGATCACCGCGGACGGACTGAAGCGCGAGCTCGTCTCCGACGCGATGGTCGCCTACGAGCAGCGCGAGTCGTCGCTCGGCGACGCCGCCACCCGTGAGCTCGAGCGGCGCGTGGTGCTGCAGGTGCTGGACCGTCGCTGGCGGGACCACCTCTACGAGATGGACTACCTGAAGGACGGCATCGGCCTGCGCGCGATGGCGCAGCGCGACCCGCTGGTCGAGTACCAGCGCGAGGGCTACTCCATGTTCCAGGCGATGATGGGCCAGATCAAGGAGGAGTCGATCGGCTACCTCTACAACCTCGAGGTCGAGGTTCGCCAGGCGGGCGAGGAGGGCATCACCGAGGTCGAGGCCAAGGGCCTCGCCGGGTCGGCCGGCGACCAGCGCCTGGAGTACTCCGCGCCGAACGACGCGGGCGATGTCGAGGTGCGCAACGACCGCGGTCAGGTGCAGCAGGCGGCCACGGACCGCCTCCGCCAGGCGGCCGCGAACGCCCAGGCCGAGAAGGACGAGCCGGCGCAGCCGGCGGCCCGCGGCGCCTTCGGGCAGCGGGTGGAGGGCGGCCAGCCCGCTCCGTCGAACCGCGCCGAGCGCCGAGCGCAGGACCGCCGGAAGTAGCATCCCGGGGCGATCCGCCCGGGGGAGGCGTCGCGCCGCGTGCGCGAGGCGGCCTCTCGCGGGCGGTAGCCTTGGCCGATGACCCCGAGAACCTTCGACCAGTCGTCCAAGCTCAAGAACGTCCTCTACGAGATCCGCGGCAACGCGCTCGTGGAGGCGGCGCGGCTGGAGGCGGCAGGTCACTCGGTGCTCAAGCTGAACACGGGGAATCCGGCGATCTTCGGGTTCGAGGCGCCGCAGCAGATCGTTCGCGACATGCTTGAGACCCTGCCCAGCGCGCACGGGTACAGCGAGAGCAAGGGCATCATCTCCGCGCGCCGCGCCGTGGTGAGCCGCTATGAGCAGGTCGACGGCTTCCCGCTCGTCGACCCCGAGGACGTCTACCTCGGAAACGGCGTCTCCGAGCTCATCACGATGACGATGCAGGCGCTCCTCGACGAGGGGGACGAGGTGCTCATCCCGGCGCCGGACTATCCGCTCTGGACCGCGATGACCAGCCTCGCCGGGGGCACCCCGGTGCACTACCTGTGCGACGAGGAGAACGGCTGGAATCCGGATCTGGAGGATCTGCGCTCCAAGGTCACGCCGCGCACCAAGGCGATCGTGATCATCAACCCGAACAACCCGACCGGAGCGGTGTACTCGCGCGAGGTGCTGCAGGGCATCGTGCAGGTGGCCAGGGAGAACGATCTGCTGCTGCTGTCCGACGAGATCTACGACCGGATCCTCTTCGACGACGCGCAGCACATCTCCACGGCGACGCTCGCGCCCGACCTGCTCTGCCTGACCTTCAACGGGCTCTCCAAGACCTATCGCGTCGCCGGGTACCGCTCGGGCTGGCTCGTCATCACGGGGCCGCAGCAGCACGCCAAGGGCTTCATCGAGGGCATCACGCTGCTCGCGTCCACGCGTCTGTGCCCGAACGTGCCGGCGCAGCACGCCGTGCAGGCCGCGCTCGGCGGGGTGCAGTCGATCGAGTCGCTGATCGCGCCCAGCGGGCGCCTGCATCTGCAGCGCGACGCGGCCTGGGAGGGGCTGTCCGCGATCCCGGGGGTCAGCTGCGTGCGGCCGTCGGGGGCCCTGTACGCCTTCCCGCGGCTCGACCCGGACGTGCACGAGATCCATGACGACGCGAAGCTCATCTACGACCTGCTCGTCTCGGAGCGGATCCTGCTCGTGCAGGGCACCGGCTTCAACTGGGCGACGCCGGACCACCTGCGCGTGGTGACGCTGCCGGAGCCGCGCGTGATCACCGAGGCGATCGAACGCCTCGGCAACTTCCTGGCGAGCTACCGGCAGTAGCGGGCCGCGGCCGCGCTCAGACCGGGGCGGCCGCGCGCCGCCGCGCCCTCCGGGTCGGGGCGGCGTCCCGGCCGTCTCGCAGCAGCGTGGCCACGAGCGTGCGCATCGCGGTCGTGAACGCCGACCGTCCCGACACATCCGTCACCGGTCGCGCGTGCAGCGCGGCCGCGTCCAGCGCGCGCTGGTCGTAGGGGAGGAAGTGCACGTCGCGGATCCCGGAGAACCGATCCAGGGCACGCCGGATCTGTCCGCGCGCGTCGACCCCGAGCGGGCCGGGACGCACCTTGTTCACCGCGACCGTCACCGGCACGTCGCCGACCTCGGCGCGCAGCTCGGCGTAGCCGCGCACGAAGCGGGCGATGCCCAGTGGATCGGCGGCGGCGACCGCGACGATGCGGTCGGCGCGGTGCAGCGTCGTGAGCGTCGCCGCGTTGCGCCGCAGTCCGTCCAGATCGCTGACGATCTCCTCGTCCGCCTCGAGCGAGGCGGCGACGTCGACGACGGTGAAGGCGCTCCAGAGCCGGCACGCGTCGAGCGCGCCCTGCAGGCGCCCCGCGGACAGCTCGGGCCAGCGGGCGGGGCGGTTGATCCCGACCAGGACGTCGACCGTGCCGCCCGCGGTCTCGACGGGCGTGGCGAGGCGGCTCAGCTCCGCCCCGTCGAGCAGCCCGAGCTCGGCGCGCCGGCACGCCGCCGCGACACCGGGGCCGTCATCGGTGAGGCCGAGCAGCAGCGCGAGGGCGGGGGCGTGCGTGTCTGCGTCGACCAGCGCGACGCCGCGGTCCGGTGCGGCCAGGAGCGCCGCGAGCTGGACCGCCACCGTGCTGCGTCCGGGAGCGCCGTGCGGCCCCCAGACCGCGAGGAGTCGGTTCTCGGCGCGTGCGGCCTCCGGCGCCGCCTCGTCCGCGGCGGGGCGGGGTCGCTCGCTGCGCGGCAGCAGGGCGTCCGCCACGTCCCAGCCGCTCGCCGTGGACGGCAGGGGTGCGCCGAGTCCGTGCCGGCGGGCCACCCGTGCGGCGGCCGGACCGTCGCCGAGGGTGAGGATCCGCACCCCCGCCCGATCGCAGGCGTCGCGCAGCGCCCCGCTGAGCCACGCGCGTTCCGCCGGGATCAGCAGCGCGTCCGCGCCGCGCAGCTCCTCCGCGTGGGCTGCGAGCCCCGCGGCCCGCTCCGGCGCGATGCGGGCCCGCACCTCGATCCCGGCGAGCTCCAGCTCGTCCGCGAGCGTCTCGGCGCGCTCGGCGGGAAGGGCGAGCACGACGGCGGTCACGAGCGCGCCCCGACCGGCACGACCGACAGGGAGGAGCCGCCGGTCAGGGCCGCCAGCACCTCGCCGACCCTGCTGCGGTTCACGACGATCTCCAGCGTCGTCGCCTTCGCCGAGAGCGGGCCGTCATCGCGGTCCACGGAGGCCACGGTGGCTTCGGAGAGCAGCACCCGCGGCTCTCCGAAGCCCTTGCCCTCGGCCACGGGGTCGGCCGCCCACAGCTCGACCACCGCGCCCGGGGCGACGGACGCGGGGACCGGCACGGTGCTGCGCACGACGACCGAGGTGGTGCGCCCCTCGTCGGCGTCCGCCGCGGCCGTCGACGGGACGAGCTCGCCCTCGGTGATCGTGCGGGTGGCGATCAGTCCCGGCGCGAGCGTGGCGGGGGTGAGGTACCCGGCCGCGGCCGTGCCGAGCACGACGTCGACGACGCGCACGTCGGCGGAGGTGAGGGGTTCGCCGGGCACGATCGTGCGCGCGGCCTGCAGGACCGGACTGGTCTGCTTGGCCGCCCCGACGATCACCCACACCCCGGCGACGGACAGGATGATCAGGACGAGGCCGATGAAGAAGCGCAGATCCGTCCAAGGCCGGCGTCCTGCTCGTGCGGTGCTCATGCCCTCATGGTCACAGAATCCGGGAATCGTGCCGGAAAGTTATCCACAGCGCAGAACGGTGCACCGCCCGAGGGGCGCGGCGGAGCACAATAGGGGCATGCCCGACGCATCCGCTGCCGCACCGCGCTACCTCGCCCCGGCCCAGGTCGCCGAGCTCCTCGGCGTGCAGGCGGACGAGATCGTCGAACTCATCCTGCAGGGCCGCCTGCGCGGGGCGCGGCTCGGCGCCCCCGGGGCCTGGCGGGTCGAGGAGGACTCGATCGCCGAGTACCTCGCCGAGCAGGCCGAGGACGCGCGGCGCCGTGCGCTGTGGCGTCAGGCGAACGCGGCGAGCTTCCCCGAGCTGTGGGGACCCCCGGCCCGACCCGGTCGGTGACGCGCCGGATCCGGGGCGGGCACGCCGCCGCCGGGTGGTCGCTCAGCCCAGGCCGGGCGCCGGTGCGTGGGTGCCGATCGAGAGCACCGAGCCGAACGGCACGATGCGGAACCCGGTGACCGCGCGCGCCCTCCGCGGAGAGCCCGCGTCGTGCAGGGCGAGGTCGAGGTGGTCGGCGCCCGCGCGGTCGATCGTGCCGGCGAGCACCGCACCGGAGCGCGTGCGCAGCGTGACCCCGCTGCGGCGCCGGGCGAGGTCGCGCACCACGAACCCGAAGGTCATCCGCTCGCGCAGCGGGGACAGGGGCTCGGCGGCGGCCCCGCTGGACAGCACGGCGCCGTGGTCGAGCGCCCACAGCTCCACCGCGTGTGCGGGCAGCAGGGTCAGCCCTGCGGCCTCGTGCGGCTGCACCGCGGCCCAGTCCGCTCCCACAGCGCGCAGCCGGCCGCGCACGCGGGTGGCGTCGGTGAGCACGGCGGTCACGGTGCACCCCTCGTCGGCCAGCACGCCGAGCCGGGTGCGCAGCTCCAGGCGCGCGATGCGCAGCCGCTCGGTCTCGGCATCCAGGGCGGCGCGCTCGGCCTCCCAGCCCGAGGCGATCTGATCCTCGAGATCCTCGAACAGCCGCTCCCATTCCATGCCGACGAGGGTACGGGAACGGGCGGCGGGCTTGTACGGGTTATCCACATTCCTGGCCGGATGCGCCCCGCGCGGGGCGCGGATGTGCTCGAATGCCAGACACACCGACCGTCTCACGAGGGGGAAGACGCCGATGATGACGCATGAGGATTTCGCCCGACAGCCCACGCCGACCGTGGAGCTTCCGGATCCGGCGCCGCTGCTGCAGAGCCTCACGCGCGGGGTCCTCGAGGTGCTGGCGGGCGTGCGCGAGGCGGACCAGCTCGCCCGCTGGCTCACCGAGGACGCGTTCCTCGTGCTGACGGCGCGGGCGAACCTGGCCGCGCGGGCGCGCAGCGCGCGCGGGGTCGCGCCGGCGCGACCCGTCTTCCGGATCCTCTCCACGCACGTCTCCGAGCCGGCCGACGGCGTCGTGGAGGCGACGCTGGTCGTGCAGACGCCGGGGCGCACCCGTGCGGTGGCCGTGCGTCTGGAGGGGCTGGACCGGCGCTGGCGCGCCACCTCGCTCGCCATCCTCTGAGGATCCGCGCCGGCGCAGGGCCGCGCACGACGATGCGGCCCTCCCGGCACACCTTAGGCTGTCAGGGTGTCGACACTCAGTGATCTCGCCCAGGCCCAGGGCTGCCTCGACGACGACGATGTCGAGTGGCTGCATCGTCTCGCCGGTGACGGGCAGCTGCTGGCCGATCTCGCCTCCGCGGACATCGTGATCTGGATCGCGACCGCGGACGGATCCTTCATCGCGGTCGCGCACACCCGTCCGAGCGGCGCGGCCACGCTGTTCTACCGCGACATCGTCGGAGAGCGGGTGCGGCCGCAGTGGCGCACCCAGGTGCAGGGCGCGTTCGACAGCGCGCAGATCGTCGACTCCGCCAATCCGGACTGGTTCGAGGAGACCCCGACCCGAGTACGGGCGGTGCCGATCGTGCGCACCCGAGGCAAGGACGGCGAGCGTGCGCGGCCGATCGGCGTGCTCACGCGGCACACCAACCTCGGAGAGGCGCGCACTCCGTCCCGTCAGCAGATCACGTTCAACGAGGCCGCCGACGACCTGTTCGGCATGATCTCGGTCGGCGGGTTCCCGGACCTGTCCGCCCCGACGTCCCCGCGCCGCGGCGCCCCGCGCGCCTCGGACGGTCTCATCCGCATCGACGTGGACGGGGTCGTCACGTTCGCGAGCCCGAACGCGCTGAGCGCCTTCAACCGGATGGGCTTCGACGAGGAGCTGGAGGGGGAGTCGCTGGTCGAGGTGACCACGCGGATCGTCCCGCCGTCGCGCCAGGTCGACGAGTCGCTGCCGGTCGTGGTGACCGGGCGCGCACCCTGGCGCACCGATGTGGAGGCGCGTGGGGTCACCGTGTCCCTGCGTGCGATCCCGCTCAAGGACCACGGCACCAGGATCGGCGCGATCGTGCTGTGCCGCGACGTCTCGGAGCTGCGGCATCAGGAGCAGGAGCTCATCACCAAGGACGCGACGATCCGCGAGATCCATCACCGGGTGAAGAACAACCTGCAGACCGTCGCGTCGCTGCTGCGGATCCAGGCCCGCCGCACCCACTCGGAGGAGGCGCGCGACGCCCTCACCCAGGCCATGCGCCGGGTGGAGTCGATCGCGGTCGTGCACGACACCCTCGCCGGCGGACTGGCGCAGAAGGTGGACTTCGACGAGGTCTTCGCCCGCGTGCTGAAGCTCGTCGCGGAGGTGGCGTCGGCACCGAACACGCGGGCGCGTACGCAGTCGACCGGACGGTTCGGGGTGCTGCCCAGCGAGTACGCCACGCCGCTGTCGCTCGCGCTCACCGAAGTGGTCACGAACGCCGTGGAGCACGGCCTCGCCGGACAGGAGGGCGTCGTCACGATCGAGGCCCAGCGCACCGATGAGAACCTGCGCGTGATCGTCAGCGACACCGGACACGGACTGCCCGAGGGGCGGATCGGTCAGGGGCTGGGGACGCAGATCATCCGCACCCTCATCCAGGGCGAGCTCGGCGGCACGATCGTGTGGGAGGGTGCGGAGGGCGAGGGCACGACCGTCACGATCGACATCCCGATGCGCTGGGTGAACGGCTGAGTCGCCGCACCCAGCCGTCCGGCGGAGCCGGACGGCTCCGCCGGACGCGGGTCAGCCGGCGCGGCGTGCGCGCGCGGCGCGGCGCTTGAGGGCGCGGCGCTCGTCCTCGCTGAGGCCGCCCCACACGCCCGAGTCCTGGCTGGACTCGAGGGCGTACTGCAGGCAGACCTCGGTGACGGTGCACCGGGCGCACACGGCCTTCGCCTTCTCGATCTGATCGACGGCCGGACCGGTGTTCCCGACGGGGAAGAACAGTTCGGGGTCGACGGTCAGACAGGCGGCCTTGTCGCGCCAATCCATGGGGGCTCCTCGGTGTGGAAATGTCATGGGCACGCGACGTTCGCGTGCCCGGAATTCGTAGGCGGCGTTCGGGTTCGACGCCCAGAGGTGATGCGAGCGGATGCTCGCCCCACGCCGCTGTGGGAGCACATGGCTGTGATCTATTCTCTTACATGAAAGGCGATCGATCAAGGGTTTTCTTTACGGGGTGTGAACCGGAGGAGAACCGCAAGCGAACCGCCGCCGCCCCACGAAGCCCCCAGGAGCCTGTCATGCGCCCGTCGACACTGACCATCGCCGCCGCGGTCCTGCTCGCTCTGGAATCGGCCGTGCTGCTCGTGCTCACGCTCATCGAGGTGTTCGACCTGAGCTCCGGGGATGCGTCCTCGCTGCCGTCGGGGCTCGGTCTCATCGGTCTCAGCGCGGTGGGCGCGACCGGTCTCGCGGTGTTCGCGTTCGGCGTGCTGCGCGGGCGCTCGTACGGCCGCAGCGGAGGCATGGTGGTGCAGATCCTGGCCGTCGCGGTGGCGTTCAGCGCCCTGTCCGTGCGGCCGTTCCCCGTCGTGTTCGTGCTGTCGCTGCTGATCCCCGCTGTGGCCGGGATCGTGATGCTGTTCCTGCTCTCGCGACAGGCCGGTGCGGAGGCGCGCCGCATCGCCGATGCCGACGCTGACGAGGACTGAGGACGCCCCGGCCGCCGTTCAGGCCGCGAGGCCGACGAGCTTGCGGATGCGTGCCACGTGGCCGGTGGCCTTGACGTTGTAGAGCGCGTGCGCGATCACGCCGTCCTCGTCGATGACGAAGGTCGAGCGGATCACACCCTGGATCACCTTGCCGTAGTTCTTCTTCTCGCCCCACACGCCGTAGGCGCGGTGCACGGCGAGGTCGGCGTCGCTGAGCAGGGGGAAGGTGAGACCGTCGCGCGCGGTGAACTGCTTCAGCTTCGCGACGTCGTCCCGGGAGACGCCCAGAACGGCGTAGCCCGCGCCCTGCAGGGAGGACAGGCTGTCGCGGAAGTCGCAGGCCTCGGTGGTGCAGCCGGGGGTCATCGCCGCCGGGTAGAAGTACAGGATCACGCGCCTGCCGCGCAGGTCGTGCAGCGAGACGGACGAGCCGTCCTGGTCCGGCAGGGTGAAGTCGGGGGCGGGGGATCCTGGTTCGAGGCGCTGTGCGGTCACCCCTCCAGGCTATCGGCCCGCGGCGGCGCGAGGTCAGAGCTTGTCGGCGAAGGTCGCCAGCAGCCGCTGCAGCGACTCCAGACGGGCCAGGCCGGCGTCGCCGAGCGCGCCGTCGGCGGCGGCCTCGTTCAGCGCGCAGTCCGCGGCGTCGGCGCGGTGCGTGCAGCCGCGCGGGCAGTTCTCCGCGATCGTCGCCAGCTCGGTGAACGCCGCCAGGATGTTCTGCGGATCCACGTGACCCAGGCCGAACGAGCGCACGCCGGGGGTGTCGATCACCCAGCCCGAGCCGAGCGGCGCACCGGGGGAGAGGGCGGGGGCGACGTAGCGCAGCGACACAGTCGAGGACGACGTGTGCCGCCCCCGCCCGGTCACCTCGTTGACATGCCCGGTCGCGCGCCCCGCGCCCGGGACCAGGGCGTTCACGAGGGTGGACTTGCCGACGCCGGAGTGCCCGACGAACACGGTCGAGTGTCCGATGAGCGCCGCGCCGATCTCGTCGACCGGCATCTGGGCCTGGGCGCTCGTGAACACCCGCAGGTCGAGGCCGTCGAAGTGCTTCAGGAACTCGGCCGGATCCGCCAGGTCCGTCTTGGTGACCACCAGCAGCGGCCGGATCCCGGCGTCGAGGGCCGCCACCAGGTAGCGGTCCACGAGGCGCTCGCGGGGCTCCGGATCCGCCGCCGCGACCACGATGAGCATCTGATCGGCGTTGGCGACGATGACGCGCTCCACCTGATCGGTGTCGTCGGCGCTGCGCCGCAGCAGCGAGGAGCGCTCCAGGATCCCGACGATGCGGGCGAGGCTGCCCTCCTCACCGGTGACGTCGCCCACCACGCGTGCGGCGTCCCCGGTCACGATCGGGGTGCGGCGCAGCTCGCGCGCCCGCGCCGCGGTGATCGTGCGCTCCTGGTCGGTGCCCTCGCCCAGCAGTACCGTGTAGCGCCCGCGGTCGACGCCCAGCACCCGGCCGATCTCGGCGTCGCTGTGCGCGGGGCGGCGCTTGGTGCGCGGCCGGTTGGCCTTCGGGTTCGGACGCACCCGGATCTGGGACTCGTCGAAGTCGTCGAGCTCGTCGTCGCCGTCCCCGTCGTCCCAGACTCCGTCCATCCAGCTCACGCGGTCGCGCCTCCCGTGGCGCCGCCGTCCGGCAGGCGCTCCCAGAGCTGGGTGAATTCGGGCAGGGTCTTCGCCGTGGTGCCGATCTCGTCGATCTCCACATCGGGCACGCGCAGGCCGATGAGCGCGCCGGTGGTCGCCATCCGGTGGTCGTGGTGCGCGGGCCAGGTGCCGCCGTGCAGCGCCGCAGGCAGGATCCGGATGCCGTCCGCGAGCTCCTCCACCTCTCCGCCCAGGGCGCGCAGGTTGCCGGCGAGCGCTGCGATCCGATCCGTCTCGTGCAGGCGGATGTGACCGATGCCGGTGATGGTCGTCGGCTCGTCGGCGAGCGCCGCGAGCCCGACGAACGTGGGGGCGAGCTCGCCCGCGGCGGAGAGGTCGAACTCCCCGCCGTGGATGCGGCCGGTGCCGCGGACCGTCAGCACGTCGCCGCTGCGGTGCACGACGGCGCCGAGGGGCGACAGCAGCTCGGGGAGCAGCGCGCCGGGCTGCGTGGAGCGCGCCGGCCAGCCGGCGACCGACACCTCACCGCCCGCGACGAGCGCCGCGGCCAGGAACGGCGCCGCGTTGGACAGATCGGGCTCGATCGCGGTCTCGCGGGCGCGCGGCACCCCGGCCTCGACCATCCACTCGCCGGTTCCGGGGCGCGAGACCTTGATCCCGCGGCGGGTCAGCGCCTCCACGGTCATGTCGATGTGCGGCATGCTGGGCAGCCGCTCCCCGGTGTGCACGAGGTGCAGCCCGACATCGAAGCGCGGGGCGGCGAGCAGCAGGCCGGAGACGAACTGGCTGGACGCCGACGCGTCGATCTCGACCCGCCCGCCGCGGATGTGGCCGCGTCCGCGGATGGTGAAGGGGAGCGACCAGCTGCCGTGGTCCTCGACGTCGACGCCGAGGTCTCGCAGCGCACGGATCATCGCGCCCATGGGTCGGTGCAGGGCGGTCTCGTGGGCGGTGATCAGCACGTCGCCGTCGGCGAGCCCCGCGAGCGGGGCGATGAAGCGCATGACGGTTCCCGCCTGGCCGCAGTCGATCGTGGTGCCGCCGCTGAGCCGGGCCGGGGTGATCCGCAGATCGGGACCGAAGCCGCCCGATCCGGCCTGCTCGGCCACCCCGATGCCGAGGGCGCGCAGCGCGTCGATCATGCGCGCGGAGTCGTCCGAGTGCAGGGGAGCGGTGACGAGCCCCGGACCGTCCGCGATCGCCGCGAGGACGAGCTCGCGGTTGGTGATGGACTTGGATCCGGGCACGCGCAGTCTCGCGTTCAGGGCGCCGGCGGCGCGCGGCGCGATCCAGCGGCCGCGCGGTGCGGGGGAATACGTCGAAGCGCTCATCGGTTCCTACCCTACTGAAGGCCCCGACAGCGGGCCGCGCGAAGACGGAGAAGGACGGGCTCATGCTGGCGACGCTCGAGCGGGTGCACGCCGAACCCGACAGCCTAGACTGGCTGGCGATGAACGATCAGGCACCGCTGGACGCGCAGCCGGACGCGGACTCCTCCGCGCGCCGGGAATTCGAGGAGCAGGCGATCCCCTTCATGGATCAGCTCTACGCCGCCGCCATGCGCATGACGCGCAACCCCGCCGACGCCGCGGACCTCGTCCAGGAGACCTTCGTGAAGGCGTTCGCCTCGTGGTCGAGCTTCACCCAGGGCACCAACCTGAAGGCGTGGCTCTACCGGATCCTGACGAACACCTACATCAACATCTACCGCAAGCGGCAGCGCGAGCCGTACCAGGGCACGATCGACGAGCTCGAGGACTGGCAGCTCGGCGGCGCCGAGTCGACCACCGCCTCGCACAGCCGCTCTGCCGAGGCCGAGGCGATCGACCGGATGCCGGCGTCGGTCGTCAAGGAAGCGCTGCAGGCGGTTCCGGAGGATTTCCGGCTGGCGGTGTACCTCGCCGACGTCGAGGGCTTCGCCTACCAGGAGATCGCCGACATCATGAAGACCCCCATCGGCACCGTCATGAGTCGCCTGCATCGCGGGCGGCGCATGCTGCGGGAGCTGCTGGCGGACTACGCCGCGGAGCGAGGCATCGCCTCCGCCGGTACGAGGAGCACGAAATGACCGACTGCGGATGCGCCAAGGCGCGGCAGGACCTGGAGGAGTACCTCCGCAACGAGATGTGCAAGACCGAGCACTCCGACATCCGTGAGCACCTCGAGAACTGCCCGTCGTGCGCGGAGGAGGCGCTCGTGGCCACCACGCTGACCGAAGTGGTCTCGCGGGCTTGCCGGGAGACCGCGCCCGAGGCGCTGCGCGATCAGGTGCTGGCGCGGTTGCGCGCCGTGCAGGCCACCGCGCACTGACGGGCCCCGCCACGGGTGCCCCGGTGAGGCACCGTGGATACGCTGAACGCATGCACTCCCTCGACGCACGCACCGTCCCGGCGGATCCGCACGCGCAGCAGCGGCTGCAGGCCTCCGGGCTGGACTACCGCGTGGTGGACGCGACGGATCCGGTCGCGGCCCGCGCCTTCGCCCGCGCCGACGCGCGGGGCTTCCTCGACCCGGAGCCGGACGACGCGGCGGTCGCCCGCGCACGCGAGACGGTGATCGACCGGCGCAACATCGGGGTGTTCGCACCGGGCGCCGCCCCGGACGCGCTGCCGGTGGCCACCGTGAACTCGTGGATCACCCCGATGACGGTGCCCGGGGCTCCGGGCGCCCACCTGCCGATGTGGGCGATCAGCTCCGTCACGGTCTCGGCCACGCACCGTCGCCGGGGGATCGCCCGGAACCTGCTCGAGGGGGAGCTGCGTGCGGCCGGGGCGGCCGGGGTGCCGGTCGCGGGGCTCACGGCGACGGAGGCGACGATCTACGGGCGGTACGGCTTCGGCGCCGCGCTCCCCGTCGCCCGGCTGCAGGTGGACGCACGCCGGGCCGGCGGCATCGCGCTGCCGGCGTCCGACCGCGTCACGGTCGAGTACCTCGAGCCCGAGGCGCTGGCGACGGCGCTCGACGCGGTGCACGAGCGCACCAGGCTCACCCGGGTCGGCGACATCGCCGGGTGGCCGGAGCGCTGGCGTCGCATGGCGGGGCTCGCGCCCGACGACGAGAAGGCGCGGGCGGTGCGCGGGGTGCGCGCGATCGACCCCGCCGGCACCACCCGCGGCGTGCTCGCCTACACGCTGGACGAGCTGCGCGACGACTTCGGCGCCGACCTGCGGGTCCGCCACCTCGACGCCGAGACCCCCGAGGCGCTGCGCGCGCTGTGGGCGTTCGCCGTGAACCACGACCTCATCCGCACCGTGCACGCCGACCTCCGCGCCGTGGACGATCCACTGCCCTGGCTCGTGGCGAACCAGCGCGCCGTGCAGACCGCGGTGCACGACCACGGCTGGCTGCGGGTGCTGGATGTGCCCGCCGTGCTGCGGTCGCGCACGTACCGCGCGCCGCTGGACGTCGTGCTGCGGGTCGCGGATCCGCTCGGCATCGCCGACGGCTCCTGGCGGCTGCGGGTGGACGCGGACGGCGTCGGCGACGTGCAGTCCACCCACGTCGCGCCGGACGTGGAGCTCGGCGTGGGTGCGCTCGGCTCGCTGTGCCTCGGGGGAGTGAGCGCCCCCGCCCTGCACGCGGCGGGGCGACTCGCCGCGACCGCGGAGGTCGCGTCCGCGTGGGAGAACGCGTTCGGGCTGCCCGTGGCCCCGTCGCTCAGCATCTGGTACTGAGCGCCCTGCAGGGCGCCCCCGGGAACGACGACGCGGTGCCCCGGAGGTCCGGGACACCGCGTCGTCGGTGGAGCCGAGGACTCAGAGGGTCAGGGCGCGCGAGAGCAGGTCGGCCTGCTCGCGCGCGTGCACCTTCGAGGATCCGGTCGACGGCGCGGCCGAGGCCGGGCGCGTGATCGGGCGCACCACACGCGGACCGGGCACGGTCTGGAAGTGCAGCGCGAGGAACGGCCAGGCGCCCTGGTTCTCCGGCTCCTCCTGCACCCAGACGATCTCGGCGTTGGGGTACGTGTCGGCGACGGTCTTCAGCGTGCGCAGCGGCACCGGGTAGAGCTGCTCGACCCGCACCAGCGCGATCTCGGGGTTCGGGTTCTTGTCCAGCTCGGCGACCAGATCCCAGTGCACCTTGCCCGAGTGGAAGATCACGCGCTTGACGGCGGTGCGATCCAGCTCTCGGGTGTCGTCGATCACGGCCTCGAACCGGCCGTGCGTGAAGTCCTCCACCGGGCTGGTGGCCCCGCGCAGACGCAGCATCGCCTTCGGCGTGAACACGATGAGCGGCCTGCGCGGCTTCGCGTAGGCCTGGCGGCGCAGCAGGTGGAAGTAGCTCGCCGGGGTGGACGGACGGGCGACGGTCATGTTGTCCTGCGCGCACAGCTGCAGGAAGCGCTCCATGCGCGCCGAGGAGTGGTCCGGCCCCTGGCCCTCGTATCCGTGCGGCAGCAGCAGCACGACGCTCGACTGCTGGCCCCACTTCTGCTCGGCTGCGGAGATGTACTCGTCGATGACCGACTGCGCGCCGTTCACGAAGTCGCCGAACTGCGCCTCCCAGAGCACCAGCGCCTCGGGGCGCTCCACCGAGTAGCCGTACTCGAAGCCGAGCGCGGCGTACTCGCTGAGCAGCGAGTCGTAGACGAAGAACCGGGCCTGGTTGTCGGAGAGGTTCGCCAGCGGCAGCCACTCCTGGCCGTTCGCGCGGTCGTGCAGCACGGCGTGACGCTGCACGAACGTGCCGCGGCGCGAGTCCTGCCCGGCGAGGCGCACCGGGGTGCCCTCGACCAGCAGCGAGCCGAAGGCGAGCAGCTCGCCGAAGCCCCAGTCGATCCCGCCCTTGCGGCTCATGTCGACGCGCTTGTCCATCGCCTGCTGCAGCTTCGGGTGCACGGTGAAGCCCTCGGGCTTGTTCGCGTGCGCGTCGCCGATGAGGCGGACGACCTTGAGCGGCACGCCGGTGACCTCGGGGGTGCCGATCTGCTCGTCGACGGGCGGGAGGTCGGGGGCGATCGGCGTGGCGCCGGTCTCGGCCGCGTGCGTCTCCGCGAAGGCGATCTCCAGGCGGTTCTGGAAGTCGGCCTTGGCCTGGTCGTACTCCTCCTGCGTGATGTCGCCGCGGCCCACGAGCGCCTCGGTGTACAGGCTGCGCACGGAGCGCTTGGCCTGGATCAGGTCCGTCATCAGCGGCTGCGTCATCGACGGGTCGTCGCCCTCGTTGTGACCGCGGCGGCGGTAGCAGACCAGGTCGATCACGATGTCGCGGTGGAAGCGCTCGCGGTACTCGAAGGCGAGCTGCGCGACGTGCACCACGGCCTCGGGGTCGTCGCCGTTCACGTGCAGGACGGGCGCCTGGATCGTCTTGGCGACGTCGGTGGCGTACACCGAGGTGCGCGAGTCGTTGGGCAGGGTGGTGAATCCGACCTGGTTGTTCACCACGACGTGCACGGTGCCGCCGGTGCGGTAGCCGCGCAGCTGCGACATCTGCAGGGTCTCCACGACCACGCCCTGGCCCGCGAAGGCCGCGTCGCCGTGCACGAGGATGGGCAGCCAGGTGAAGGTGCCGATCGGCTTGCGGTCCTGCTTGGCGCGCGTGATGCCCTCGAGCACCCCGTCCACGGTCTCCAGGTGCGACGGGTTCGCCGCGAGCAGGATCGGCAGCTCGACGCCGTCATCGGCGACGAACGTGCCCTCCTTGCCCAGGTGGTACTTGACGTCACCGGATCCGCGCTCGTTGCCCGGCTGGGTGGATCCCTCGAACTCGCGGAACACCTGGCCGTACGTCTTGCCCGCGATGTTCGCGAGGACGTTCAAGCGGCCGCGGTGCGCCATGCCGATCGCGGCGCCGTCGAGGCCCGCCCCGGCGGCGCCCTGCAGGATCTCGTCCAGCAGCGGCACGAGCGACTCCGCACCCTCGAGCGAGAAGCGCTTCTGGCCGACGTACTTCGTCTGCAGGAAGGTCTCGAAGGCCTCCGCCTCGTTGAGCTTGCTGAGCACGCGCAGCTGCTCGTCGTGGCCCGGCTTGACGTACTTGACCTCGACCTTGTCCTGGAACCAGCGGCGCTGCTCCGGGTCCTGGATGTGCATGTACTCGATGCCGATCGTGCGGCAGTACGAGTCGCGCAGCACGCCGAGGATGTCGCGCAGCCGGAGCTGGCGCTGCCCGCCGAAGCCGTTCGTGACGAATTCGCGGTCCAGGTCCCAGAACGTCAGGCCGTGGGTCTCGATCTCGAGGTCCGGGTGCGTGCGCTGCACGTACTCGAGCGGGTCGATGTCGGCCATGAGGTGGCCGCGCACGCGGTAGGAGTTGATGAGCTCCTGCACGCGCGCCGTCTTGTCGATGCGCTCGGCGAGGTCGACGGCGATGTCCTTGTTCCAGCGGATCGGCGCGTACGGGATCCGCAGCGCGCGGAAGACGCTGTCGTAGAAGCCGCGCTCGCCGATGAGCAGCTCGTGCACCTTCTTCAGGAACTCGCCGGATCCCGCACCCTGGATGACGCGGTGGTCGTAGGTCGAGGTGAGCGTGATGGTCTTGCCGATGCCGAGGACGTCGATCGTCTTCTGGCTGGATCCCTGGAACTCGGCCGGGTACTCGAGCGCGCCGGCGCCGATGATGCAGCCCTGGCCCTTCATCAGGCGCGGGACCGAGTGCACGGTGCCGATGCCGCCCGGGTTGGTCAGCGAGAGCGTGGTTCCCTGGAAGTCGGCCGCGGTGAGCTTGTTGCCGCGGGCGCGGGTGATGAGGTCCTCGTACGCGGAGAGGTACTCGCTGAAGGTCAGGGTCTCGGCGCGCTTGATCGACGGCACCAGCAGCGCGCGGGTCCCGTCGGGCTTGGGGACGTCGATCGCGATGCCGAGGTTGACGTGCGCGGGTGCGACGACGCTGGGCTTGCCGTCGACCTCGGCGTAGAACACGTTCTGGCTCGGGAACTCCTTGAGCGCCTGGATGAGCGCCCAGCCGATGAGGTGCGTGAAGCTCACCTTGCCGCCGCGGGTGCGAGACATGTGGTTGTTGATGACGATGCGGTTGTCGATCATCAGCTTCGCGGGCACGGTGCGCACGCTCGTCGCGGTGGGGACGGTCAGCGACTCGTCCATGTTGGCCGCGAGGGTCTTCGTCATGCCGCGCAGCGGGGTGACGACGTCCTCGTGCATCTCGGCGCCCGGTTCCTCGGTGGAGCGGTCCTGCGCCTGGGCGGGGATGGGCGCCTGGCGGGCCGGCTTCGTGGTGGTGCGCGCGACCGGCTGCTGGCCGATCACCGGGACCGGAGCCGTCACCGGGTGCGCGGACGGGGCGGGGACCGGCGCGGCCGAAGCCGCCGGCGCCGCCGTCGAAGCAGGGGCAGCCGGGGGTGCGGAGGGCGCGACGGATCCCGCGTCGGAGGGGCGGTAGTTCTCGAGAACCGGCCACCACTCCTTGTCGACGGAGTTGCGATCGACCTTGAACTGTTCGTAGAGCTCGTCGACGAGCCACGAGTTGGCCCCGAACTCTCCATCTCCCGCAGGACCGACGCCGGTCACCTGGCTCGACACTTCCGATCGCCCTCTTTCGTCGCTGAAGCGATGGGGTCCGTCCCGGTGGTCTCCGGGTGCGGCCACTCATCCGGGTGTCAAGCCTAACGTGTCGCGGAGGCATCGCGGGCCCGCGTGGCGCGGTTCCGGGGGGCCCAGATCGCCCGACCGTGCCGGACGCAGGACGGCTACCCTGAGAGCATGCAGTTCTCCGGCGAACTCCCCAGGGTCGATCTCACCTACTCCGACGTGTTCCTGGTGCCGCGTCACTCCGATGTCACGAGTCGCCTGCAGGTCGATCTGGCGCCGCAGGACGGCACCCCCGCGACCATCCCGCTGGTCTCGTCGAACATGAACTCGGTCACCGGTCCGCGGCTCGCCGCGACGCTCGCGCGCCGGGGCGGGATCGGCGTGCTGCCGCAGGACATGCCGTTGCAGGAGCTGGACGAGGCCATCCGCTGGGTCAAGCGCCAGCCGGTCGCCTGGGACACCCCGATCGTGCTCTCCCCGCTCGCGACGGTCGACGACGCGCTGCGTCTCATGCCCGCCACCGCAGGCCACGGCGTCGTCGTCGCCGACGCGCCGGGCGGGCCGGACGGACTGCACGTCGACGCGATCCACGGGGTCCTCCCCGCCGCGCGCCTCGCGACCGCGCTGCGCGACGCCCAGCTGGGCGACCTGGCGCGCGCCGACACGCCGTCCCTGGACGCCGAGGACGTGACGGATCCGCGCGCCGCGTTCGACGCCATCACCGCGGTCGAGGCCGAGATGATCACGGTGCTGCAGCACGGGCGCCTGGTGGGGACGCAGACCGCCCGCGGCGCGCTGCGCTCCACGCTCTACCGTCCCGCGGTCGACGCGTCCGGACGTCTCGCCGTGGCCGCGGCCGTCGGCATCAACGGCGACGTGGCCGCCAAGGCCACCGCGCTCGCGGCGGCCGGCGTGGACGTGCTGGTCGTCGACACCGCCCACGGCCACCAGGAGGGCATGCTGCGGGCGCTGCGCACGGTGGCGGCGCTGGAGCTCGGGATCCCGATCGTGGCGGGCAACATCGTCACCGCCGACGGCGTTCGCGATCTCGTCGACGCCGGGGCCTCGATTCTCAAGGTCGGCGTCGGGCCGGGGGCGATGTGCACCACGCGCATGATGACGGCGGTGGGACGCCCGCAGTTCTCCGCGGTGCTGGAGACCGCGCAGGCGGCCGCCGAGCTCGGCGCGCACGTCTGGGCGGACGGGGGAGTGCGCTACCCGCGCGACGTCGCGCTCGCGCTCGCGGCCGGGGCCGCCTCGGTGATGATCGGATCCTGGTTCGCCGGCACGATCGAGGCGCCGGGGGAGCTGCTGACCGACGCCGAGGGCCGCATCTTCAAGGAGTCCTGGGGCATGGCGTCGACGAAGGCGGTGCAGGCGCGCTTCGGGCGGCTCGACGCGTACGAGCGGGCGCGCAAGGAGCTGTTCGCCGAGGGGATCTCCTCGTCGAAGATCTACCTGGACCCGCTCCGGCCGGGGGTGGAGGACCTGCTGGACATGATCACGTCCGGGGTGCGGTCCTCGTTCACCTACGCGGGCGCCTCCTCGGTGCCGGCGTTCCACGAGCGCGCCCTGGTCGGTCTGCAGTCCGCGGCCGGCTACGAGGAGGGCAAGGCGCTGCCGGTCAGCTGGTGAGCCTCGTGCGGCGCGCGGGATGAGCGTCGCCGCGTGCCCTCGGGAGGGCGCCCGCTCAGCTTCGCCGAGATCGGGTGCCGATAGAATCGTGGGCATCATGGACGACCCTCCCCCTTGCAGTACCTCGCCCCACAGCCCGCTCTCCGCCTCGGCGGAGGTGACACCGTGATGGATTACATCTGGTTGGGCGTGGGGCTCCTGCTGATCGTGGGGACGGGACTGTTCGTCGCCAGCGAGTTCGCCCTGGTCAACCTCGATCGCGCCGATCTGGAGGCGCGCCGGGACCGCGGCGAGAGCCGCCTCGGCATGACCATCGCGGCGCTGAAGATCACCTCGACGCATCTGTCGTCGGCGCAGCTGGGCATCACGCTGACCACGCTGCTCACCGGTTTCACGATGGAACCGGCGCTGTCGAACCTGCTCCGCCCGGTGCTGAGCGGATGGGGGATCCCCGATCCCGTCACCACGACCCTCGCCGTGATCATCGCGATGCTCGTGGCCACGATGCTGTCGATGATCCTCGGCGAGCTCGTGCCGAAGAACTTCGCGATGGCGCTGCCCGTCGCCACGGCGAAACTCGTGATCCCGTTCCAGACGGTGTTCACGACCGTGTTCCGCCCGATCGTGGCGCTGCTCAACGGCAGCGCCAACGCCGTGCTGCGCGGGATGGGCATCGAGCCGAAGGAGGAGCTGAGCGGCGCCCGCTCCGCCGAGGAGCTCAGCTCCCTCGTCCGGCGCTCCGCCAGCGCCGGAGTGCTCGAGGAGGACACCGCCACGCTGCTGGACCGCAGTCTCGGCTTCGCCCGGCTCACCGCGGGCGACGTGATGACCCCGCGCCCGAGCATGCACGCGATCGCCGCGGCGGACTCCGCCGACGACGTGATCAGCCTCGCCCGGCGCACCGGGCACAGCCGATTCCCCGTGTACGACGAGGACCTCGACGACATCACCGGCGTCGTGCACCTCAAGGCCGCGGTGTCGGTGCCGCGGGAACGCCGCACCGAGGTGCCGGTGGGCGCCCTCGCCTCCGAGCCGCTGCGGGTGCCCGAGACCGTGCATCTGGACGCTCTCGTGGCGGAGCTGCGCGGCGGCGGCTATCAGCTCGCGATCGTGGTGGACGAGTACGGCGGGACCGCCGGGATCGTCACCCTCGAGGACCTCGTCGAGGAGATCGTCGGCGAGGTGTCCGATGAGCACGACCGCAGCAGGGCCGGCGTCGTGAAGGGCCGCGACGGGATCACCTTCCCGGCCGAGCTGCGGCCGGACGAGCTGCGCGCCAGCAGCGGCATCGAGGTGCCGGAGGGCGATGTCTACGACACCGTCGGCGGCTACGTGATGAGCGTGCTGGAGCGGCTGCCCAGGGCCGGCGACGAGGTGCCCGTGCCCGGCGGCACCCTGCACGTCGTGCGCATGCAGGGCCGCAGGGTGGATCGGATCCGCTTCACCGCGGATCCGGACGTCGAGGAAGGGGGCGAGCGATGAACGACTGGGCCGGAATCGCGTGGCTGTTCGTGCTGCTCGCCTTCAACGCGTTCTTCGTGGGCGCCGAGTTCGCGGTCATCTCCGCACGGCGCTCGCAGATCGAGCCGCTCGCCGAGCGCGGATCCCGGTCCGCGCGCACCGCGCTGTACGCGATGGAGCATGCGACGCTCATGCTCG
Organism: Actinomycetota bacterium; assembly: GCA_018268435.1. Lineage (GTDB taxonomy): Bacteria > Actinomycetota > Actinomycetes > Actinomycetales > Microbacteriaceae > Microbacterium. The sequence continues at coordinate 36,631 of JAFDWP010000108.1, forward strand.
CGACCTCGCAGCTCGGCATCACCGTGTGCTCGCTGCTGATCCTGAACGTCTCCGAGCCGGCGATGCACCACCTGCTCGCGGCTCCCCTGGGGGCGCTGGGTCTCGCGGCGGGCGCCGTGGACGCGGTCGCGTTCATCATCACCCTCGTGATCGTGTCGTTCCTGCACGTGGTGTTCGGCGAGATGGTTCCGAAGAACCTCGCGTTCTCGCTGCCCGACCGGGCCGTGCTGATCCTGGCGACGCCGCTGGTGTGGTTGTCGAAGGTGTTCTACCCCGTGATCCGCGCGCTCAACGCCACGGCCAACGGTGTCGTGCGCCTGTTCCGGGTGGAGCCGAAGGACGAGGCCGCCTCGACCTTCACGCTCGACGAGGTCGCCACCATCGTCGACCAGTCCCGCCGCGAGGGCGTGCTGGACGACGCGGCCGGCACCGTGAGCGCCGTCGTCGAGTTCACCGACAAGGATGCGCGCGACGTCGCCGTCCCGTTGGCCGGGCTCGTCACGCTGCCGATCGGAGCGACCCCGGACGATGTGGAGCGGGCGGTCGCCAAGCACGGCTTCTCCCGCTACGTGATCGTCGACGCCGAGGGGGCGCCGATGGGCTACGTGCACCTCAAGGACGTGATCCGCTCCGTGGAGGGGCCGGGTGCGGATGCGCAGGCCGCCGCGCCGATCCCCGCCAAGCGCATCCACCAGATGGTGCCGATGCAGGAGGACACCGACCTCGAGGACGCCCTGGCGATCATGCGGCGCGCCGGACGGCACCTGGCCCAGGTGCGCGACGCGGCCGGGGAGACCACGGCGATCCTGTTCCTCGAGGACATCATCGAGGAGCTCGTCGGCGAGGTGCGCGACATCACGCGGCGCGGCTTCGGGCGCTGACCCGGCCGACCGCGCTCAGCGCCAGCGGGCGCGCAGGTACTGGTCGGGCCAGGCGACCTCGTCGCCGAGCTCATGCGCGGCCCGCAGACCGAAATGCGGGTCGCGCAGCCATTCCCGGGCGGCGAAGACCGCGTCGGCGGCACCGGCGGTGAGCACGGCCTCGGCCTGCGCGCCGTCGGTGAGCAGCCCGACGGCGGAGGCACGGATGCGGCCGCCCTGGCGCACCGCCGCGGCGAGCGGCACCTGGTAGCCCGGGTGCACGTCGATGCGCTGATGGGCGACGAGTCCGCCGCTGGAGACGTCGATGAGATCCGCGCCGTGCGCCACGGACCAGTCCGCGACGAGGGCGGCCTCGTCCGGCGTGAACCCGCCGGGGGCGTGGTCGGTGGCCGAGATCCGCACGAACACCGGCACGGCCCCGCCGGCCACCCGGCGCACGGCCTCGGTGACCTCCAGCAGCAGGCGGGCGCGGTTCTCGAGCGTTCCGCCATAGGCGTCGTCGCGGTGGTTGCTGAGCGGCGACAGGAACTGATGCAGCAGGTATCCGTGCGCGCCGTGGATCTCCAGCACGTCGAAGCCGGCGTCCAGGGCGCGGCGGGCGGCGGCCGCGAAGCCGGCGACCACGGCGGCGATCCCCGGGCCGTCGAGCGCCGTGGGCGCGGCGAAGCCCTCGAACGCCAGGGCGGACGGCGCGACCGTCGTCCATCCGCCCTCGGCCGCGGGGACGGATCCGCGATCCGCGGCCCACGGCCACCACGTCGACGCCTTGCGCCCGGCATGCGCGAGCTGCACGCCGATGTGCGCGCCGCGGGCGTGCGCCGCCGCCACGATCGGCGCCCACGCGTCCCGCTGGGTGTCGTTCCAGAGTCCGGTGTCGCGGGGGCTGATCCGCCCCTCCGGCAGCACCGCCGTGGCCTCGGCCATGATGAGCCCCGCGCCGCCCGAGGCGAACTGCACGAGGTGGGCGTGGTGCCACTCCTGCGGCACGCCGTCGACCGCGCTGTACATGCACATCGGGGAGACCCACAGCCGGTTGCGCAGGGTCAGGGAGCGGACGGTCAGGGGGGAGAACAGGAGGCTCACGGGACGACGCTACCCGCCGCCGCCGGGGGTGCGGGCCGTGACGGGCGGATCCGTCCGGAGCCGCGGAGGCGACGGCCGACGCCGCGGCGCACTACCGTTGAGCCATGCCCTCGTCCCCGCCCCGCCGTGATGCGCACGCCCGCATCCTCTGGACGAGGGACGACGTGCGGCCGCTGCTGCGGGTGCCGGGGCCTGCCGATGACAAGCGCAGCCGCGGCACCGTCGCCCTGCGCACCGGATCCGAGGCGTATCCGGGTGCCGCGGTGCTCGGGGTCGAGGCCGCGTGGCGCGCGGGCGCGGGCTACGTGCGCTACGTCGGTCCGCGGCGGCCAGCGGATCTCGTGCTCGCCCGGCGTCCGGAGACGGTCGTGACAGACTCGGCGCACGACGCCGCGGGCGGGCACGCAGACGCGTGGGTCGTCGGCTCCGGCACCGACCCCGCGCTGCGCACCGCCGAGGAGGCCACGGCGCTGCGGCGCCTGCTCGACGGCACGGCAGCGGTCGTCGTGGATGCGGGTGCGCTGGACCTGCTTCCCGCCCGCACCCCGGTGATCGCCACGCCGCACACGGGGGAGTTCGCGCGGCTGCGCGCGGTGCTCGGGATGGCGCCGGTCGACGCCGCGACGCTGCGGGATCCGGCCGCTCGGGCGGCGGCCGTCCTCCGCACCGCGGATGCGCTCGGCGGAACCCTGCTGCTGAAGGGGGCGACCACGCTCGTCGCGGACCCCGGTGCCGCGCACGCGATCGCGGTCGACGCCGGCACCGGATGGCTCGCGGCCGCGGGCACCGGGGACGTGCTGGCCGGTGTGATCGGCGCGCTCGTCGCCGCCGACCGTGCGGGCGGGCGGCGCACACCCCTGGCCGAGCTCGCGGCGAGCGCCGCCTGGCTGCACGGCAGCGCCGGGCGCATCGCCGCCCGCGGCGACGGCGGCGTCGGCCACCCCGTCGTGGCGCTGGACGTCGCCGAGGCGCTGCCCGACGCGTTCGGCCGGGCGCTCGCCGAGGACGTCGACCCCGCGGGCCTCGACGACCATCCGATCGAGGAGGAGGACGCGTGAGCGGTGCGGAGCTGAGGGGCGCGGACCGTGCCGGATCGAGCCGGATCCCCGGCAGTCCCGGATCGGCCGCGCGGCGCGGACGGGGGCTGTCCCTCACGACGCTGTGGCTGGCGTTCGTCGTCGCGCACCTCTACGTCGCCACCGTGGGATGGGTCCTGCCGGCGCTGCCGATGGGCGACACCGTGTTCGTGTACGAGCCCTGGGCTCGGGACGCCCTCGGCGGCGGGCCGATCGTCGGGATCACCACCAGCTGGGTGTACCCGCAGCTCGCCCTCGTGCCGATGCTCCTCGCGCAGGGCGTCTCGCTGCTCCTGCATCCGCTGATCCCCGGTGCGTATGCGGCCGGTTCCGCGAGCTACGTCGTCGCGTGGTCGATCCTCGTCACGGTCCTCGACGCGGTCGGGTTCGCGTTCCTGCTGCGCGGCACGCGGGCGCGCCGCAGCCGGATCCGCCGCCGTGCCGGACTGTTCTGGATGGCGGCCCTCGTGCTGCTCGGGCCGATCGCGATGTTCCGCATCGACGCGATCACGGTGCCCCTCGCGATCATCGGCGGGCTCTGGGTGTTCTCCCGACCCGCGGTCGCGAGCGCGCTGTTCACGGTCGGCGCCTGGATCAAGATCTGGCCGGGCGCGCTGTTCGTCGCCGCGCTCGCACTGCTGCGCGGGCGGATCCGGATGATCCTCTCGGCCGCGACCGTGACGTTCGTCGTGATCCTGGGCCTCGTGCTGCTGGGCGGAGGCGCCAACCTCCCCGGCTTCCTCAGCCAGATGACCGGCCGCGGGCTGCAGATCGAGGCGGTCGGCGCGACGCCGCTGCTGTGGCTCACGCAGACCGGCCTGACCCGCATCGA
>JAFDWP010000109.1 GCA_018268435.1 Actinomycetota bacterium
GGATCGGGCCGTACCGGTCCCGTCGTTATGGTTTTGTGACCGTGGTTCACGGGATCCGCCTGTGGATAAATGTTCGAATGTCCGTGGTCTATGTCAGCATGAGTCATGGCTTCCTTCGATGCGATCGCAGCGCTGATCCCGACCCTGGTGGGTCGAGTCGGTGCGGGTGCCTGCGGGGAGGATGCGCAGGCGGCGATCGTCGGCCTGGACGACGCCGAGCTCGTGGCGGCGTTCGGGGAGACGGCAGAACTCGGGATCCTGGTCGAGCAGCTGCAGGCGATCCTCGCGGGTGTGATCCACGCCCGCTCGTCCTGGAAGGCGGGGCATGCGGGCCTTGCGCAGAAGCTGGGGCATCGCGACGCCGCATCCTTGGTGCAGGAGCTGGGCGGGGTATCCAAGGCGGAGGCGTCGCGGCAGGTGCGGGCCGGGGAGACGCTGCTGGGCGACGAGATCGACGCGGCGGCCGGTGCGGGGTCCCCCGCGCCCGGCGGGGCTGCCGAGGATCCGGTGCCCGACGGTGGGGCCGACGGCGCTCCCTCGCCACGTTCGTGGCGGGAGCCGTTGCGGGCCGGTCTGCGGAGCGGGCGTCTCACGACGGCCCAGTTCGACGCTGTCCGGCGCGGTCTGGGCGAACCGCCCGTCGGGGCGGAGGATGCGTGGGCGACCGCTGCAGAGCAGCTGGTCGCGGAAGCTGCGCGCCGCACGGTCGAAGAGCTCGCGAGCCATGCCCGGTGCGTCCGCGACCTGCTGGATCCTGTCGGGGCGGAGGAGCGCTTCCAGGCGCGGTTCGAGCGGCGGGCTTTCCGCACCTGGCTGGATTCCGACGGTGCCCGTCGGGGCAGCGTGGTCTTCGACGACGAAGGGGGAGCGTTCCTCTCCCACGTCTTCGCCGCCGCGCTGCGTCCCCGACGAGGAGGGCCGCGGTTCATCGACGCAGACGAGAAGACTGCCGCAGCGAGCCTCACCGCCGACACCCGGACGAACGATCAGCTCGCCTACGACCTGCTTCTTGATGTCGTGCGCGCCGGCGTGTTCGCCGATGCCTCGACGGTGTTCGGGAGTCGGCAGGCCGGGCTGAGGCTGGTGCAGACCCTCGCGTCCGACGACACGTTCGGGCAGATCGCCGTGACCGAGGATGGGCTCACCGCCCTTCCTTCCCACGTCGCCGCGCGACGGCTCTGCGAGGCCGGAGCGGCCGTGGTGACGGTCGATTCCTGCGGCAACCCGCTCGATGTCGGACGCGAGGAGCGTCTGTTCACTCCGAAGCAGCGGATCGGGCTCGCGATACGGGACGGCGGATGCCGATGGCCGGGCTGCGACCGGCCGGCGTCCTACTGCGAGGCGCATCACATCGACGAATGGCACCGGGATCAGGGTCGCACCGACATCGATCGGGGGATCCTGCTGTGCCGGTTCCACCACATGGAACTGCACCACGGCGGGTGGTCGATCGGCCGCCAGGGGAAGGGCGACTTCGTCCTGCGGGCGGGGGACGGGAGTACGACCATGCTGAGTCGCCGGCTGCCGCTCCGCTACCTGTGGGGCGACGTGGATCCGCCGCCGAAGCGGTTCCGCCCCGCGGCCTGACCGCGCCCCGTGGGGGTGTCGGATCGGGCGGCCGGGAGTGCGCGGAGTACGGCGGGGTCCTCGAGGTTCCCACCGGGCCACGCCGCCGAGGGCTGACTCGGCTCGTTCGCCGGCCCGCTCAGTTCACGCAGGGCACGTTCCCCGACTGCAGCGGCGACGACGAGTCCGTGTACACAGGGTGCGGTGCGGGCGTCGCGGCCGAGCCCGAATCGCCCGAGGACCCGGTCGACGCCGCAGATGCGGAGGGCGACGGGGATGCGGACGGCGCCGCGGTCGGCGTCGGCGGATTCAGCAGATCGTGCACCTGGGCGCGGATCGCATCCACGTCGACGATGTTCACGCTCTGCCCGTCGACCGTGTCGAAGTGGTCGATCGGCAGGGTGACGAACGAGATGTTGCCGCCGGCGAGGCTCTGCGCCTGCTGCGCGAATGACAGCAGATCCAGGTTGTCGTCCATCGCGACATCCTTCTTCGCGACGTCGATGAGCTTCTGCAGCTTGCCGAAGTCGGTGAACGTCGACGCCTGCTTGAGCTTCACCGCCAGCGACACCATGAACGCCTGCTGGCGCCGGGTGCGATCCAGATCCGTCATGTCGAAGTCGCTCGACGTGGTGTCGCGACGCTGCCGCACGAACGCCATCGACTGCGCGGCGTTCAGCTCCTGCACCCCGGCCGGGAAGTCGGCGCCCGAGAACGTGTCGGCGGTCGCATGGTTCAGACACACGGTGATCGGCTGCACGGCCTCCGCCACCTCGTAGAACGCGGCCATCGTCACCTCGACGAAGTGGTCGATCGGCACGCCGCCGAGAAACGCCGACACCGTCTTGATGGTGCTCTGCCGCGCGGCCGTGCGGGACTGCTGATACGCGTCGGCCTCGGCGACCCCCTTCGCGGAGAGCGCGGTCATCGATGCCTCCATGGCATCGCCGTACGCCTCCTTGATCTTGCCCTTGTCCACGCCGCCGGGGGAGTCGGGGAAGTCCACATAGTCGTCGCGCGGGATCGAGATCCCCACCGCCTTGCCGCCGTTCGCCGGAATGTGGATCAGCATCAGCACGTTCGTGTTGTACCCGCCGACCGACGCGTCCTCAGCGTGGATCTGGTCGTAGATCGCCTGCGGGAATGGATTGCCGTTCTCGTCCACGCGGCTGTCCAGCCCCATGATCAGGATGTTCGTCTCGCCGGTGTTCTGCTTCGGACCGGTGACGCCTTCGATGGAGGAGCGATGGATCCCGTTGTTCGCATCGGCGTACGTGATGACGACGAACGCCGTCGCGGCGATGAGCGCGAGCACGATCACCGCGATGATCCCCACGACCCAGCGGCGCCGGCGGTACATGCGACGTCGGTCCGCGTGCTGGGGGCTCGTGGTCATCGTCCGGATCCGTTCCTGTCGGGGGCGTGCGTCGTGTCGTCTGCTCGGGTCGTCGGTGTCCGCGGGGGAGGGGGTCGTTTCGGTGCGGTGGGTGGCGGCGCCGGGGCGTCCACCGCCGGCGCGCACTCGTCGATCCTGCGTCGGGCACCTGTGCGGAGTCCGGGAGATGCGTCTGCGATCGCCGCGACGACCGTCTCGGGTGCGCTCCTGCCGAGGACTGCGCACGCTCCGCGCTGATCCGCGGTGCGCCGTGAGTGCCTCGTGCTGCCGGGGAAAGCGCCTCCTGCTGCTGGGAAAGGGGGTGTGCCGGACGCTGCGCGCGTGCGACGATGAGCCCATGTTCATGGTGACGACCAACGACGTTCCCGGATACCGCGTGGCACAGGTGCTCGGCGAGGTGATGGGCCTCACGGTGCGATCGACGAACTTCGGGCAGGGGTTCACGGCCGGATTCCGCGCCCTCGGCGGCGGTGAGATCCCCGAGTTCACGCAGCTCATGTACGAGAGCCGCTACGAGGTGATGAACAGGATGTGGGCCGAGGCCCTGCAGCGCGGCGCCAACGCCGTGATCGCGATGCGCTTCGACTCCGGTTCGCTCGGCAGCTTCAGCGAGATGTGCGCCTACGGCACGGCCGTGGTGATCGAGCCGCTCGACGGCACCGCGCTCGCCGCCGCCGCGCAGCCCGCCGCCGCCCCGACTCAGCCCGCGCCGCCCGCCGCCGCGCCGAGCGAGCC
>JAFDWP010000010.1 GCA_018268435.1 Actinomycetota bacterium
CCAGGATGATCTTGAGCGAGGCGGAAGTGCCGTCCTCCCGGCGGCAGGCGTCCTTGACCGCGACGATCTGCTCGAACACCTGCCCGTAGCGTCCCGCCAGGAACGCGCCGCGGTCGATCACCATGTCGATCTCGTCGGCTCCCGCCTCCACCGCGTCGCGGGTGTCGGCGAGCTTCACGGCGAGCGACGCGCGCCCGCTCGGGAACGCGGTCGCGACGGCGGCGACGGAGATGCCGCCGTCGTCGGGGTCGCCGTGCCGGGCGCCGAGCGCCTCGACGGCGTACGGCACCATGTCGCCGTACACGCAGACCGCGGCGACCGAGGGGCAGGATGGATCCGACGCGTCGGGCAGCTTGGCCTTGGACACCAGCGAGCGCACCTTGCCCGGGGTGTCGGCGCCCTCGAGCGTCGTGAGGTCGATGAGGCGCACGATCGTGTCAAGGGCCCAGGCCTTCGACGTGGTCTTGATCGAGCGCGTGCCGAGCGCTGCGGAGCGCTGCTCCAGGCCCACCGCGTCCACGCCGGGGAGGCCGTGCAGGAATCGGCGCAGGGTGAGGTCGTCGGGTTCGCCGCCGAGCACCTCCAGCGCGGTGCGCCGCGCGAGTTCGGTCGTCGTCACTGGTCCTCCAAGAGGGTCCGGGCGGTCTCCTCATCGGTGACCACCATCGTGCACAGGTTCGCGGTCACGACGGTGCGGGCGATGTCGTGCTTCGCCTCTCCCGCCGTGACGAAGACGGTGGTGCGCGCCTCGCGCAGCCGTTCGAGCGACAGCCCCACGGTCCGGGCGTCCAGCTCAGGGTCGACGATGTTGCCGTCCGCGTCGATGTAGCGGCCGAGCACGTCGCCGACCGCTCCGCGGCGGGCGAGCTCGTCGATGTCCTGCACCGTCAGGTAGCCGTTCTCCACGTGGGCGGATCCGGCGTCGCAGACGCCCGCGGTGAAGAGGTAGGCGTCGGCGCGGGCGGCCTGCTCGAGCACGCCGGCGACGGTGCGATCACGCTCGATCGCCTGCTTGGTCTCCAACCGCTCCAGGATCGCCGGGCTGGGCAGCAGGGCCACGTGCCCCGCGGCGCGCTGGGCGATGGTCGCGGCGAGCGACGCGGCGCCGCCCGGACGACGGTTCACGCTGACGCCGCCGTTCATCTGCACGACGGTGACGCCGCGGGCCCACCCCTCGGCCATGCGGTCGGCGATCGCGGTGAGGGTGCGCCCCCAACTGACCGCGAGAGTCTTCGGAACCGGGCGGAGGGCCGCGAGGTGGTCCGCCGCCCCCTGCGCGACCCGGCCCAGGGTCTCGAGGTCACTGGGCCCGTTGGGCACCACGACCGCGTCGTCGAGTCCGAAGCGCTCGCGCAGCTCGCGCTCGACGCCGAGCTTGCGGGCGCGCGGATGCACGATCTCGATCCGCACGATGCCGTCGACACGGGCCTGCTGCAGCAGGCGCCCGACCTTCCAGCGCGAGATGCCCAGGAGCCCGCCGATCTCGTCCTGCGTCTTGTCCTCGTCGTAGTACAGCTCTGCCACGCGGACAGCGAGCAGCTCGTCGTCGTCGAGGGCGGATCGGGGCATGATCCGAGCGTACCCTCCAGCACACGCACGCGCACGAGTGTGCGCATATGAGCAGGCAGCTCCGCTCACCCGCGCAACGGGCGGGGACGCGCGAGGGCGGCCCGGAAAAGGATCCGGACCGCCCTCGGGCACGCGTCAGCGGGTCAGCTCAGGGCCTGACGCTTGCGGCTGGACAGCACCTGGTCGACGATGCCGTAGTCCTTGGCCTGCTCCGCCGAGAGGATGTTGTCGCGATCGATGTCGCGGTTGACCTTCTCGACCGGCTGACCGGTGTGCTTGGCCATCGTCTCCTCGAGCCAGGTGCGCATGCGGAGGATCTCCGCGGCCTGGATCTCGATGTCCGACGCCTGGCCCTGACCGGCCTCGCCCATGGCGGGCTGGTGCATCAGCACACGGGCGTTGGGCAGCGCCAAGCGCTTACCGGGAGCACCGGCGGCGAGCAGCACGGAGGCCGCCGAGGCCGCCTGGCCGAGCACGACCGTCTGGATCTGCGGCGCGACGTACTGCATCGTGTCGTAGATCGCCGTCATCGCGGTGAAGGATCCGCCGGGCGAGTTGATGTACATGGTGATGTCGCGCTCGGAGTCCTGGCTCTCCAGGACGAGGAGCTGCGCCATCACATCGTCGGCGGACGCGTCATCGACCTGCACGCCGAGGAAGATCACGCGGTCCTCGAACAGCTTGTTGTACGGGTCCTGACGCTTGAAGCCGTAGGCCGTGCGCTCCTCGAACTGAGGAAGGACGTAGCGGCTCGAGGGCAGGGTGCCGGCGGAGCGGAACGTGGGTGTGTACATGGGTGTCCTCTCCAGCCTTACTTGTCCGAGCCGTCTGCGCCGGTGCCGCCGCCGCCGTGCACGTCGCTGGCGTGCTCGCGCATGTGGTCCACGAAGCCGTACTCGAGCGCCTCCTGCGCCGAGAACCAGCGGTCCCGGTCGCCGTCGGCGTTGATCTGCTCGACGGTCTTGCCCGTCTGCCCCGCGGTGATCTCGGCGAGGCGCTTCTTCATGTCGAGGATGAGCTGCGCCTGTGTCTGGATGTCGCTCGCGGTGCCGCCGAAGCCGCCGTGCGGCTGATGCAGCAGCACGCGCGCGTTCGGCGTGATGTACCGCTTGCCCTTGGTGCCGCTGGTCAGCAGCAGCTGACCCATCGATGCCGCCATGCCGATGCCGACCGTGACGATGTCGTTCGGCACGAACTGCATGGTGTCGTAGATGGCCATGCCGGCGGTGATGGATCCGCCGGGCGAGTTGATGTAGAGGTAGATGTCCTTCTCGGGGTCCTCGGCGGCGAGAAGGAGGATCTTCGCGCAGATCTCGTTGGCGTTCTCGTCCCGCACCTCGGATCCCAGCCAGATGATGCGATCCTTGAGCAGCCTGTCGAAGACGCTCGTCGCGACCAGGGGTTCAGCCATTTCCGCTCCTGTTTCCGTTCGGTGATTCGAATCTACCGGCGACGACGCGTGCGCCCGGCCGTGTTCGCCGTCGGCATATCAGGCTCCGCGACCGGCGATCTCGTGCGCGTAGGCCGTCATCGAACGGTGATAGCGCGGCATGTGCGGAACCAGCGCGAGTCCGGGTTCGCCTCATGCTCGTCGACGAGTCCGCCCGCGGCGGCGTCCCAGACGGCGTCGATCCGCTCCTGCCAGTCGTTCATGCGTCTCCTCCGGGGATGCGACGAGGGCGGGTGCACACGGCACCCGCCCTCGTCCGGAATCGTCGGATCCGATGCTTACTCGGCGTCCGCAGCCTTCTCGGCGGCCTTCTTGGCCGGAGCCTTGCGGGCAGCCGGCTTCTTGGCGGCCGGCTTCTCCTCGGCCGGAGCCTCAGCCGCGTCCTCGGCGGCCGCGGCCTTCTTCGCCGGAGCCTTCTTGGCGGGGGCCTTCTTCGCCGGAGCCTTCTTGGCCGGCTTCTCCTCTGCCGGAGCCTCGGCGGCATCCTCGGCCTCGTCCTCGACCGCGACGAAGCCGGTCAGGTCGACGGGCTTGCCGGCGGAGTCGACGACGGTGACCTTGCCCAGCGCGACCGCGAGGGCCTTGTTGCGCGCGACCTCGCCGACGAGCACGGGCAGCTGGTTCGCCGACTGCAGCGCCTCGACGAACTCCTGCGGCGCCATGCCGTACTGCGCGGCGGACTGGATCAGGTACTGGCTGAGCTCATCCTGCGAGACCTGCACGTTCGCATCCTCGGCGATCGCGTCGAGCAGCACCTGCGTCTTGAACTGCTTCGTGCTGGCCTCGGTGACCTCGGCGCGGTGCTCGTCGTCCTCCAGACGACCCTCGCCCTCGAGGTGATTGTGCACCTCGTCCTCGATGAGCTGCGGCGGGACCGGGATGTCGATCTGCTCGAGCAGGGTCTCGACGAGCTTGTCGCGCGCGGCCGAGGCCTGCGTGAACACGCCCTGCTGCGACACGGACTCGCGCAGGCTCTCGCGCAGCTCGGCGATGGTGTCGAACTCGCTCGCGATCTGCGCGAAGTCGTCATCGGCCTCGGGAAGCTCGCGCTCCTTCACGGCCTTGACGGTGACGGAGACCTCCGCCTCCTCACCGGCGTGGTCGCCGCCGACGAGCGAGGAGCGGAAGGTGGTGTCCTCACCGGCGGTGAGCGAGTCGATCGCGTCGTCGATGCCCTCGAGCAGCTCGCCGGAGCCGATCTCGTAGGACACGCCCTCGGCGCGGTCGATCTCGGCGCCGTCGATCGCGGCGACGAGGTCGAGCTCCACGAAGTCGCCGGCCTTGGCCGGACGGTCGACGGGCACGAGCGTGCCGAAGCGGGCGCGCAGGCGGTCGAGCTCGGCATCCAGGGCGGCGTCATCGGCCTCGACGGCGTCGACCGTCAGGGTGATGCCGTCGAGGGAGGGAACCTCGATCTCGGGGCGGACGTCGACCTCGACCTCGACCTTGAGGTCGCCGGAGAAGTCCTTCTCGCTCGGCCACTCGATGACCTCGGCCGACGGACGCCCGACGATGCGGAGGTTGTGCTCGAGGCTCGCCTCGCGGAAGAAGGTGTCCAGGCCCTCGTTGACGGCGTGCTCGATGACGGCGCCGCGACCGACGCGCTGGTCGATGATCGGGGCGGGCACCTTGCCCTTGCGGAAGCCCGGGATCTGCACGTCCTGAGCGATGTGCTCGTAGGCGTGCTCGATGCTGGGCTTGAGGTCCTCGGGGGTGACCGTGATGTGCAGCTTGACCCGGGTCGGGGCAAGCTTCTCGACGGTGCTGTTCGCCATGCTGGTTGTTCTCCTTGTGAATGTCCCGCGCAGAGATCCACGCGAGTGCGACGTGTGTGAACGTCGGGGCGACAGGATTTGAACCTGCGACCTCCCGCTCCCAAAGCGGGCGCTCTACCAAGCTGAGCTACGCCCCGGGTGGCAACCCGCGCGCGCGGGAAGGGCCTTGACGAGTCTAACGGACAGGAGCACGCCCGCCAGTCAGGTATGCTCGAAGGAGTCCCGCGACGTTCCGTCCGGGCCGGCCCGCGCCCAGCGTGGGTCCGGGGGTGTAGCTCAATGGTAGAGTCTCAGTCTTCCAAACTGATTGCGCGGGTTCGATTCCCGTCACCCCCTCCCCTTCCTCCCGCATCGTCGACGTAGAGTTCGCTCCGTCACGAGGATCCGCATGGCCCCCTCCGTCCGACCGCGGCGCTCCATGAGAGCATGTCCGCGGGGGGATGGAACCGGCAGCTCCCCGGCGCGGATGCTGCCCGCGTCCGCACGGAGCGACGGGACACGATGGAACAGCCTCAGACCGCGGAGGGCGCCGAGACCGCGCCGGCGGCACCGCCTGTCGCACCGCCCCGACGCCGCGTCCTGGCCTGGGTGCTCCCGGCCGTGGCGGTCGTCCTCGTGGCCGCCGGCGGCACCGCCCTGCAGCTGACGGCGTGGGAACGGTTCGACCGGCAGAGCGCGGCGCTGACGCGCACCCTCGACCAGCAGGAAGAGGCCTCCCGCGCGCTGCGCGCCGGCCTCACCGCGACCCGCACCATGACCGACGCGGTGACCGCTGTGCTGGCGGTGCAGGACGGCGGTCTCCTCACCGCCGACGAACGTGCCGGCATCACCGACGCGGGCGCGCGCGCAGCCGAGCAGGCGAAAGCGGCGAACCAGCTGATCCCGAGCGCACGGCCGAGCACCGGTGTCCGGAGGTTCTGGTTCTGGGACGTGAACGCCGATGCCGAGCGGCTCACCCTTCTCGACACCCGCGCGCACACGAGCATCGACGCCCTCACCGGTGCCGTAGATCCGCTGCGCGCCGCAGGCGACGCGGCGCGCGACGCCGCGTCGACCTCGCTCACCGCGGCGGCCGACCGCGCCGCCTCCGCCGAGAGCGCCAACGTTCCGGCGACGAACGAGGCGGTCCTGGCCCTGCGCGCCGCCGTCGACGAGGTCAAGCGGCGCGCGGCGCCGTTCCAGCCTCGGGCGTCCGCGGACTACGCGAACCTCGCCCGTGCGCTGCAGAGCCTGAGGGACTCGCACGCGGCGACGCTCGCCGCGGAGTCCGGGCCGCTGGAGCAGCCGCGCCTCGAGCTGGAGGCCTTCGCGCGCTCGCTCGCTCCCGGGATCCTGATGGACTTCGAGTGGGCCGACCTGATCAACGGAAAGGGCGAGGCCAACGGCTACCTGTCCGGGGAGGCTGCCTGGTGGTACGACCGCGGCGGGTACGCCACGATCCGGCTGTCCAACTCGATCGCGCAGGACTGGCCCGGCGACGCCGCGCGAGCGATCGTCGCGCACGAGGTGGGCCACGCGATCACGATCCGCTGCCGCACGATGTACGACACGCAGGATGCGGCGACGACCGAGGCCTGGGCGACCGCGTGGGCGATCAGCATGGGCTTCACCGCGGACGCGAACGGCACCTCCGCGTACGGATCGCCTCCGGACTCCCTGGTCCAGACCGCCGCGGGGTGCCGCTGATCGTCGAGGCGCCGCGGAAGACGCGTCGGATACGACGGGAGCCCCTGCATCCGCAGGGGCTCCCGTCGATGCACGGCAGGCTCAGGCCTGGCCGCGGCGCTCGCGCAGCTGGGTGAGGGCGTCGCCGAGCAGCTGCTCGGCCTCCTCATCGGTGCGACGCTCCTTCACATAGGCGAGGTGCGTCTTGTACGGCTCGGCCTTGGCGATCTCCGGAGGATTCGCCTTGTCCCGCCCGGCCGGCAGACCGGAGTGCGGGTGGTCGATGATGTCCGGGATCTCCTCCTCGGGCAGACCCGCCGCGAAGTACCGCACGGTCTCGTTGCCGAGTCCGTCCCAGTACGAGATCGCGATGCGGTCGGCGTGGTAGCCGTGGTCCTGCTCGCCCATCGGGCCGGAGCCGACCCTGGTGCCTCGGATCGCGTTTCCGCCGGTCGCCATCAGATCGCCTCGAACTTCGTGATGAGGCCGAGTCCGACGATCGCGACGAACCACACCAGGGCCAGGACGACTGTGAACCGGTTGAGGTTGCGCTCGGCGAGTCCGCTGGAGCCGACCGCCGACGACATGCCGCCGCCGAACATGTCGGAGAGGCCTCCGCCGCGCCCCTTGTGGAGCAGGATCAGAAGGGTCAGCAGGACGCTGGTGATGCCCAGCAGGACCTGCAGGATGAACTGGAGAATATCCACGGATCGGCCTTTCGCTCGGGCCCGCACGGTGCGGCGGGTTCCCGGGTATCGGTCAATTATATGCCGAGACGTCCCCGCCCCTTCGGGCGGGGACGCGTGTCAGACCCCGACGTGCTTCTGATAGCGGACGATCGCGGCGAACTCGTCGACGACCAGGCTGGCACCGCCGACGAGCGCTCCGTCCACATCGGGCTCACGCATGAAGCCCGCGATGTTCGAGGACTTCACCGAGCCGCCGTACAGGATCCGCGTGCGCGCGGCGGCCTCGTCGCCGAGGACCTTCGCGATCACACCGCGCAGCACCGCGCAGACGTCCTGCGCCTGCTGCGGCGTCGCCGCCTGACCAGAGCCGATCGCCCAGACCGGCTCGTACGCGACGACGATGTCCGCCTTCGCGTCGAGGCCCTGCAGCGCCGCCTCGAGCTGACCGGCGGGAACGGCGCTCGCGCCGAACTTCTCCAGGTCCTCCGCGGTCTCGCCCACGCAGATCACGGGAACGAGCCCGTGTGTGATCGCGGCCTTGGTCTTCGCGGCCACCACTTCGTCGCTCTCCGCGTGATACTCGCGGCGCTCGGAGTGCCCGATGATCACGTAGCTCGCGTCGAGCTTCGCGAGGAACGCGCCCGAGATCTCACCGGTGTACGCGCCCGCATCGTGCGCGGACAGGTCCTGCGCACCGAAGGCGAACGGGATCTTGTCCGCATCGATGAGCGTCTGCACGCTGCGCAGATCGGTGAACGGCGGGAAGATCGCGACCTCGACCGAGCCGTCCTCGTGCTTGGCGTCCTTGAGCGTCCAGTGCAGCTTCTGCACGAACGCGACCGCCTGCAGGTGGTCGAGGTTCATCTTCCAGTTTCCCGCGATCAGCGGGGTACGTGTCATGCCCATCCGAGGACCTCCAGTCCGGGAAGCTTCTTGCCTTCGAGGAACTCGAGGCTTGCGCCTCCGCCCGTCGAGATGTGGCCGAACTGATCGTCGGCGAATCCGAGCTGGCGCACGGCCGCGGCGGAGTCTCCTCCGCCGACGACGCTCAGGCCCTCGGTCTGCGTGAGCGCCTCGGCGATCGCGCGGGTGCCGGCGGCGAACGCCGGGAACTCGAACACGCCCATCGGGCCGTTCCAGAACACCGTCCGGGATCCGCGGATCGCCTCGGCGAATCGCGCGGCGGTGTCGGGGCCGATGTCCAGACCGATGCCGGAGGCGCCGAACGAGGTCGCCTCGATCGCATCGGCCGGAGCGGTCTCATGCGCCGCGTCCGCGGAGAACGACGCCGCGACCACCACGTCGGTGGGGAGCACGAGCTCCACGCCGCGCTCGGCCGCCTCCGCGATGTACCCGCGGACCGTGTCGAGCTGGTCCTTCTCCAGCAGGCTGGAGGCGACCGCGTGCCCCTGGGCCGCGAGGAACGTGAACAGCATGCCGCCGCCCACCAGCAGTCGGTCGACCCGAGGCAGCAGGTGCGAGATCACGCCGAGCTTGTCCGACACCTTGGATCCGCCGAGCACCACCGTGTACGGGCGCTCGGGGTTCTCGGTGAGGCGGTCCAGCACGGTCAGCTCGGCCTCGATGAGAAGGCCCGCCGCGGACGGCAGGATCTGCGCAAGATCGTAGACGCTGGCCTGCTTGCGGTGCACGACGCCGAACCCGTCCGACACGAGGGCGTCGCCGAGGGCGGCGAGCTGCTCCGCGAAGGCGCGGCGCTCGGCGTCGTCCTTCGAGGTCTCGCCCGGGTTGAAGCGGAGGTTCTCCAGCACGACGACGCCGCCGGGCT
This sequence comes from Actinomycetota bacterium, assembly GCA_018268435.1. GTDB lineage: Bacteria > Actinomycetota > Actinomycetes > Actinomycetales > Microbacteriaceae > Microbacterium. Next base: position 8,938 of record JAFDWP010000010.1, read on the forward strand.
GCAGCGCGGTGACGGCTTCCTGCGCCGAGGCACCGACGGTGTCGGTCGCGAACGCGACATCCTGCCCGAGCAGCTCGCCCAGGCGCGCCGCGACGGGCGCCAGGCTGTACTGCGGATCGGGAGCGCCGTCGGGGCGCCCCAGGTGCGAGCAGACGATCACGCGGGCGCCCTGATCGATCAGGGCGCGGAGGGTCGGCACCGACGCGCGAACGCGGCCATCGTCCGTGATGACCCCGTCCCGAAGGGGGACGTTGAGGTCACAACGGACGATGACGCGCGTTCCGTCGAGCGGACCGACCGAATCGGTGAGGGATTCGAGGGTACGCAGAGTCATGTGTCTGAGTTTAGAGACGCTCGGCCACGTACTCGGTGAGGTCGACGAGACGGTTCGAGTAGCCCCACTCGTTGTCGTACCAGCTGGAGACCTTGACCAGGTTGCCCGACACGTTGGTGAGCGTGGAGTCGAAGATCGAGGAGAAGGGGTTGCCCTGGATGTCGCTCGAGACGATTTCGTCCTCGTTGTACTGCAGGAAGCCGTTCAGGCGCCCCTCGGCGGCGGCCTTCGCGTAGGCGGCGTTGACCTCGTCGACCGTGAGGTCCTCGCGGTCGGTGATGAGCGTCAGGTCGACGATCGAGCCGGTCGGCACCGGGACGCGGTACGAGGAGCCGCTGAGCTTGCCGTTCAGCTCCGGCAGGACGAGGCCGATCGCCTTGGCGGCGCCGGTGGAGGCGGGGACGATGTTGATGGCGGCGGCGCGGGCGCGGCGCAGGTCCTTGTGCGGGCCGTCCTGCAGGTTCTGGTCGGCGGTGTACGCGTGCGCGGTCATCATGAATCCGCGGACGATGCCGAACTCGTCGTTGAACACCTTGGCCAGCGGCGCGAGGCAGTTCGTGGTGCAGGACGCGTTGGAGATGATGTGGTCGGTCTCCGGGTTGTAGGTCTCCTCGTTGACGCCCATGACGATGGTCGCGTCGTCGCCCGTCGCGGGAGCGGAGATCAGGACCTTCTTGGCGCCGGCCTCGATGTGCTTGCGCGCCAGGTCGGCGTTGGTGAAGAAGCCGGTCGACTCGATGACGATGTCGACGCCCAGCTCGCCCCAGGGGAGGTTCGCGGGGTCCCGCTCGGCGAACGCCTTGATGTGGTGGCCGTCGACGGTGATGCTCTCATCGTCGTAGCTCACGTCGGCCTTCAGGACTCCTCCGACGGAGTCGTACTTGAGCAGATGAGCGAGGGTCTTGTTGTCGGTGAGGTCGTTCACCGCGACGATCTCGAGGTCGGCGCCCTGTTCCAGGGCTGCGCGGAAGTAGTTGCGTCCGATGCGGCCGAAGCCGTTGATACCGATCTTGACAGACACGAAAGTCTCCTGGTTCTTACTCAAGGAAGTGCGTGATTCTTGCGGATTGCACGGACAACGGCGTCCTGATGGGAATTTCGCCCATCAGGACGCCCATCTTTTACGACAGTACCAGCAGTCCGTCGGTCTTTTCGCGCGCGGCGGCGAAGCGCTGGGCGACGTTCTCCCAGTTGGCGATGTTCCACGCGGCCGCGACGTAGTCGGCCTTGACGTTGAGGTAGTCGAGGTAGAACGCGTGCTCCCACATGTCCAGCTGGAACAGCGGAACCGTGCCCTGCGCGGTGTTGCCCTGCTGGTCGAACAGCTGCTGGATGATCAGGCGCGCCCCGATCGGATCCCAGCTCAGCACCGACCAGCCGGAGCCCTGGATGCCCATGGCGGCGGCGGTGAAGTGCGCCTGGAACTTCTCGAAGGAGCCGAAGAACTCCTCGATGGCCGCCTTGAGCTCGCCCTCGGGCTGACCGCCGCCGTTCGGCGACAGGTTGGTCCAGAAGATCGAGTGGTTGACGTGCCCGCCGAGGTTGAACGCCAGGTCCTTCTCGAGCTTGTTCACGTTCGCCAGGTTGCCGCTCTCGCGCGCCTCGGCGAGGGCCTCCAGCGCCGCATTCGCTCCCGCGACGTACGCAGCGTGATGCTTGTCGTGATGCAGCTGCATGATCTTGCCGCTGATGTGCGGCTCCAGCGCCGCGTAGTCGTAGGGAAGGTCGGGCAGCGTGTAGATCGCCATGTCGATGTCATCCAATCCGCGCCGCGCTCGCGGCGCTCACCGGTCCCCCGAGGCGCGGTTCTGCGCACGGGGCGGACGTCTCTCATCCTAGTGACGGCAACGCGCGGATCACCCGGATCCTTCCGGATGTGACGGCGTCGCGGGCAACACCCGGGCATGTTTCCGAGTACCGGAACGAATGCCCCCGGAACGGCGCCTCAGACGTCGAGGCCCGCGGGGACCGCCGCCTCGGTGCCGGGGATGCCCTCGGTCTGCGCGCGCTTGTCCGCCATCGCGAGCAGGCGCCGGATCCGGCCGGCGACCGCGTCCTTGGTGAGCGGCGGGTCGGCGTGGTGGCCGAGCTCGTCCAGGCTCGCGTCCCGGTGCGCGAGGCGCAGAGCGCCGGCGGTGCGCAGGTGCTCGGGGACGTCCTCGCCGAGGATCTCGAGCGCGCGCTCGACACGGGCGCAGGCGGCGACCGCGGCCTGCGCGGAGCGGCGCAGATTCGCGTCGTCGAAGTTGACGAGGCGGTTCACGCCCGCGCGCACCTCGCGGCGCTGGCGCATCTCC
>JAFDWP010000110.1 GCA_018268435.1 Actinomycetota bacterium
AGCAGGGCCTGGGTGAGCTGCAGTCGCTGTGGATGGGCCAGTCGGCGCCGCTGGCACGGTACGAAACGGCCGCGGAGGCCTTCGCCGAGCTCGCCGCCGGAGTGCCGGACGCCTGAGGGCGGCGGTTGGTTGAGGCGGGGGGTGAGGGACAGCCCGAGCTCCGCCGCCCCGCGGGGTCAGAGGATGACGGTCGAGCGGCCGTGCACGATGACGCGGTCGTCGGCGTGCCACTGCACGGCGCGGGCCAGCACGAGGCGCTCCACGTCGGCGCCGCGGCGCTGCAGCTCGGCGGCGGACTCGGCGTGCGTCACGCGGGTGACGTCCTGCTCGATGATCGGACCCTCGTCGAGGTCGGCGGTGGCGTAATGCGCGGTGGCCCCGATGAGCTTCACCCCGCGCTCCTTGGCCCTGGCGTACGGGTTCGCGCCGATGAACGCGGGCAGGAACGAATGGTGGATGTTGATCACCGGCGCGCCCAGGCGCGCGATGAAGTCGTCGGTGAGGATCTGCATGTACCGCGCGAGCACGACGAGGTCGATGTTGCCCTGCAGCAGTTCGAGCTGGCGCTGCTCCATGTCGGCCTTGTCCCCGGACGGGATGTGCACGAACGGCACCCCGAACGACCGCACGGCTTCGGCGAGATCCGGGTGGTTGGAGACGACCATGGTGACGTCGATGTCGAGCTGTCCGCGCTGGGTGCGCCAGAGCAGCTCCATGAGGCAGTGGTCGTACTTGGACACGAAGATCGCGACGCGCTTGCGCTTGGACGCGTCGTGCAGCGACCACTCCATGCCGAACCGCTCGGCGACGGCGGCCAGATCCGCCTCGAGGGCGGGGCGCACCGCGGCGAGGCCGTCGCGGTGGAACACCGTGCGCTGGAAGAAGCGCCCGCCCTCCGCATCGGTGGAGTGCTGATCGAGGGAGATGATGTTCACCTCGTGCGCGGCGAGGAGTCCCGTGACGGCGGCGACGATGCCGGGCTGGTCGGCGCACGTGATGAGCAGACGTGCGGTGTCGGGCTGCGCCATGGCGACTCCTTGCAAGCGGGGGTGTGGGTCGATTCTGCCGTGCTCGCGCACCGGAGGCGAATCACGGCGGACACGGGCATAGCCTGGATCCGTGACCTCCTCCGCATCGGACGCCGCGCTCGGAACGCTCCTGGACCGTGCCAGGGCTGCGCTCGTCGACGTGCCCCAGGAGGCGCTCGGGCGTGAGAAGACCTCGCGGTGGCGGGCTCCGCGCATCGTGCGGGCCGGATCCGCCTGGCATGTCGGCGTGCTGCTGATCGCCGACGACGCCGTGTACGCGACGGCCGAGGTGCTGCGGTCGGCAGCGCCGGTGCGGCGCGGCTATGCGGCGGAATCGGCGCGGGCGCGGGCCGAGCGCCGTGCCGAGGCGTCCCGGGGCGGATTCGCCGACGGCGAGACGGTGCACGTGGGGTGGACCCCGATCGACGTGGCGGCTGTCGCGGCGGGAGGCGCGTCCGGCCCGCTCTCGGTCGTGGACGGCGTTCCGTCGGTGCGGTGGTCGGCCGCCGGGGGTTCCGTGCCGCTCGCGGGGTATCTGGACGAGCGGATCGCGCTGCTGCACGGCGCGGCCTGACGTCCTTCGTCTCGCTGCGCTCGCTCAGGAACCGGGGGGTCTCTGGTCCCTGAGCGAGGAGCGCAGCGACGAGACGAAGGGCGGGGGTGTGACGTCCTTCGTCTCGCTGCGCTCGCTCAGGAACCGGGGGTCTCGCTGCGCTCGCTCAGGAACCGGGGTCAGCGGGCCAGGGCGCGCTCGCCGAAGCGGTGCCGGATCCGTGCCGGCTCGGTCACGACCGAGGACAGCACCGCCTCCTGCACCGTGTGGAACGCATCCGGGTCGAAGTAGCCCGTGGTGCGGTAGAACACCATCCGGTCGGCGAAGTCGCGCGGCGACGGCTCCGGATGGAACTGCGTGGCGTACAGATCGGCGCCCACGCGATACGCCTGCACCGGGCAGCTCTCGTTGCCGGCGAGCAGCACGGCGCCCGGCGGCGGCTCGGTCGAACCCTCCTTGTGCGCGGTGAAGGCGTGGAACAGCGGCCCGGCCGGGCCGAACAGCGGGTCGTCCGCGCCCTCGGGCGTCGTGCGGATCTCGGCCGCCGTCGCCTCCTCGGGGTTGTCCATGCCGACGGCGCCGCCCAGGAGCCGGGTGACCACGCCGATCCCGAAGCACGTGAAGAACGCGCTCGTGGTGCCGTCGATCGCGCGTTCCGCGATGCGCTCCAGGTCGGCCTCGACCCGCTGCTGCGTCTCGGACTTGCGCGCGTCGGTCACGTTGAACGGGGAGCCGCCGATCACGAATCCCGCGTACCGGTCGAACGCGTCGTCCGGCAGCGCGGTCGTGGTGAGGTCGATGCGATGCAGCACCTCGGAGTCGACGCCGAGGGCGACGCGGAAGGACGCGCGCTCCGCCGTCGCCGCATCCAGCTCAGGGCGCACGCCGACGTACAGAAGCGAGGCCATCCCTGGATTCTAGGGGAGCCGAGGCGCGGCCGAAGCCCGGACGCCATCCGCGGGAATACGCCGGGCGGCGCGGTGTTGAAGTTGACAGCACAACGCTCAAGTTTGAGAGGAAGCGAAATGCCCAACGACTTCACCGACGCGGGTTCGGGCTCGTTCGACGAGTTCCTCGCCCGCTACCTCGCCGGTGAGCAGGCCCGGCAGACCCGGTCGATCGACCTCAGCCGGTTCCTCACCGTGCGCACCCAGCGGATCCTGCAGCGCGCCGGCCGGTTCGCGCTCGAGCGCGGCCAGACCGAGCTCGATGCGCTGCACATGCTGCGGATGATCGTCGAGGACGACGCGGTCGGCCAGGCGATCCGCAACATCGGCGTCGCACCGCAGTCGATCATCGACGCGGTCGAGACGCGCCTGCCCGCACCGGGCGAGGCGTCGGACATCGAGGCGGCGACGATCACCCCCAGCGCCAGTCGCGCGCTGTTCCACGCCTACCAGGTGGCGCGTTCCTCGGGCGCGACCTACATCGAGCCCGAGCACGTGTTCTTCGCGCTCGTGCTCGGCCAGGACGCCCCCGCGGGCCAGATCCTCGCGCGCGCCGGTGTCACCGCCGAGGCGCTCACGCAGGGCCTGCGCGAGCCGATGCCCGCCGCTCCCGATGCCGAGCAGGCCGCGCCCGACTCCGAGACGCCGATGCTCGACCAGTACGGTCTCGACCTCACCGCCCGCGCCCGCGCCGGCGAGCTCGACCCCGTGATCGGACGCACCGACGAGATCGAGCAGACCATCGAGATCCTCAGCCGCCGCATCAAGAACAACCCGGTGCTGATCGGCGAGGCCGGCGTCGGCAAGACCGCGATCGTCGAGGGCCTGGCCCGCGCGATCGTGCAGGGCGCCGTGCCCGCGCAGCTCGAGGGCCGTCGGGTCGTGTCGCTGGACCTGCCCGCGATGCTCGCCGGCACCCGCTACCGCGGCGACTTCGAGGAGCGCCTGACCAAGACGATGGACGAGATCGCCGCGCACCAGGGCGAGATCATCGTGTTCATCGACGAGGTGCACACGGTCGTCGGCGCGGGCGGATCCGGCGAGAGCGGCGGCATGGACGCCGGGAACATCCTCAAGCCGCGCCTGGCCCGGGGCGACCTGCACCTCGTGGGCGCGACGACCCTCGCCGAGTACCGCCGGATCGAGAAGGATCCGGCCCTGGAGCGCCGGTTCCAGCCGGTGAAGGTCGCCGAGCCCTCGATCGAGGACGCCGTGCGGATCCTCGACGGGCTGAAGCCCGCCTACGAGCAGCACCACGCCGTGACCTACACCGACGAGGCGATCCGCGCCGCGGTCGAGCTGAGCGCGCGGTACCTGCCCGATCGGGTGCTGCCGGACAAGGCGATCGACCTGATCGACCAGGCCGGCGCCCGGCTGCGCCTGCGGCTCGGCGGCGTCACCGACGTCGCCGCGCTGTTCGCCGAGCTCGCCGACCTCGAGGCACGCAAGAACGCCGCCGTCGGCGCCGAGCACTACGAGGAGGCCTCGCGGATCCGCGACGAGATCGCCGCCGTGCAGGCGCGGATCGACGAGGCGGGCGCCTCCGCGGCGCGCGCCCGCGACGACGCGGCGGTCGTGGACGAGACGGAGATCGCCGCGGTGATCGCCCGGGCGACCGGGATCCCGGTGAGCCGGATCTCCGAGGGCGAGCGGGTGCGCCTGGCCGACCTGGAGGCCGACCTGCACGCCCGCGTGATCGGGCAGGACGATGCCGTGACGGCGGTGGCGCGCGCGGTGCGCCGCAGCCGCACCGG
>JAFDWP010000111.1 GCA_018268435.1 Actinomycetota bacterium
ACGCGTCACCAGACACGCCGCACCCCGCGCACGGACCCCAGCGGATGACGAAGTGCCGCCGGACAGCCAGCCCGGCGGCACTTCACCCTGCCCACTTGACAGCGAACGCTACATATCAGCCGAACTGGTTCATCGTGTTGTCCTTGCCGCCCGCCTTGAGGGCCGCGGCCCCGGCGAAGTACTCCTTGTGGTTGTCGCCGATGTCGCTTCCGGCCATGTTCTGGTGCTTGACCGTCGCGATGCCCTCGCGGATCTCGCGGCGCTGCACGTCGCGGACGTAGGTGAGCATGCCCTCGTCGCCGAAGTACCCCTTGGCCAGGCTGTCGGTCGACAGCGCGGCCGTGTGGTAGGTCGGGAGCGTGATGAGGTGGTGGAAGATCCCGGCGCGCGCCGAGCCGTCGCGCTGGAAGGTGCGGATCCTCTCGTCGGCGAGACGGGCCAGCTCCGTCCCGTCGTAGTCGACGCTCATCAGGTCGGCACGGTCGTAGGACGACACGTCGTCGCCCTGCGCGGCCAGCTGGTCGAAGACCTGCTGACGGAAGTTGAGGGTCCAGTTGAACGACGGGCTGTTGTTGTAGACGAGCTTGGCGTTGGGGATCACCTCGCGGATGCGATCGACCATGCCCGCGATCTGCTCGACATGCGGCTTCTCCGTCTCGATCCAGAGCAGATCCGCGCCGTTCTGCAGCGACGTGATGCAGTCGAGCACGCACCGGTCCTCGCCGGTACCCGGTCGGAACTGGTAGAGGTTGCTGGCCAGTCGCTTCGGCCGCAGCAGTCGACCCTCGCGACGGATCACGACGTCCCCGTCGCTGAGGTCCGCCTCGCCGATCTCCTCGACGTCGAGGAACGCGTTGTACTGGTCACCGAGGTCGCCCGGGGCGGACGAGACGGCCAGCTTCTGCGTGAGCCCGGCGCCGAGCGAATCGGTGCGTGCGACGATGACGCCGTTGTCGATGCCGAGTTCCAGGAAGGCGTAGCGGACCGCGTTGATCTTGGCGAGGAAGTCCTCGTGCGGAACGGTGACCTTGCCGTCCTGGTGTCCGCACTGCTTCTCATCGGACACCTGGTTCTCGATCTGGATGGCGCAGGCGCCGGCCTCGATCATCTTCTTGGCGAGGAGGTAGGTCGCCTCGGGGTTGCCGAAGCCGGCGTCGATGTCCGCGATGATCGGCACGACGTGCGTCTCGTAGTTGTCGATCTGCGACTGGATGAACTCGACGGCGGTCTCGTCGCCGGCCGCGCGCGCGTCGTCGAGTGTCGTGAACAGCAGATCGAGCTCACGGGCGTCAGCCTGGCGCAGGAACGTGTAGAGCTCCTCGATGAGCGCGGGCACCGACGTCTTCTCATGCATCGACTGGTCGGGGAGCGGGCCGAACTCGGAGCGCAGCGCCGCCACCATCCAGCCGGACAGGTAGAGGTAGCGCTTGTTCGTCGACTTCAGGTGCTTCTTGATCGAGATCAGCTTCTGCTGGCCGATGAAGCCGTGCCAGACGCCGAGCGACTGGGTGTAGACCGACGAGTCCGCGTCGTACTCGCTCATGTCGTGCCGCATGATGTCGGCGGTGTACTGGGCGATGTCCAGTCCGGTCCTGAACCGGTTCTGCGCGCGCATCCTCGCGACGTACTCCGGGTTGATCGCATCCCAGCTGGATCCGTGCTGCTTCTTGAGGGCCTCGATGGTCTCGGTGTCGTTCTGGAACGCGGTCATGATGTTTCCTCCGTGTGGTGGTCTGCCGAGGGGGCGGCTGTGCGGTGGGCTGGTTCCACCATGCCCAAGGACAACGAGTTGTTTCGCCCGATTCGGGAGTGAAAATCGGGCGAACTTCTGTGATCCGCAATCACATGCACCCGTCGTAGACTCGATCCGTGCTCAGACGTCCGCAGACCGCCGCGCTGCGGATGCTGACCGTGGCACTCGCCGCCGTGACGCTGACCGTCGTGCTCAGCGCCTGCGGTGCGGATGTGCAGCCCACCGCGCGGCCCACGAGCACCGCTGCGGCGCTCCCGACGTCGGGCGCGGCGACGCCCTCCGAGGCGGTGCAGTTCCACGCCGCCGGCACCGCGGCGGACAACCTCCCGCTGTTCCGCGCCGTGACCGATCGGATCTGGGCCTCGGATCAGCGCGCCTCCGGCCTCGCGTACATCGACGCGCTCGTCGCGGCGGGCTTCGACCGCGCAGCGATGCAGGTGACCGAGGACCGCAGCACGGTCGGCAATCCGGCCGAGAGCATCCAGTTCTCGGTGCGCTGGGGCGAGGCCGACTGCCTCGTCGGGCAGGTGGGACCCTCGACCGGGGATCCGGTCACGGCGGTGCTGCCGCAGCTGGCCGGCGGGGCGTGCCTGGTCGGCAGGACCGCGCCCCTCGAACCTTAGCCCGCCCGGGTAGGCTGGAGTGTCGATCCGAGGCTGCGAGCCTCCAGACCCGCTTTCGTTCGCCTGGTCACCACGATCGTCGTCATCACGACAGAAGGAGCGCCCTCGTGGCCGAATACATCTACTCCATGGTCCGCGCCCGGAAGGCCGTCGGGGACAAGCTCATCCTCGACGACGTCACCATGGCCTTCCTCCCGGGAGCGAAGATCGGCATGGTCGGTCCGAACGGCGCCGGAAAGTCGACGATCCTCAAGATCATGGCGGGGCTCGACACGCCCTCGAACGGCGAGGCCAAGCTGACGCCCGGGTTCAGTGTGGGCATCCTCATGCAGGAGCCCGAGCTCGACGAGTCCAAGACCGTGCTGGAGAACATCCAGGAGGGCGTCGCGATCAAGGCCAAGCTCGACCGCTTCAACGAGATCTCGGCGCAGATGGCGGATCCCGACGCGGACTTCGACACCCTGCTCGCCGAGATGGGCGTGCTGCAGGAGGAGATCGACGCCGCGGACGGCTGGGATCTCGATTCCCAGCTCGAGCAGGCGATGGACGCGCTGCGCACTCCGCCGGCCGATGAGCCCGTCACCAAGCTCTCCGGTGGCGAGAAGCGCCGCGTGGCGCTCGCGAAGCTGCTGCTGCAGAAGCCCGACCTGCTCCTGCTCGACGAGCCCACCAACCACCTCGACGCCGAGAGCGTGCTGTGGCTGGAGAAGCACCTGCAGGCCTACAAGGGTGCGGTGATCGCGATCACTCACGACCGGTACTTCCTCGACAACATGGCCGAGTGGATCGCCGAGGTCGACCGCGGACGGCTGATCGGCTACGAGGGCAACTACTCGACCTACCTGGAGAAGAAGGCCGAGCGCCTCGACATCCAGGGCAAGAAGGACGCGAAGCTCGCCAAGCGCCTGAAGGACGAGCTCGAGTGGGTGCGTTCGAGCGCCAAGGGCCGCCAGACCAAGTCCAAGGCCCGTCTGGCCCGCTACGAGGAGATGGCCGCCGAGGCCGAGCGCACGCGGAAGCTCGACTTCGAGGAGATCCAGATCCCGGCTGGTCCGCGCCTCGGCAGCGTCGTCATCGAGGCCAAGAAGCTGCAGAAGGGCTTCGGTGACCGCTCGCTCATCGACGGCCTGAGCTTCAGCCTGCCGCCGAACGGCATCGTCGGCGTGATCGGCCCGAACGGCGTCGGCAAGACCACGCTGTTCAAGACGATCGTCGGTCTGGAGCCGCTCGACGGCGGCGACCTCAAGGTCGGCGAGACCGTGAAGATCAGCTACGTCGACCAGTCCCGGGCGAACATCGACCCGGACAAGACGCTGTGGGAGGTCGTCTCCGACGGCCTGGACATCATGATGGTCGGCAAGACCGAGATCCCGTCCCGCGCCTACGTCTCCAAGTTCGGCTTCAAGGGCCCGGACCAGCAGAAGAAGGCCGGTGTGCTCTCCGGCGGTGAGCGCAACCGCCTCAACCTCGCCCTGACCCTCAAGGAGGGCGGCAACCTGCTCCTCCTGGACGAGCCGACCAACGACCTCGACGTCGAGACCCTGAGCTCGCTGGAGAACGCGCTGCTGGAGTTCCCCGGCTGCGCCGTGGTGATCACGCACGACCGGTGGTTCCTGGACCGCATCGCGACGCACATCCTCGCCTACGAGGGCACCGACGAGAACCCCGACCAGTGGTACTGGTTCGAGGGCAACTTCGAGTCCTACGAGGCGAACAAGATCGAGCGCCTCGGCCCCGATGCGGCCAGCCCGCACCGCTCCACGCACCGCAGGCTCACGCGTGACTGACCCGTCGACGGGTTCGGACAGCGGCATGGGTGCGCCCGACGCCGCGGCCTCTGATGGGGCCGCGGCGGGGGAGCGCCTGCACATCCCGATCCACCTGCGCTGGGGCGACCTGGACGCGTTCAACCACGTCAACAACACCTCGATGCTGAAGCTGCTCGAGGAGGCGCGGGTTCGGGCGTTCTGGCGCCCCGACGAGGGGGAGCACGGCCCGAGCACGGCGGTGCTGAGCTCGGGCGCCGATGCGGGCGCGCTGACGCTCGTCGCGCGACAGGAGATCGAGTATCTGGCACCCGTGCCGTACCAGCGGCACCCGCTCGAGGTGCAGATGTGGTTCGGCAAGCTCGGCGGATCCAGCATCGAGGTCTGCTACGAGGTGTACAACGACCCGTCCTTCGAGGAGCGCGTGCTGTACGCCCGCTCGACGGCCGTGATCGTCCTCGTCGACGCGCGGACCGGACGCCCGACCCGGCTCACGGCGGAGATGCGCGCAGCCTGGGAGCCCTTCGGCGGACCCTCGATCGTCTACGCGCACCGCTGAGCGCTCACGCGGGATCCGCTCGGGCAGGCGGCCTCAGCTCAGCGGGACCCGGACGGTGATCTCCTGCGCGACACTCGCGACGAGGTCGCCGCCGCGGGTATACACGCGTCCGCGTGCGAGACCGCGGCCGCCGCGCGCGCTCGGCGAGTCCTGCACGTAGAGCAGCCAGTCGTCGACCCGGCCGGGCCGGTGCCACCACATGGCGTGGTCGAGGCTGGCGACCTTCAGGCCCGGCGTGGCCCAGCTCAGGCCATGCGCACGCAGGATCGACTCCTGGATCGACATGTCGCTGAGGTAGGCGAGCGCCGCCCGGTGCAGCGCGGGGTCGTCCGGGAACGGCGCGCGCAGGCGCATCCACACGGCCTGCTGTGCCGACTGCTCGGGCCCTGCGTCGACGAGCAGGGGGCCTTCGACGTGCCGCATGTCGACCGGCCGCTCGGCGAGCAGGCGCCGGGTGAGCGGATCGATCCCGTCGGCGAGCTCTTCGTCGGGGCGCAGCGACTCGGGGTCGGGGATGCCCTCCGGCATCGGCTCGGCATGCTCGATCCCCGGGTTCTCGTCCTGGAAGGACGCGATCATCGAGAAGATCGGGACGCCGTTCTGGTACGCCTGCGCCCGTCGCGTGGAGAAGGAGCGGCCGTCGTGGATCCGGTCGATCGCGAAGGTCAGGCCCTGCGCGGCATCGCCCGCGCGCAGGAAGTAGCCGTGCATCGAGTGCGGGATGCGCCCCTCGGGCATGGTCCGCTCCGCGGCGATGATCGACTGCCCGAGCACCTGGCCGCCGTAGATGCGGCCGGTCGGCATCGGCTGCGAGGACCCGGTGAAGATGTCCTCCCTGGTGCGGGCCTCGGTGGAACCGAGATCGAGGATCCGCAGCAGCGTGTCGACCGAGCGTCGGGCGTCGTCATCCGAAGCCATGGGATCCTCTCCGCCGCGCTCACCGGGGAGGGGAGCCGCGCGCCGATTGCTAGTTTAGAGGGCGTGCCCACGCCCCTGATCCTCGCCGACGCCGAGACCGCACGCGACGCGCTCACCTTCGTCTCCCGGGCTGCGAGGGCCGGCGACGACGGCGTGCGGCTGCAGGCCGACGGCGGTGTCCTCGCCATGACCGCGGCGGCTCTCGCACCGCTGACGCTGTTCGATGCGACCCCGACGATCCTCGCCATGCGGATCGTCCGGGCCGATCCCGAGCTGCGCTGCGACATCGTGGTCGACGAGCTCACCGCCACGGACGATCCTCGCGCGCTCGCGCTTCCCGACACCGGCCGCAGCCCGGCGTGGGCGGGGATAGCCCCGCCGCGCAGCGAGTGGACGCCGGTGGGCGCTCTCGGCGCCGACGTCATCGCGCAGCGCGCGCAATGGGGAATCTCGGCGGTCGCGCACGGATCGCCGACGGCGGCGGGGGAGGACGCGGTGCGTGCCCTGCGTGCCGCGATCTGGGGGGAGCTCGACGCGGATCTGCTCGGCCTGCCCCGCGGGGTCGCGTTCGCCGCGCACGCGTTCGGGTTCATCTCCGGTGCCGAGCAGGTGTCCGTGACCGCATCGGGACGGTGGACGCGCCTCGCCTTCGCCCGTGGGCACGTGCTGAGCCGCGGGCCCGCGGCCGTGGGCCTGACGGCTGTGCGCGCGACGGGCTCCGCCGACTGAGCTCCCGTGCGCGGGGCCGGCTCAGACCGCCTGTGCGGCGGCGCTCCCGGCCTGACGACCGGAGAACAGGCATCCGCCGAGGAACGTGCCCTCCAGTGCGCGGTACCCGTGCACGCCGCCGCCGCCGAAGCCGCTCGCCTCGCCGGCCGCATACAGCCCCGGCACGGGCGCGCCGTCGGCGCCGAGCGCGCGACCGTCGAGATCGGTCTCGATGCCGCCCAGCGACTTGCGGGTGATCACGCGCAGACGCACGGCGATGAGGGGGCCCGCGGACGGATCCTGCAGCCGATGCGGGGTCGCGGTGCGGATCAGCCGGTCGCCGCGGTAGGCCCGCGCGGAGCGCAGCAGGGCGATCTGGGCGTCCTTGGTGAAGTCGTTGTCGATCTCGCGGTCGCGGGCCACGACCTCCGCGCGCACCCGGTCCGGATCCAGGGCGTCGCCGCCCGGGAACTCCTGCATGCGGGAGATCAGCCGGCCGAGGTCCGATTCGACGATGAAGTCCTCGCCCCGGTCGAGGAACGCCTGCACGGGATCCGTCGGCCCCTTGGCGATCCGGGAGCGCAGCAGCAGCGGCACGTCCTTGCCGGTGAGGTCGGGGTTCTGCTCGCTGCCGGAGAGGGCGAACTCCTTCTCCACGATCTGCCGGGTCGTGACGAACCAGGAGTGGTCGTGCCCCGTCGTGCGGAGGTGGGCGAGCGTGCCGAGCGTGTCGAAGCCGGGATACAGCGGCACCGGCAGGCGCTTCCCGGTCGCGTCGAGCCACAGCGACGACGGGCCGGGCAGGATGCGGATGCCGTGGCCCGGCCAGACCGGATCCCAGTTGCGGATCCCCTCGACGTAGTGCCACATCCGGTCGCCGTTGATCAGGCGGGCCCCGGCGGCCGCGGACACCGCCTGCAGGGAGCCGTCGACGTAGGCGGGCACGCCGGTGAGCATGTCGGCGGGCGGCGTGCCGAGACGGGCCGGCCAGGCCGCACGCACGAGGTCGTGGTTGCCGCCGATGCCGCCCGAGGTCACGACCGTCGCGCCCGCGGTGATCTCGAACGCCCCGATCGGGTCCCGGTCGCTGGCTGCGCCGCGGGCCGCGGCCGAGGACGCGAGGATCTCGCCGCGCGCACCCGTGACCGTGCCCTCGTGCGTGGTCAGCGCGGTCACCCGATGGCGGGGGAGCACGACGAGCCGCCCCGTGCGCTCCGCCTGCTCGACGGCCGCCTGGAACGGCGCCACGATGCCGGGGCCGGTGCCCCAGGTGATGTGGAAGCGCGGCACGGAGTTGCCGGGCCCGAGTGCGCCGTAGCCGCCGCGCTCGGCCCAGCCGACCACCGGGAAGAAGCCCACGCCGCGCTCCCGCAGCCACGCGCGCTTCTCGCCGCTCGCGAACTGCAGGTAGGCCTCCGCCCAGCGTCGCGGCCAGGCGTCCTCCGCGCGGTCGAACCCGGCGTTGCCGAACCAGTCCTGGCGGGCCAGCTCGTACGAGTCCGAGATGCCCATGCGGCGCTGCTCCGGGGAGTCCACCAGGAACAGGCCGCCGAACGACCACCAGGCCTGGCCGCCCAGGTTCGTGCGCGGCTCCTGGTCGACGACGATCACGCGCCGCCCCGTCGCGGACGCCTCGGCGGCGGCGACGAGCCCGGACAGCCCCCAGCCGATGATGAGGACGTCGGTGGAGTGGGTGGTGGTCGTGGCCGTCATGAGGTCTCCGTCGAACTCGGGGGCGGACGTCGTCAGAGGATGGGACGCCCGTCGGGGGTGGGCGCGCCGGGTGCTCCGGCGCGGTTCGGCTCGAACGTGTTCACCATGGCATGCGCGGCGCGCTCCAGGTAGTCCCACAGCGTCGCCTCGTGGATCGGCGAGAGCCCGGCGTCGTCCACCGCCGCGCGCATGCACCGCAGCCAGCGGTCGCGGGCATCCGGATCGACGTGGAACGGGATGTGCCGCATCCGCAGCCGGGGATGCCCGCGCTGCTCGCCGTAGGCGGTGGGGCCGCCCCAGTACTGCTCCAGGAACATCCGGAGCCGGTCGGCGGCGGGGCCGAGATCCTCCTCCGGGTACATCGGCCTCAGCACGGGGTCGAGCGCGACCCCGCGGTAGAACGCGTCGACGAGGCGCTGGAAGGTCGCGTGGCCACCGACCTGCTCGTAGAAGGACGCCGGGTCGCTCATCGTTCGTCTCCTGGCTTCTGCGGATCCCGCGCGGACTGCGGCGGCTCCTGGGTCTGCGGATCCGCCTGCGGCGGCAGAGGCAGGCTCTGCGGGGCGGAGCGCGGGGTCTTCGGCGGCGTCTTCGACTTCGCGGGCTTCTTCGCCGGGGTCTTGGTCATGGGCGGCGGTGCGGCGGGTACGGTGTGCGCCGGCGCCTGCGTGGAGGCGCGCTCGCCCTCGGTCTTCTTCTTGCGCCAGAATCCTCGCTCGGGAACGGCCGCGCCCGTCGCGACCGGGGTCGGCCGGGTGTGCGGGGGATTGGCGCCGTGCACGCGGCGGGCGCCCTCCTGGCCGGTCAGCTGCACGGAGGCGAGACTCGGCACGGCGAGGTCCATGTCGAACATGGTGTCGCGCAGCCTCATCCGCAGCTCTCGAGCGACGTCGTCCATCGCGTTCGTGCGGGTCTTCATCACCACGCGGATCACGAGTGCGTCGCCGTCGACCGACTCGAGCCCCCAGATCTCCGGCTTCTCCACGATGCGGGTGCGCCACTTCGGATCCTTGGCGAGCGCCTGGGCGGTGGCGAGCAGGGCGTCCTCGACCGCCGGGACGTCGGCGTCGGCCGGCACCCCCAGGTCGATGATCGCCCGGGCCCAGCCCTGGGACATGTTGCCGATGCGGGTGACCTCGCCGTTGCGCACGTACCAGAGGGTGCCGTTGGCGTCGCGCACCTGCGTGATGCGCACGCTGACGTACTCCACGACCCCCGACGCCAGTCCCAGGTCGACCACGTCCCCGATGCCGATCTGGTCCTCGGCGACGAGGAACATCCCGTTCAGCACGTCCTTGACGATGTTCTGCGCGCCGAAGCCGAGACCGGCGCCGACGGCCGCGGTGAGCAGCGTCAGGGATCCGAGCAGGGAGTTGTCGATGATGTTCACGATCAGGACGATCGCGACGATCACGAGGATCACATTGACGATGTTCTGCAGGATGGTGCCGAGAGTCCTGGTGCGCTGCACCAGTCGCATGTCGGCGAGCGGCGAACGCTCGAGCGCCCGGGTGTCGGTGACCTCCGCCTTGGACTTGGCGCCGGCGACGATGCGGCGCACGACGCGGCGGATCGCGAATCGCAGCACGTAGGCGAGCACGGCGCAGATGACGATGACGAGCGCCGCCTGCAGCGCCTTGCCGCCGATGGCGAGAAGCGCGCCGGGCAGGCCCTGCCACCACGCGGCGAGGTCGGAGGCCGGATCCATGGGGACGATGTTCATCGCTCACGATCCTATGACCGCGCCCCTTGGCGGGCTCTGAGCTTCGGCGGCGCTTCGCGGTGAACCGCACCGGGCCCGGAATCGCCGGAGGGCCGGAGGAGATCGCTCTCACTCCGGCCCCCCGGATGTCGCGGCCTCAGGCCTGGCCGACCTCGACGCCCTCCGCATCGCGGGCCTGGGCGGCGAGGGCCCGTTCGACGTCGGCGAGGTTCTCGAACACCAGGCGGCGCAGTGCGGGCGCCGCATCCTGGTGGGCCGACAGCCACGCACGGGTCGCATCGCGCAGCGCCTTGCCGGCGCCGGGCAGGCCGGCGAGGGCCTTCGGGTACAGCCCCACGATGAGGTAGTTGGCGACCTGGAAGGTGCGGCCCTCCCAGAGGGGCAGCAGGCTGTCGAAGTACTGCGGCACGAACGGCTCGAGCAGCGCGGCTCCGGCCGGGTGGGCGAAGCCGAGCGCCGCGGAGCGCACGATCGTGTTGGACAGGTCGTCGCGATCCACGAGCGAGGCCCAGGCAGCCTGCTTGTCTGCGGCGGTGGGCAGCGCGGCCCGGGCCTGCGCAGCGAACTCCGCGCCCTTGGCGGTGTTGTCGCCCTCCAGTGCGGCGTCGATCGCCGCGCCGTCGACGGCGCCGACCGTGGCGAGGCCGACGAGCAGCTGCCAGCTCAGGTCCGTGTCGATCTCGAGTCCGTCGAGCACGAGCACCCCGTCGCGCAGGCGCCGGACGACGTCGGCCTGCTCCGGCGTGGTGAGCGAGTTCGCGAACGCGGTCACGAACTGCAGCTGGCTGTCGGATCCGGCCTGCGCACCCTGGGCGAGCGCCCACAGGCCGTCGGCGACGCGCGTGCGGGCGGCCTCGCGGTGCTCGGGGATCACGTACAGGGCGGCGGCGGTCTGCAGCTGGCCGAGCGTCGTGCGCACGGTGGTGGACTCGGTCTCCCGGCCGATGTTGCCCAGGACGAGGTCGATGTAGTCGCTCGCGGCGCTCTCGGCGTCGCGGGTCTGGTCCCAGGCGGCGCCCCAGACCAGCGAGCGCGCGAGCGGGTCGCTGATGTCGGCGAGGTGGGCTACGGCCGTTGCGAGCGAGCGTTCGTCGAGGCGGATCTTCGCGTAGGCGAGGTCCTCGTCGTTCAGCAGCACCAGATCCGGTCGCTTCCGGCCCTGCAGCGCGGGGATCTCGGTGCGGTCGCCGTCGACGTCGACCTCCACGCCGTGCGTGCGCACCAGCGCGCCGTCCGCATCGAGGTCGTAGAACCCGATGCCGAGGCGGTGCGGGCGGATCGTGGGGTAGTCGGCCGGTGCGGTCTGGGTCACGGCGAAGCGCGAGATCGTGCCGTCGCCGGACTCCGCGATGACCGGGGCGAGCGTGTTCACGCCCGCGGTCTCGAGCCACTTCTTCGACCAGGTGCTGAGGTCTCGGCCGCTCGTGCGCTCCAACTCGACGAGCAGGTCGCTGAGCTCGGTGTTCTGCCACGCGTGCTTGGTGAAATACTCCGAGACGCCGGCGAAGAAGGCCTCGATGCCCACCCAGGCGGCGAGCTGCTTGAGGACGGATCCGCCCTTCGCGTACGTGATGCCGTCGAAGTTCACCTGCACGTCGTCGAGGTCGTTGATCTCGGCGACGACCGGGTGCGTGGAGGGCAGCTGGTCCTGGCGGTAGGCC
>JAFDWP010000112.1 GCA_018268435.1 Actinomycetota bacterium
CCTCTGCTGCGCGCGCCCGGCACCAGCCAGGCCCAGAAGATGTGCAGACCGCCCGCGGCCGCGACGAAGATGCAGGTCAGCTCGAGCATGCCGTGCGGCAGCAGATACAGCACCACGACGTCGCCGCGACCGTACGCGAACATGATCCCGACGGCGAGGCCGACGTTCACGGCGTTCTGCATGAGCATCATGACCGGCCAGATACCGGTGATCCCGAGAAGAACGCATTGAGCGGCGATCCAGGCGTTGTTCGTCCACACCATGCCCGCGAACTCCGCCGCCGGGTTCTCGGTGTAGTAGTCCGTGAAGGCGTGCTCCGCGTAGTACTGCAGGTCGGCCTTGGATCCGAGCGCCGCGACGAGCGCCGGATCCGAGCCGATCCAGATCGCGACGCCGACGATCACGGCGAGGCTGGCGAGCGCGATGACGAGGGTCGTCCAGCGCAGCCGGTAGAGGGCCGCGGGGAGCTGCCGCGTGAAGAAGCGCCCGGTCTGGCGCAGCACATTGTCGCCCTGCTCGGTGAGCCGCAGCCGCGCGCGGGCGAGGATCGTCGAGACATGGGCGCTCTGCGGAGAGGATCCGACCGAGCTGCGCAGGTCGGCGAGATCCGCGGAGGCCGCGCGGTAGCGCGTGATCAGCTCATCGACGCCCGCGCCGTCGAGGCGCTGCCGGCTGAGTTCGTCCAGGCGCGCCCACTCGCGGCTCCTGGCATCGGCGAGTGCGTCGGCGTCCACCTGCTTTACTGTACTCATGCCGGATGCCAGCGCCCCGAACCCGCTGGTGGGCGCGCACTCCACGGCGCTCGACCAGGACGACGAGGTGCTGTCCGGCGAGGCCGTCGCGATCGAGGTGCAGCCGGTCGGGCTCTTCTTCCGAGCCCTGGGCGCGCTCATCGACGGCGCGCTGTGCTGGGCGATCTACATCGGCTACGTCGTCGTGCGGTTCTGGTTGCTCGCCGAGCTCGCGGACCCCGCCCTCGATCGGATCCTGGGCGTTCTGGCGCTCGTCACCGCGTTCGTCATCGTGCCGTGCGCGGTCGAGACCCTCAGCCACGGACGCAGCCTCGGCCGGCTCGCGGTCGGCGGACGGATCGTGCGCGTGGACGGAGGGGCCGCCGGATTCCGGCACGCGCTCATCCGGGCGCTCCTCGGTGTGTTCGAGCTCTATCTGACCTTCGGGGCCGTGGCGTTCCTCACCGCCGCGTTCACGGCGCGGTCCCAGCGCCTCGGCGACCTGGTCGCGGGGACCTACAGCCAGAGGGTGCGCACCCCGGTGCTCGCACCGCGGCAGCTCGTCCTGCCCGTCGGACTCGAGGCATGGGCCGCCATCGCCGATGTCGCCCGCATGCCCGATCGGCTCGCCCGGCGCATCTCGCAGTTTCTCGACAGCGCCCCGCAGCTGCTCCCCGCCGCCCGCGCCCGGATCGCCCAGGAGCTGCTGACCGAGGCATCGGCGTACATCTCCCCGATCCCCGCTGCGCCGCCCGAGATCGTCCTGATCGCCGCCACCGTGCTGCGCCGAGACCGCGAGACCCGCTCGCTGCGGATCGCCGACGAGCGGGTGCAGAAGCTCAGCGGCGTGGACGTCGGCGTCTAAGCGCCTCGGGAGCGTCCGCAACTGGCGTCAGGCCTGCAGCGTCTCGTGCCGCACGACGATCCATCCGGACGGCACCGACAGGCGCTCGGCGTGGATCGCGCACAGGTCGTGCGCGTGCGGGTCGTTCTCGACGCCGAGCGGGCCGACGGCGGCCATCTGGTCGCCGTAGTCGTAGGTGAGGGTCGCCACGGCCTCGCGCGCGCAGCCCACCTTGGAGCAGAGTCGTCCGTACATCGTCTTCAGGGTAGCCGCCGGGCTCCCCTGCGCCGCTTAGACTTGCCGCATGCGCCGTGCCCGTGGTTCCCGTCGTGTCGTCGCTCCGCGCCGCGGCGACCGGCACGGACGACACGGACGGATCGGACGCAGCTCGGTGGTGCGCCCACCGCTGCCGCCTCTGGACGGCCGGTTGGACACGTTCGATCTGCACGTCGGCTCGGCCGTGGAGCTGCTGCGCTCGATGTGGCCCGATCTGCGCCCGGTGCGGATCGAGATCGCCGCGATGCCGACGCACAGCGATGCCGACGGCATGCCGCGCTGGCTGGTCGACACTGTCGCCCAGCGCATCGTTCTGTTCCGCGTGCCCATCGAGCGGCTGCTGGAGCCCGGCCACGACGACGCCGCGCACCGGAGGGTTGCGATCGAGGGCGCGGTCTTCCGCGCCGCCGCCCAGTACATCGGCCGGGAGCCGTGGGAGATGGATCCGCGCGGCTTCGACGCCGACGAGTGACCGCACCGACCGCATCCGTGCTGCGGCAGATCCGGACGGCGGTCCCGCCTAGCGCTGGTACACGGTGATCGGCTCGGCGGCCGCATCCGCGGGCCACACCGGGTATCCGGCAAGTCGTCCGATGCCGGAGTAGACGACGGCCGCACGCACGGCGGTCGGCGCGGTCATCGTGTACACCGCGGGGACGCCGAGTGCGACCGTCGCCGCGCCGCCGGGCTTCAGCGCGATGCTCTGCGCATTGCCGCCGTCAACGGGGGTGATCTCCACGGTCACCGGCTGGTCGGCGGCGTTCTGCACATGCAGCTGCGGCGCCGGGCCGTCGGCCACCGCGAACGCCGTGGTCCCCGTGATCGTCGGCGCGGGCGTCATCCAGGCGAAGTCCGAGCCCTTGACGAAGCCGGTCGTCTGCCACGCGGCCGCGACCACCGGCGACGTGGCCGTCACGTCGATCGCGTACAGCCCGGGCTTGAGCGCGGAGAAGTTCACGGAACCGACCTGCCCGGCCGTGAGCTTCACGGTCTTCGGGCCGCCGACCGCAGACCCGTCGGCGGCGCTGCGCGGCTGCAGGGTCACCGTGGCGTCTGCCTCGGGGGCGAGCAGACGCACCGCCGTGGAGGCGTTGTCGTCTCCGTCGGAGCCGACAACGGCGCGCACTCCCAGCAGCGAGAAGTCGTTCTGCGGCTGGGCGATCGCGTCCTGCACGTCGATGCCGACCGGGTCGAGCGTGCGGATCAGGCTCGACTGCAGCGCCGCGCGCACCGGAGCGCCGCTCGAGGTCACTTTGACCACCGGGCTGCTCTCGCCGGCCGATCCGGCGACCAGGGGCACCGTCGACTGCGTCCCGGGGGCGACGACGAGTTCGGACGCGTGTGTGCCGCCCTGGGAGCCGTACTCGGTGAAGGTCACGTTCGCCGTGACCTTGCCCGGGTTCGCGATCAGGAGGATGTCGCTGGACCCGGTGGTGCCGGCGCCGCCGACGATCCACGACTCCATGCTGGGCGGCCGACATGCCGAGGCCGCGAAACCCGCGAGGTCGTCCGCGCTCACGGTCAGCGACTGCGCAGCGGCGGCGAGGGCAGGCTTGCGGTCATCCGGAGGCGCGGTGAATCCGGGCGCCCGATCCGTGCCGACCACTCCGGACATGCCGAGATCCTGCGGCGTCAGCGCGCCGGATCCGGCGATGCCGCTGACGACCTGGGGGGTCGCGGCCACGCTGAGCTGCGAGGCCTGCGTGGCATCGCGTCCCATGGCGAGGAAAGACCCGGTGCAGCTGAGCAGGCTGTCCCCGGCGACCGGGGTGATCGTGGTGTGCGCCGGCGCGTATGCGAGCGTCGGCCAGGTCATCGGGATCGCGACCGCTGCACCGGCCACGCAGGCTGCGGAGACGGCGACCCCGGCGATGAGGCGGGCACCGGTGGCGATCGCGCGGGAGGAGGTCCAGGTGCTCATTCGTCGGCCTCCTTCGCGGGCCCGGATCCGGGTTCCGGCGACGGGTCGACGCCGCTCGGCGTCGTGATCGGGTCGCCCACCGGTGCGGTCGTGAGCGGGTCGCCCACCGGTGCGGTCGTGGTCGCCTCCAGCGGGGCGTCCGCGCCTGGGATCACCAGCGACGCGGCGGCATCCTTGCGCGTGGCCTTCGTGCCGACGCGGCGCTCCCGCGCCGGCGTGGGGCGGCGCTCGCGCTCCGGCCGGGACGGGCGCGGTGCGCGCTCCGGCAGCACGCCCACGGCACGCGGAACGGCCCGGGCCGCACGGCGCGAGGCCCGGGTGGGGATCGACAGCAACAGTGCGGCGGCCAGCACCATCAGCTCCACCGTGACGACCAGCTGGGCCGTGGCGCGCTGCCCCGCGGTCAGGCCGGCACGGGTGGAGGGCTCGGCCTCCATGCGCCACAGCACGCCGCGCGGCGTCTCCCCCACGCGCACGAATCCGGTGCGCTGGTCGAGGGCGGTCGCGGATCGCAGCCGCAGCGACCGCGCCGCCGATGTCTCCTCGTCCGATGCCGACTCCACCAGCACGAAGCGCACCCCAAGGGCGCCCAGTGCCTGGGATGCGTCGAACTGCCGCGCCGATACGAGATCGACGGACAGCTCGGCGAGGTCCTTGCCGAGCGGGGCGGTCGCGGTGCTGAGCATCGTGGCCTGCGCCCCGAGCGTGGCGCTGGCGCCCCACACGACGGTGGTCGCGAGAGCGCCGCTCGGCTGGGCGCTGAGCACGAGCGTGCCGAGCTCGCGCTCGGCGCGGGCCTGGGCGTTCACATACGCGGGCAGCGTGGTCAGTTCGCTGCGGTGGATCTCCGTAGTGCCCGTGAGCAGGGCGAGACCGGTCGGCACGGCGCAGACGACGACTCCGGCGACCGTGACGAGGGCGGCGAGCCCGCGCCAGAGCGGGCGGGTGAGGGCGCAGTCGAGCGTGACCAGCGCCGCGCCGAGCGCCCCGATCCAGGCGAGGCTCAGTGCGGATCCGGGCCAGATCGGCACCGCCTCGGACTCGGCGAACGCGACCGTGATGCCCACGACCGCGAACGCCGTCGCGACGCCGGCCGCGGCCACGAGCAAGGATCCGACCCCGACGCTCCAACGCCGCGTGATCGTCGAGACCAGCGCCAGCACGCCGAGCGGCGCCGCGAGCCAGAGCACCCAGGGCGCGCTCTGCACGTGCAGCAGCGCGGGCCAGCCGGCCGCGTCCATCGTCGGGAGTCCGCCGATGAGCGCCAGCCGCCCGGCCGGATCCGCGGCCGCCTGCGGCGCCGCGACGATCGCGCCGGGGTCGGAGAGCAGCGCCCAGAGCGTGCCGCGCGTCGCCTGCCAGATCGCGAGCGGCGCGAACACGGCCACGGACGGGACCATCACCCACACCATGCGCACGGCGCCGCGCACCGTTCGCCGCGCCAGCAGCCACACGATCGCGATCAGCCACAGCAGCACGACGGCCGGCGCGAGGGACGGCGCGCAGGCGAGGCTCGCCGCCGTGAGCAGCGACGCCGCGCCGGCAGCACCCCAGGAGCGGTGCGCGACGAGGGCGGAGTGCACCACCCACGGCAGCAGCACGTGCAGCAGCACGGCGGCGGGGCGGCCCTCGGACAGCGCGATGAGGAACGTCGGCGCGAGCGCCCACACGGTGCCGGCGACGATGCGCAGCCCGGCGCGGTCGGTGATCCGGGTGGCGGCGAACCAGCCCCCGAGCATCGCGAGCGGAAGCGCGGCGACCCAGAGCAGCACGATCGCGTACGACGGCGAGCCCGGCCAGAGCGAACCGAGCACGGCGAGCAGTCCGGAGAACGGATCAGCGGGGCCGACCACGCCGACGCCGAAGCCGCGCTGGCCGTAGGCGGCGTCACGCCAGAGTGCGGCGACGGTCTGCCGCATCGGCAGCAGGGCGCCGCCGCCGAGGGCCGGCCACGCCAGCAGTGAGGCGAACAGCGTCACCCCGGCGACCAGCGCGGCGAGCACCGCCCAGGCGCCGCCGCCGGAGAAGAAGCCCAGGTCCTCGTGCACGCCGGCCTCGGTGCCGTGCCCATCGTCGAGGCGCGCGCGCAACTGCGCGCGCGTCACCCGCAGCGGCGCGATGCTCGCCCAGCTCGCGCTGCGGTTCGTACGGATTGCGCGCCGCGACTGCGCCACGGCAGATCCGGACACCATCGCGACGCCGGCCGCACCCCACTCGGGCAGCACCGCCCCGGGGCGCTTGCCGGTGAGATGCGTGATCGAGCGCCAGAGCGCCAGCGGCAGCAGGGCGAGCCAGTGCAGCGGCACCGCGACGGCGGGCGCGTAGCTCAGGCGGCGGTGCAGCTGCGCCCGCCGGCGTGCGAACGCGTCGGCGGCCGTGCCGTCGGCCGCGCCCTCGTCATCGACCGCGATGCGCGCTCCCGCTGCCAGCACGATGCGTCCGCCCGCGAGGCGGGCCCGGACGCCGAGGTCGAGGCCCTCGTCGCGCCCGCCGAGCCCCGGATCGGGCCGCAGGCCGCGGCCCGCGCGCAGCAGGAGGCCGCGCACATCGGCGCCGAGCGCATCGTCCTGCCCGTCGTGCTGGCCCTGATCGAGTTCACCGTGCGCCGGGTCGACCGCGCGGCCGAGGCGGGTCATCGTCTGTCCGAACGACGCGATGCGATGCTCGTCGACGTCGCTGAGCAGCTTGGGTGCGGCGATCGCCGCCGCGGGCGAGCGCTCCAGCGCCCCGGCGAGCTGCTCCAGGGCCTCCGGCGCCGGCGCACAGTCCTCGGTGAGGATCCAGAGCGCCGCGTCCTCCCGGACCCGCGGCAGCGCCAGCGCGAGGGCGGCGGCCGCAGTCGTGGACGCCCTGGTCTCGATGACCGCCTCGGCCGCCTCTGCGACACGCGCGCTCCCGCGCAGCGCCGAGGAGGGCCCGCACGCGACGATCGTCAGGACATCCGGTCGGCGGGTCTGCGCGGCGAGCGCGTCGAGGGCGCGCAGCAGGCGCGCGAGGGAGGTCGGCCCAGAACGGGCGACGAGGACGGCGTGTACACGGGCAGACATGGCGGGGTCAGCCTAAGCCGGAGGTTCCGGCTGACCCGGTTCCGGATGGGCGCGTCACCGTTTTCCCGCCGGAGACGACGCGGCAGGGACCGGGGCGGTCAGACGGCGCGGCGCTTGAGCTTGCGCCGCTCGCGCTCGGACAGACCGCCCCAGATGCCGAAGCGCTCGTCGTTGTTCAGGGCGTATTCCAGGCACTCACCGCGCACGTCGCACGTGGTGCAGATCCGCTTGGCGTCGCGGGTGGATCCGCCCTTCTCCGGGAAGAAGGCCTCGGGATCGGTCTGTGCGCACAGCGCGTCGCTCTGCCAGGCGAGAGCATTGTCGTCGCCATCGGTCGGACGGCGGACGCCCGGCACCCCCAACTGGACCGGATCGACGAACCAGTCGTCGGGAACGTCTGATCGATAAGCCGTCATGTCGCCCTCTCCCTCTAATCCCCCCGGGTGCTCCGCGGGCCGCGTTGCATGACTAATTACACTCGTGTCATTCGCGTGGGTCAAGTCGCGGATCGTAAACCCTCAATCACGCATTGAACGTTCTTCGACGTGTCCGGCGTGTCGCATTCGGCGTGTCGCGATCCCGCGGACGCCCTCCCGTGCCCGCGCGGACAGGGCGTGTTGCGTAGGATCTCAGGCAACCCCGAGGACGGGAGGACCCATGGGAAGGCGTCGCCTGGCACTGCTGATCGCCACGGGCCTCGCGCTGTCCGGCCTTCTCCCCGCGGGGATCGCGACGGCCGCGGAGACCGACCAGGACGGCTTCACCTTCGGCGCGGTCGGCGACAACGGCGCGGACGGCCCCCGGGATCCGGGCGATTCGACCTCCCGAACACTGCGGCTGATCGGTGAGAACCGTCCCGCCTTCGTGCAGAGCCTCGGAGATCTCGCCTACGACGCCAGCGCAGCCGCCGGAGTGCACGACGGCGGCGACTGGTGCGCCTGGACGCGTGCGCAGATCGCACAGGCGGGCGACGGCGTCGCGGTCCCGTACATCATCGCGGCCGGCAACCACGAGGCGCAGGACGCGAAGGCGGGCTTCGCGATCGAGGACTACACCCGGGATCCGGCGTGCGCCGACCCGTTCGCCTCCCGCACATCATTCCCGACCGACGCGGCGACGGATGCCGCCAAGGACTCGTTCTACGACTACCCGGCGGAGCACCCCCTGCTGCGCGTGATCAGCATCGGCCCCGGGCTCACCTACGTGCACGGCGGGCTCCGGGACTACTCGCGCGGATCCGCCCTGTACCGCTGGGTGGAGCGCGCGATCCTCGACGCCCAGGCGGACGGGGAATGGGTCGTGCTCACCCACCACGTCCCCTATCTCAATGCGGGCACGAGTCACGGCTCCGAGATGTCGAACGGCTACTACACCCCGACGGCACCGCAGTTCGGGGACATCTTCGATCTGGCGGTGACGACGCGGGTGGATCTCATCCTGAACGGACACGAGCACGACTACCAGCGCTCGAAGCAGCTGCGTCTGAGCGACGCCTGCCCGGTCATCACGCACGATCAGTACGTCCCCGCGTGCGTCTCGGCGGCCGACGGCTCGCCCGCGGCCCCGTACCGACGCGGAGAGGGCCCGGTCCAGGTGATCGTCGGCACCGGGGGCCACGGACCGACGGCCGTGGACGACGCGGACGGCGATCGGCCCTACATGCTCGTCGCCGATGCGGGTGCGGACAACTGCGGCTACGCCTCCTTCACGGTCACCGCCGCGGCGCTCACCGGCACCTTCGAAAACGCCTGCGACGGCACCCTCACCGACACGTTCACGATCGCCTCCGACACGTCCACCCCGTCCCCTGCGGAGCCGACCGCGTCCCCGCCGTCGTCGGCGGCGGCCGACGCCCCCTTCCCGCTCGCCGCGGTGCTCGGCACCGCGGCCGGCGGCCTCGTCCTGCTCGCCGTCGTCGCGACGATCCTCGTCGTGCGGCGACGGCGTCGCTGACCGCCTGCCCGGGCCGGGCCGATCCCGCCTGCGCCGCCCGCTCGCGCGGCCTCTCCGGCGCCGAGGGTGCGCGCGGTACTCTGAACCACGATGGCGCAGCACTCCCGACTCTCCACGGCACCCCCGCCGAGCGCACCGGCACGCGAGTCCACCGGGCACCTCCTCGTGCGCGCGCACATCGTGCTGCTGCTGTTCTGCGTGTTCGCGCACACGGCCGTGTTCAATCTGCTCGGCGCCGACGGCGCGGTCGCGGTGCTCGGCGTGCTGCTGCTGGGCACGCTCGGGCTCGCGATCCCCCGCATCGTACTCGCCCGGCCCGCGCGCTTCCCGTGGCGACGGCTGCCCTGGACCGCGGTCGGCTACGTGGCGCTCGCGCTGCTGTCGGTGTTCTGGTCGGGATGGCCGTGGGCGACGCTGCTGACCTGGACGCTGCAGGTGACGGTCACCGTGGTCGCGCTGTTCATCGCGTTCACGCTGAGCTGGCATGAGATCGCCCGCGCCCTCTCCAGCGCCCTGAAGTGGGTCATCGGGCTGTCCCTGCTCCTCGAGCTGTGGGTCGCGCTCGTGCTGCGCCACCCGCTGCTGCCGTTCTTCTCGGATCTGCCCGCCGGCAAGCCGGATCCGCACTGGTACTGGGTGCGCGGCGACCTGTTCGACGGCGGCCGGCTGCAGGGCATCGTCGGCAACTCCAACACCCTCGGCATCCTCTGCGCGATCGCCCTCGTCGTGTTCACCCTCCTGTACGCGCAGGGGGCGCGGCGCCGGCCGGCACTGCTGGTCTGGATCGTGCTGGCGGCGTTCCTGTTCCTGCGCGCAGGATCCGCGACCGCGTTCGCGTCGCTCGCCGTCGGCGTGCTGGTGCTGGGCGCGGCGCTGCTCATGCGCCGGATGACGACCCCCGGGGGGCGCACCCGCGCCTATGCGCTGTTCGCGGGCGTGGCCGTCGTCGGCGGCGCCGGCATCTGGTTCGCGCGCGATGCGCTGTTCGGGCTGCTCGGCAAGTCGTCCGACCTCACCGGGCGCGTGGAGATCTGGCGCAAGGTATGGGAGCGCGCCGTGCAGCATCCGGTGTTCGGCAACGGCTTCTCCTCCCCCTGGGTGCCGTGGGACCCGGCGTTCCACGACTGGATCATCGACCATCGCATCACCGTGTTCATGGCGCACAACATGTGGCTGGACGCGTTCCTGCAGCTCGGCGTGATCGGGGTCGTGCTGATCGCGATCGTCTTCCTCGCGTTCGCCTGGCGGGCCTGGTTCTTCGCCGTCGACCGCCCGCGCTGGGACCTCGAGCAGCACCGCCCGTACGCCGCGCTGTCCCTGCTGCCGACCGTGCTCGTCGCCATGCTCCTCGTGCTGGGGCTCGCCGAGTCGACGCCGATCATGCTCTGGGGCTGGCTGCTCGTGATCCTGCTGTCGTTCAAGATGAAGATCTCGCCGTTCGTGGGATCGGGTCCGGGCGAGGGCGCGCCGCCGCAGTCGCGGCGGCGGACGGCATGACCGCTTCCCGGCGACGCCTGGCGAGGACGCTCGCCTCGGTCGAGATGGCGCGCGCCTACACCACCTGCGCGCTGCTCGCCGTGTTCGGCTCGTTCGCGATCGGCGCGTTCACATCCTCGGCCACCCGAGACACCATCATCGCCGTGCTCTGCGTGATCGGCGTCGCCATCCTCTGGGTGCGCCGCGACGAGCTCAGCCCGCTGCGCGTCGCCCCCTCGACGCTGCTCGCGTTCCTCGCCTGGACGCTCGCCAGCTCGGTCTGGTCAACGGCGTCGACCGCGACGCTGAAGGCGTGGGCGGCGCTGGCGGGCTTCGCCGTCATCGCCGTGGTCATCGGGCACATCCGGGACACCCTGCAGACCGTGCGCGCGCTGGGCGATGCGCTGCGGATCCTGCTCGCGGCGTCCCTGATCGCCGAGATCATGAGCGGGATCCTGCTGGACATGCCGTTCCGGTTCCTCGGCATCCAGGGCGAGCTCGCGAACGGCGGACCGCTCCAGGGGCTGTTCGGCACCCGCAACATGCTCGGGCTCATCGCGGTGATCGCCGTCATCACCTTCGTGGTGGAGTGGCGTTCGCAGTCGCTCCCGGCGGCCGTCGCGATCCCGTCCGTGGTGCTCGCGGGCTTCCTGGCACTGTTCTCCGCCTCCCCCACCGTGCTCGTGCTGGCCGCCGTCGTCGGCGTCGCGAGCGTGGCGCTCGTGATGGTGCGCCAGGCGCCCCCGTCGAAACGGCGGCCGCTGCAGTGGGCGATCGGCGCCGTGGTGATCGCGGCGCTCATCACCGTCGCGGTGTTCCGGCAGCGCATCGTCGTGCTCCTCGACGCCGGAAGCGACTTCAACACCCGGGTCGAGCTGTGGACGACACTGCTGCCGTACGTGCAGCAGCGCCCCGCACAGGGATGGGGCTGGTTCGGGCTGTGGAGCGACGACCTGTACCCGTTCAACAGCATCAACTACTTCACGAACGACCACCACGGCAGCGCGCTGAACGCGTTCTTCGACGCGCTGCTGCAGGTGGGTGCGGGCGGCCTGCTGCTGTTCTGCCTGCTCGGCGGCATAGCGCTGGTGCGGTCGTGGCTGGTCGCCAGCGTGCGCCGCTCCGTCGTGTACGCCTGGGCGCCGCTGGTGCTCGTGGCGCTGGCCGTGGACTCCGTGTTCGAGAGCTTCACCCTGACCGGCGCGGGCTGGTTCCTGGTCGTGCTGTGCGCCCTGCGCGCCGGGCAGTCCCGGTCCTGGCGCGAGAACATCGACGCGGCGCAGACCAGCTCGACCCCGCTGCCCGATCGCTGAGGCATCCGGCGCGCGCACGCGTGCGCAGGGATGGACGGGGTTCGGCGGGTAGGCTGGTGAGACCCCCTCACCCCCTCTGGAGCGACATCCGTGACCTCTGACCGCCAGAACGGCGCCGCCGGCTTCGACCCGGCCACCGCGACGATCGTCATCGTCACGTTCAACCGCTCGCACCTGCTGCAGGGCCTGCTGGACAGCATCGCGCAGATGGATCCGAAGCCCGGCAGGGTCGTCATCATCGACAACGCGTCCTCGGACGACACCACCGACGTGGTCGACTCCTACCGCTCCCGTGTCGGCACCGAGATCGTGTATCGGCGCCTGGAGACCAACACCGGCGGATCCGGCGGATTCAGCGAGGGCATGCGCACCGCGTACGAACTCGGATCCGAATGGATCTGGATGATGGACGACGACGTCGAGGTGCTCCCCGACGGCCTCGCCCGGATGGGCGCCTGGGCGCCGCGGTTCAAGAGCATCCAGGGGCGGCGCTACGACTACGACGGCAGCGCGTTCTACTGGCAGTACCGGATCGCGGAGCGGATGGGGATCCCGATCCCGTTCGCGCCGGCCGGCTTCGACGCCACCGGCTTCAAGCCGATGAACAGCGGCTGCTTCGAGGGCATGTTCATCCACCGCTCGATCGTCAAGGAGATCGGTCTGCCGGATCCGCGGTTCTTCATCTACTGGGACGACCAGATGTACGGCTGGCTCGCGTCGCGCAAGACGCAGGCGGTGATCGTGGACGAGTTCGTGCTGCGCCGCACCCGCGAGATCAAGCAGTGGGACATGGGCATCCGGCACATGAACGCATCGAGCAACGCGTACCGCTACTACATCATGCGCAACCGCGCCTATCTGAAGCAGTACTACCGTCGGCATGACGTGTACAGCCCGGTGCTGTTCGGACTCGGCACGACGATGACCTTCGCCAAGGAGCTCATCCGCCTGGTGTTCGTCGAGCGCACCGTGCGCGGCACGAGCAACCTGTTCCGGGGGCTCCGCGACGGCGGAAAGATCGGCCGCGACCGCAGCTGGCGTCCGATGCCGGCCCTGGAGGACTGATGAGCGAGCAGAAGCCCGAAGCCGTCTGGGTGTTCCCGGAGGAGAAGAAGCGCGGTCCGCGCATCGCCCTCGTGGTGCTGCTCGTCGTCCTCGCCCTGATCGTCGTGGCCGTCGTGGCGCTGTTCCTCATCCCCCGCGGCGACGGCCCCGCTCCGACCGCGAGCCCGACGGCGTCGGACACGGCGACGCCGACCGGCTCGCCCACCCCGTCGACGTCTTCGACGGGTGCACCGACGGGCGCCCCGACCGCGCCCGCCACGACTCCTCCCCCGGTGCCGGATCCCTCCGTGGACCAGTTCCGCGCGCAGGTGCAGCCGCGTCTGGACGACGCCTCCACCGGCCTCGACATGGCGCAGGGTCAGAGCGGCGACACGGCCGTGCAGATCGTCGATTCGCTGCAGAACGACGCGCAGAACCTCGCCGGACAGGCTCCTCCCGCCTCGATCGCGGCAGCGTGGGGCGATGGCGTGAACACCTATGCGGCGAAGCTGCAGGCGCTGCGCTCGGCGTTCTCCAGCGGTGCGGACACGTCCGGTGCGCTGTCGGACGCCCGGACGGCCCTCGGCCAGCTGCGCACGCTCGTCGGCCTCTGAGCCGCCGCAACCTCCTCTGAGCCGCCGGAGAGCGGCGTTCAGGAGTTGTCGGCGTTGTAGCGGTCCATCACGTCGCCGATCGGTGCGTCCAGCACCAGCCCGCCCTTGTCCAGGTACAGGCCGCGCGTGCAGAACCGGCGCAGATCCTTCTCGTTGTGCGAGACGAAGAACAGCGTGCGGCCGTCGGCGAGCAGCTCGTCGATGCGCTGGTAGCACTTGTCGCGGAACGCCTTGTCGCCCACGGCGAGCACCTCGTCGACGAGCAGGATGGGCTCCTCCAGCTGCGAGACGACCGAGAATGCGAGGCGCACCTTCATGCCGTTGGAGAGGTGCTTGTACGGGGTGTCCTGGAACTTCTCCAGCTCGGCGAAGTCGATGATGTCGTCATAGCGCGCCGCGATCTCGGCACGCCCCATGCCGTGCAGACCCGCGGTGAGCCGCACGTTCTCCCGCACGGTCAGATCGCCCACGAACCCGCCGGTGAGCTCGATGAGCGGAGCGACGCCGCCGTGCACGCGGACGTGCCCCTCATCGGCGAGCAGCACGCCGGCGACGAGCTTGAGCAGCGTCGACTTGCCCTGCCCGTTGCGGCCGACCACGCCGATCGCCTCGCCGTGCTGCACGCGGAACGACACGTCCCGCAGCGCCCAGAACTCACCGGGGCGGTTGCGCCGCTTCCGGCCGGCGAAGAGGTCCTTGAAGCTGCGGCGCCCGCGGCGGCCCAGTCGGAACCGCACGCCCAGCCCGTCGACCTCGATCGCGGCGTGCTGCTGCACCATCACAGCTCCTTCAGCACGTCGCGCTCGAGCGAGCGGAACGTGAACAGTCCGAGGGCGAGGAACACCACGGTGACGACGGCGCCGATGATGATCGGCTCCGACTGCCACTGGCTGGGGAACAGCCCGACGCGGTAGAGCATGAAGATGCCGGACAGCGGGTTCAGCGCGCCGACGACGTGCAGGGCGTGCGGCAGATCCTTGAACCCGTAGATGATCGGGGAGACGTAGAAGAGCGCGCGCAGGATGAGAGCGGTCGTCCGCTCGAGGTCGGTCCAGAGCACGCACAGCGGCGCGACGAGCAGTCCCAGGCCGATCAGCAGCACCGTCTGCCAGATCATCGCGACCGGGAACAACAGCAGCGACCAGTTGGCCTGGGCGCCCGCGAACACGGCGAACAGCACGAGCACGGGGATCGCGAAGGTGAACTCCAGGCCCTTGGTGAGGATCACCCGCATGATCCAGATCGATCGCGGGATCGCCGTGGAGCGGATCAGCCGGGCGTCCTTCTTGAATGCACGCGTGAACTCGCCCACCGACGTGTTGAACCACACCCAGGGCAGCAGCGCCGTGATGAGGAACACGATGTACGGCTGCTCGCCGACCTGGCCGCGGTGGAACACCTGGGTGAACACGAACCAGTAGATCCCGCTCATCACCAGCGGATCCAGCACAGACCAGAGATAGCCGAGCAGGCTCGTCGCATACCGCACGCGCAGGTCGCGCGCGGACAGCAGCCACAACGAGTGGAAGTAGCGCCGGGGCGTTCCGGGGGCGCCGGCCGTCGTGTGACTCACGGATCCGAGTCTAGGCGGCGGTGCTGACCATCCCGGTCTCACGGCTTCAGGAAGTCGCCGAGCTGGTGGCTCAGCGCCGGGGCGAGGGTGTGCACGAAGGGATAGCTGAGGTGATTGGTGTCCAGATAGACCGCGACGTGCCCCATCTCCGTCAGGCAGAGACCGTTCGGGCAGATCCAGGGCGTGAAGTCGATGAGCCCGATGCGGTCGGCCAGCGGCGCTGCCGGATTCTCCGCGGCGAGGGCCCCCTCGACGGGGAAGTCGCACGGGGTGCCCTCGATCGCGCACTCGTAGCGGTTGTCCACGGCCGAGCGCGGGTTGTCGCGCACGCCGAACACGCGGATCCCCGCGGAGACGAAGCGGTCCACGGTCTCGCCCGCCCCGGCGATGAGCCGCTCGTCCGGGGTGTCCGGGGTGGCCGCCGTGATGATCGTGAAGAGGGCGTCGGGATGCATCGCCAGCACGTGCTCCGTGGCGTCGCGCTGCCAGTCGTCGCAGTAGCTCGCGAGGTCCGTGCCCGCCTCGTGGGTCTCCAGCGAGCACCAGGGGCGCATGAGCATGACGACCCCCCAGCCGCGCTCGTCGGCGACGGGGCGGAGCGCTCCGGAGAACTGGTTCGCGTGGGAGTCCCCGATCACGACCACCAGATGCTCGGCGGTCGCCGCGTTCTTCGTCTGCGTGCAGCTCTCCTGCACGACGGAGATGCCCGAGGCGAACCGGCCCGCGCAGGGGGCGTCGAGCCGCGACCAGCGCTCGCGATCGCCGGCTCCGGGCACCGGGATCAGCGGGATCTCCTTGTCGTCGCCGGCGGTGTCGCCGCCCGCCGCGCCGGTGTACTGCGCCTCGTTCTCGGCCTTCTGGATCGCAGCCTGGACGGTGGTGGTCACCTGCCAGGGCGCGAGGACGGCGGCGACGAGGGTGATGCAGAGCGCGATGACTCCGAGGTTGCGCCAGGGACGCCCCCGCTCCCCCGCCGGCAGACGCAACGGCTTCTCCACACAGAACGTGACCACACGCGCCAGCAC
>JAFDWP010000113.1 GCA_018268435.1 Actinomycetota bacterium
TGTGGGACACCATCACCGCCCTCGGCATGATGGTGTGCTTCTACTACGGCGTCACCGCGCTCGCGAGCCCCTGGTACTTCCGCAAGGCCGCGTTCCGCGAGGGCTTCGGCTCGATCATGATGAAGGTCGTGCTGCCCGGTCTCGGCGGGATCCTGCTTCTGATCGTCTTCGTGAAGACGACGATCGACGCGATGAACCCGGACGCCGGATCCGGCAGCAACATCGCCGGGGTCGGATTGGTCGGCATCATCGGCGTGACGGTGCTCGGCCTGGGCGTGATCCTGATGCTCGTGCAGGCGAAGGTCGCGCCGGACTTCTTCCGCGGCAAGCGCCTGGCGCGCGCCGATGCCACAACCGACACCTCGGCGCTGCAGGTCTTCGACGACGGTCTGGGCAGCTAGGGCGCTTCGCGGGGCCGAGTCGTTCGGGCGGTTCGGACGGTTCGGACCGTTCGGACGGTTCGGACGGTTTGGACGGTTTGGACGGTTCGGCGGCCGGGTCGCGCCGGAGCGCCCCCGCTGCGCGACGATCTGCACACGTTGCGACGATCTGCACACGGATCCGGCTTGATCGTGTGCAGATCGTCGCATGATGTGCTGATTGTCCCGGGTGGCGGCGGGCTGGGTAGCCAGGGTTGGGCAGGCAGGGCTGGGCAGGGCAGGGCAGGGCCGGGCGGCCACGATGGTCGCGCCGGAGTGCCCCCGCTCGCGACGCCTGCACGACGCAGCGACGCCTGCACGACGGATACGATGATCCGGTCGTGCAGGCGTCGCGTGGTCCTGCAGGTGCGTCAGGCGCGCATCACTGCACCGACCACCCGCCGTCGGAGGCGAGGATCGCGCCGTTGATGTTCACGGCGTCATCGGACAGCAGGAACGTGATCGACGCGGCGAGGTGCTCGGCCGTCGCGATCGTCGGGATCGCCTGCTGGAACGGCGAGAGGCGGCCGGATCCGTACTCCGACATGTGCGGCGGCATCGGGATGCCGGTCGCGACGCCGCCGGGGGCGACGGAGTTCACGCGGATCCCCTTCGGGCCGTACATGAAAGCGGCCGACTTGGTGACGCCGAGGATGCCGTGCTTGCTGGCCGTGTAGGCGTTGCCCGACGCGTTGCCGCGAAGGCCCGCCTCGCTGGAGACGTTGAGGATGGATCCGCGTCCCGCCGCCTCCATGAGCGGCAGCACCGCGCGCATGAGCTTGAACGGCGCGGTGAGGTTGATCGCGATGACGCGGTCCCACACGGCGTCGGGAGTCTCGCCCGCGGGGGAGAAGTCGTCGTTGATGCCGGCGACGTTCGCGAGGCCGTCGATGCGGTCGCCCGCGGCGGCGATCACGCGGTCGATGGCCTCCTGCTGGGTGAGGTCGCCGGCGACGGTCACGATGCCCGGGAGCTCCGCGGTGAGGGCGTCGAGCTTCTCCGCGGCGATGTCGCAGGCGACGACGCGGCCGCCCTCGCGCGCGATGCGGGAGGCCGTGGCCTTGCCGATGCCCGAGGCGGCGCCGGTGACGATGACGGTCTTGCCGGTGAAGCGGCCGGCGGTGATCTGCTCGGTCCAGCCCTGCGGGGCGGCGTCCTCGGGGATCTCCCCGCCGTTCGCGGCGCGCACGAGG
Source organism: Actinomycetota bacterium (assembly GCA_018268435.1). Classification (GTDB taxonomy): domain Bacteria; phylum Actinomycetota; class Actinomycetes; order Actinomycetales; family Microbacteriaceae; genus Microbacterium. The sequence goes on from JAFDWP010000113.1 coordinate 1,613, forward strand.
TCGTCGACCACGGACTGCGGCATGGCGCCCTGGCTCATCACGACGAGCTGCTGCAGCGGCAGGCCGAGCACGGGGGTGAGGGAGTCGGCGCTCGCTCCGGACTGCGCGAGCAGGCCGCGGATGAGCTCACCGCCGGTCGGATCGGCCAGCCAGTCGCCGATGGAGGAATTCGCGGTCAGGGCCATGGTGTCTCCTTCGTTCGCCGTGGATCCCGGCGTTGCAATCGAGTTTCGCAACGGTGCGTCCACTTATTGCTGAGCGTACACCTCGATACGCTCGGAGGGTGCCCCGTCCGCGCAGTGAGAATGCCCGCCAGTCCGTGCTGGCGGCGATGCGTCGTGCGCTCGCCGGAGACGGCTACGACGCGGTCACGATCGAGGGGCTCGCCGCGGAGGCCGGTGTCTCGAAGCAGACGATCTACCGATGGTGGCCGTCGAAGGCCGTGATCCTCGGCGAGGCGCTGCTCGAGGGCGACCTGCCCGGGGCGGACGTAGCCCTGCCCTTCTCGGACGACCTCGCCGCCGACCTGCGGTCGTGGTTCGCGACGGCGGGGGAGCACCTGTCCCGCACCGAGAACGTGGAGCTCGCGCGGGCGCTCATCGCCGTGACCGCGACGGATCCGGAGCTGGGTGCGGCGCTGAACCGCCGGTTCGCGGATCCGATCGTGTCGTGGGTCGTCGCGCGCGTGGCGCGTGCGCAGGAGGAGGGCGCGGTGCGCGCCGACGCGGATCCGACGGCGATCGCAGACCAGATCGTCGCGACCACGTCGTACGCGGCGCTGCTCGGGCGCCCCCTGACGGCGGAGCGCGCGGATGCGCTCGTGGATCTGGTGATGCGGGGGATCTCCGCGGCATCCCGCGACTGAGCGAGCCCGGCGACGCCGCGGCAGTCAGAGCGCGGCGTTCTCCGGACTCGCACCTGTGGATAACTTCCCGGCGACGGAGCAGATCCGGTTACGGTGTGGGAGTGGATCCTCGGCACAGCGCACTCGATGCCCGGCCCCTTCGCGGCGGACGTACCCGTGGCGCGCTCCGCGCCGGTGTTGCGACGGCCCTCGTCGCGGCCGCGATCGGTCTTGCCGGCTGCGCACCCCGCCCGGCGCCGACGCCCACGCCGACCCCGATGTTCACGAGCGAGGCCGACGCCTTCAA
>JAFDWP010000114.1 GCA_018268435.1 Actinomycetota bacterium
AGGACGGATCCGCCCTTCGCGTACGTGATGCCGTCGAAGTTCACCTGCACGTCGTCGAGGTCGTTGATCTCGGCGACGACCGGGTGCGTGGAGGGCAGCTGGTCCTGGCGGTAGGCCCAGGTCTTCTCCATGGCGTTGAACGTGGTCCACGCCTCGGTCCACTCGGTGGCCTCGGCGGTCGCGATCGTGGAGGCCCACTCCGCGAACGACTCGTTCAGCCACAGGTCGTTCCACCACTTCATGGTGACCAGGTCGCCGAACCACATGTGCGCGAGCTCGTGCAGGATCGTGACGACGCGGCGCTCCTTGACGGCGTCGGTCACCTTGCTGCGGAACACGTAGGTCTCGGTGAACGTCACCGCGCCGGCGTTCTCCATGGCGCCGGCGTTGAACTCCGGCACGAACAGCTGGTCGTACTTCGCGAACGGATACGGGACGCCGAACTTCTCCTCGTAGTACGCGAAGCCCTGGCGGGTCTTGTCGAAGATGTAGTCGGCGTCGAGGTGCTCCCACAGGCTCTTGCGCCCGTAGACGCCGAGCGGGATCACGCGGCCGGAGGCGCTGGTCAGCTCGGAGAAAGTCTCCTCGTACGGGCCGGCGATGATGGCGGTGATGTACGACGAGATGCGCGGGGTGGGCTCGAAGCCCCAGGTCGCGACGGCGCCCGCGTCACCGGATCCGGCGGACGCGTCGTGCCGGATCGGCTCCGGCGTGGGGGAGTTCGAGACGACCTTCCACGCGGCCGGCGCGGTGATCGTGAACTGGAAGGTCGCCTTCAGGTCGGGCTGCTCGAACACCGCGAACACGCGCCGCGAGTCCGGGACCTCGAACTGGGAGTAGAGGTAGACCTCGCCGTCGACCGGGTCGACGAAGCGGTGCAGGCCCTCACCGGTGTTGGTGTACTCGCAGTCCGCGTCGACGACGAGCACGTTCTCCGCCGCCAGGTCGTCGAGCACGATGCGGGAGTCGGCGAAGGCGGTGGTCGGATCGATCGACTCGCCGTTCAGGGTGATCTCCCGCACCTCGCGCGCGATCAGATCGATGAAGGTCGAGGATCCGGCGGTCGCGGTGAAGCGCACCACGCTGCGGGAGCCGAACACCTCCGCGCCCTTGGTCAGGTCGAGCGCGATCTCGTACGACTCGGTGTCGACGATCGCGCGACGCTCCTGTGCTTCGATGCGGGTGAGATTCTCTCCAGGCACTGCTCAGACTCCCAGGGGTGAGGGTTTCGGCCGCAAGATCCGCGCTGCTGGCGCCGGCGGCAACCCTCCCAGCCTACGCCAGAGCACGCGCCGGCCTCCTCGCGGCCCGCTCGAACGGTGTGCCCGGGCTCACTCGGCGCGGGCAAAGGAAGCGCGGAGCAGGATGAAGGGGTGACCTCCCACGACGCTCCTGCGCCCTCCGTCCTGTACGCCTCGCCGGCCGCCGCCTCGGGGTCCGCCCACGTGGAGGTGCCCGTCGCCTATGACGCCGTCGTGCTCGCGAGCTTCGGCGGACCCGAGGGCCAGGACGACGTCATCCCCTTCCTGCGCAACGTGACCCGCGGTCGCGGGATCCCGGACGAGCGGCTCGAGGAGGTCGCGCACCACTACCGGCACTTCGGCGGCGTGAGTCCGATCAACGCGCAGAACCGCGCCCTGAAGGCCGCGCTCGAGGCGGAGATCGCCCACCGCGCGCTGGTCATGCCCGTCTACTGGGGCAACCGCAACTGGAGCCCGTACCTGCACGAGGCGGTCGCCCGGGCCGCCGCCGACGGGCACCGCACGCTGCTCGTGCTCGCGACGAGCGCCTACAGCTCGTACTCCAGCGACCGGCAGTACCGCGAGGACATCGTGGATGCGATCGAGCAGGCGGGACTGCAGAAGGCCGTCACCGCCGACAAGATCCGGCTGTTCTTCGACCACCCCGGCTTCGTGACCCCGTTCGAGGAGGGCGTGCAGGCCGCGGTGCGCGCGTTCGTCGACGACGGCGTCGCGCCCGGCGAGATCGCCGTGCTGTTCGCGACGCATTCCATCCCCCTCGGGGACGCGCAGAAGTCGGGCCCGCGGGACGTGGAGTGGGGCGAGGGCGGCGCGTACGCCGCGCAGCACCTCGCGGTCGCGCGGCACGTGATGTCCGGCCTCGGCGGCGCCGTCGAGGGCGGGGGGAGCGTGCCCTGGGAGCTGGTGTACCAGTCCCGTTCGGGTCCGCCGACGCAGCCGTGGCTCGAGCCCGATGTCAACGAGGTCATCGCCGCGCTGCCGTCGCGCGGCATCCGGGCCGTCGTCGTCGTGCCGCTCGGCTTCGTTAGCGACCACATGGAGGTGCTCTGGGATCTGGACACCGAGGCGAAGGAGACCGCCGCCGAGGCGGGGCTCCGCTTCACGCGCACACCGACCCCCGGCACCCACCCGGCGTTCGTCGCCGGGCTGGTCGACCTGATCGAGGAGCGCCTGCACGGCACCCCGGCGGCGGAGCGGCCGCACGTCACGCCGCTCGGCCCCTGGTACGACGTCGCGCGCCCCGGCGACTGCGAGAACGCCCGTCTCGGCTTCCGCCCCGCGGCGGCCGGCATTGCGCCCTGAGCCGGCGTGCGGCGGTCATGCCACCCCGGCGCGCGCCCGACGCTCCGTAGGATTGGGGCATGCGCATCCACATCGCCACAGACCACGCCGGGCTCGAGTTCTCCACGCAGCTGCAGCACCACCTCGCCGCGGCGGGACACGAGGTCGTGGACCACGGACCCGTCGAGTACGACGCCCTCGATGACTACCCGGCGTTCTGCATCCGCGCCGCCCAGGCGACCATCGTCGATCAGCGTGCCGGCGTCGAGGCCCTCGGCGTGGTGTTCGGCGGATCCGGCAACGGCGAGCAGATCGCGGCGAACAAGGTCGAGGGGATCCGCGCCGCGCTGGTCTGGAGCATCGCGACGGCCGAGCTCGCCCGCGAGCACAACGACGCGAACGTGATCGCGATCGGGGCGCGTCAGCACACCTTCGACGAGGTCACCGGCTTCATCGACCGCTTCATCTCCACGCCGTTCTCGAACGAGGAGCGGCACGTGCGCCGGATCGCCCAGATCGCGGACTTCGAGCGCGACGGATCCCTGCTCCCGGATCCGCGTGCCTGATGCCTGAGGGCCATTCCGTCCACCGGATCGCACGGCAGTTCGCGCGCAACTTCGTCGGCAGACCGGTCGCCGCGTCGAGCCCGCAGGGTCGTTTCGCGGAGGGCGCGGCGCTGCTCGACGGACGCGTCGTGGAGAGCGTGCAGGCGGTCGGCAAGCAGATGTTCCTCGAGACCGAGGGCGACCTGTGGCTGCGCGTGCACCTCGGGCTGTACGGGGCGTGGGACTTCTCCGGCGAGATCCTCGTTGATCCGACGATCGCCTCGGCGAACGGCCGGATGGGGCAGACCAATCAGCGCGGCACGGAGCTCGATGCGCCGATCCTCGACACCGCGGGGGAGAACTCGCTCGCGTCGATCGGCGCACCGCGGAAGACCCGCGTGCACGTGCGCATGTCGGAGGCGACGAAGGGGCTCGCCGACGAGGGCGCGGAATGGCCCCCGCCGGTGGTCGGGCAGGTGCGGCTGCGCCTGCTCACCGACACGACGTGCGCCGACCTGCGCGGGCCGACCGCCTGCGTGCTGCAGACGCCGGACGAGATGCTCGCGACGGTCGCGAAGCTCGGGCCGGATCCCCTCGTCGGCGACGTCGCCGAGGGGGAGGAGCGCTTCGTCGCGGCCGTGCGCAAGCGCGGCGTGGCGATCGCCCTGCTGCTCATGGACCAGTCCGTCGTCAGCGGGATCGGCAACGTGTATCGCGCGGAGCTGCTGTTCCGCGCCCGGCTCAACCCGCACACGCCCGGCCGCGACGTGCCGGAGGAGACCGTGCGCGCGCTCTGGCGGGACTGGGTGCGGCTGCTGGCCATCGGCGTCGAGACCGGTCAGATGATGACGATGGACGACCTGCCGCCCGAGCAGTACCGCGCAGCCATGGCGCACCGGGACGACCGGCACTGGGTCTACCATCGCACCGGCCTGCCGTGCCGGGTGTGCGGCACCGACATCGTGCTGGAGGAGCTCGGCGCGCGCAAGATGTACTGGTGCCCGCGCTGCCAGGCCTGACGCCCCTCGTCGCTGATCCTCCGGCGGGCGCGCGACCGTAGGCTGAGCGCATGCGTCAGAACCCGAGCTTCGCCATGACCGACGTCCAGGAGCTGCGGCGGATCATGGCCGCGAATCCGTGGGCGACACTCGTCGGGCGCGACGAGAACGGGATCACGGCGTCGCACTACGCCGTGCTGCTGGATCCGGATCGCGACGACCTCACGATCGTCGCGCACGTGGGCCGTCCGGATGATCTCGTGCTGGGACTGGGCACGCAGGAGCTGATGGTGATCTTCCAGGGCCCGCACGGCTACATCTCGCCGGGCTGGTACGGCGACGTCGCCGCGGTGCCCACCTGGAACTACGTGGCCGTGCACCTGTCAGGTGTGCCGGAGCTGCTGGACACGGAGGAGAACCTGCGCGTGCTGGAGCACCTGGTCGACCATTTCGAGGGGCGCCTCGAGGACCCGCGCGGGATGTGGACCCCACCCAACGACGAGGCCTTCGTGCGTCGGCTCGAGGCCGGCACCGTCGGCTTCCGCCTGACGCCGACCCGGGTGACGGCCAAGCGCAAGCTCAGCCAGAACAAGCCCGACGACGTGATCGAGAACGTGATCCTCCAGCTGCAGGGCGACGGCGTGTACGCCGACGCGGCGCTTGCCGCCGAGATGCAGCGCGCGCATGACGCCCGTCGTGCGGCGCGGGCGGCGGCCGAGTGACCGCGCCCGGCATCGGCGCGCACGTCGCCGCGCTGCGCGGGGTGCGCATCGCCACCGCCGACCGGCGGCTGCTCGCCGTGGACGGTCCTGTGGACGTGCTCATCGCGGACGGCCGCATCGTCGACATCGCCCCGACCGGTGCGCTGCCCCTGCGCGGTGAGGTGTGGGAGGGCGACGGAGCCTGGATCATCCCCGGATTGTGGGACCACCATGTGCACACCGTGCAGTGGGCCCTCGCGGCACAGCGGCAGGATCTTTCGGAGGCGGCGAGCGCGACGGAGGCCGCCGCCCTCATGGCGGATGCGCCGACGCTCGGTGACGAGCGACGGATCGGCACGGGCTTCCGCGATGTGCGCTGGCCGGATCGGCCGAGCCTGGCGCTCCTGGACGAGCACACCGGCGGGATCCCGACGTACCTCGTCAACGCCGACGTGCACAGCGTGTGGCTGAACTCGGCGGCGTTCCGTCGTGAGGGGTTCGACGCACCGCTCGATGGCGTCCTGCGCGAGGAGGACGCCTTCGAGGTCTCCCGGCGTCTGAACGCCGCAGATCCGCTCGTCGCCGACCTCGCGGTCGCCGAGGCGGCGCGCCGGGCGGCGGCGCGCGGCGTGGTGGGCCTCGTGGATTTCGACATGGCGTGGACCGCGGAGTCCTGGGGCCGCCGCGTCGCCGCGGGCTTCGACACGCATCGGGTGGAGTTCGCGGTGTACCCGCCGGATCTCGACCGGGCGATCGCGGAGGGGCTCGTCACGGGGGACCCGCTCGCCGGCACCGGGGACCTCGTGCGGGTCGGCCCGCTCAAGATCATCTCCGACGGATCGCTCGGCACCCGCACCGCGGCGACGAGCGCGGGCTACGCCGACGACCCGCACAACCACGGCGTGCTCACGGTGCCCGCCGCCCGGCTGCAGGAGCTGCTGCTGCGCGCGACCGGCGCAGGACTCGGAGTCGCGCTGCACGCGATCGGCGACGTCGCGGTCTCGGCGGCGCTCGACGCGTTCACCGCGACCGGCGCGCACGGCACGATCGAGCACGCGCAGCTGGTCCGACATGCCGACCTCGCGCGCTTCGCCCGGCTTGGTGTCGCGGCGAGCGTGCAGCCGCAGCACGCCCTGGACGATCGCGATGCGGCCGACGCGCTCTGGGCGGCGCAGAGCGCGATCCCGTATCCGCTGGCCTCCCTGCACCGGGCCGGCGCGAGCCTGCGGTTCGGCTCCGACGCCCCGGTGGCGCCCCTGGACCCGTGGCACGCGATCTCGGCCGCCGTGGTCCGCAGCGACGACGACCGCGAGCCGTGGCACCCCGAGGAGCGCATCGACGTCGAGACCGCCCTCGCCGCATCCACGCGCGGCGGAACCGGGGGAGGCGCGGCGGTCCTCCCGGGCGCGGTGGCCGACCTCGTGCTGCTCGGCGCCGATCCCGCGACCGCCGACGCCGGCACGCTGCGCGCGATGCCGGTGGCGGCGACCCTGGTCGGCGGGCGCATCACGCACGAGGGGTGACGCCCGGCGGACCCGGCGTCACCCCTCGCGGTGCATCGACCGTCAGGCGGCGATGTGCGACACGAGGAACCAGCGGTCCTTCTCGAGGCCGCGCTGGATCTCGATCGCGACGTCCTGGCTGGTGAGGTCGATCTCGTCCAGGCCCTCGACGGCGGCCTTCACGTTCACGAGGATCGCGTCGATGTCGGCGATCACGGCGTGGACGAGGTCGTCCGAGGCGGCGAACCCGGCGGGCACCTGCGTGGCTCCGGCCTTCTCGGCCACGACCGTGGCACGGGCGTCGATCGGCAGCCCGAGGGCGACGATGCGCTCCGCGGCGGTGTCGGCGAAGCCGCCGGCGTGGTCGACGATCACGTCCAGCAGCTCGTGCACGCCCACGAAGTTCGCGCCGCGCACGTGCCAGTGCGCCTGCTTGCCGTTGACGGTGAGCGCCTGCAGACCGAGCACGACGGGGGTGAGGAACTGCGCGGCGCCGGCAGCGACGGTCGGGTCGACGGAGGTGGCGGTGATGGTCTCGGCGTTGCTCATGATGTCTCCTCGATCCGGCGCGGTGCGCCCTGACGGCTGATCTGACGTGCTTCAACGCTACTCGGCTCAGATTGTTCCGCAACCAAGCTGAGGCAACGCTAACTCCCAGATCACGCGAGAATTCGGCAAGGCTTGCCTTCCCTGAGGATCTCCGCCCGCCCCGCGTGGACGGCAGGAGCGCACAGGGATCCGGGATACCTTCGTCAGGTGGCAACAGCTGGCACCCCTTCCCGCGCGACACTGCGCCGTTCTCGCACATCCGCGCCGCAGAAGGTCGGTGCGAACTTCATCCCGCACGTCCAGGGTCTGCGGGCGATCGCGGTGCTCGCCGTGGTGCTCTACCACTTCTGGCCCGGACGACTGACCGGCGGTTACATCGGCGTCGACATCTTCTTCGTCATCTCGGGATTCCTGATCACCGCGCATCTCGCGCGGGAGCTGAACGGCTCCGGCAGGGTGAACCTCGGCCAGTTCTGGGCCCGCCGCGCGCGGCGCCTGCTCCCGGCCTCGCTGCTGGTGCTGCTGTTCTGCGCGATCGTGGCCGCGATCCCGGTGCTCTCGCCGCTGTCCCAGCTGCCTGCGGAGCTCAAGGAGATCGTCGCCTCCACCTTCTACGTGGAGAACTGGTACCTCGCGCTGAACTCCGCCGACTACCTCGCCCACTCGGGCGACCCCACGATGGTGCAGCACTACTGGTCGCTCTCGCTCGAGGAGCAGTTCTACGTGCTGTGGCCGCTGATCATGCTGCTCGCGGCATGGATCGCGGTGAAGTACTTCCGCGGGTCGCGGCTGCGCGCGGCCGCGATCGCGATCGGCGTGGTCTCGGTCGCCTCGTTCGCGTTCTGCGTCTGGTACACCGCCACCAACCCGGCGCCGGCGTACTTCGTCACGTTCGGTCGCATGTGGCAGTTCGGCGTCGGCGCCGTCATCGCGCTCGTGCCCCGGCTGCGGGTGCAGAACGCGATCGGCAGCTTCGTGCTGGGCTGGGGCGGCATCATCGTGCTGCTCGTGACGATCTACCGCTTCGACGCGCAGACGCCGTTCCCCGGCTACATGGCCGCGATCCCCACGCTCGCGGCGGCGGCCGTCATCGCCGCGGCGAACACGGAGCGCTGGTGGTACCCGACGCGCCTGCTCGCGATCCGTCCCATGCGCTTCACCGGCGACATCTCGTACAGCCTGTACCTGTGGCACTGGCCGCTCATCATCATCGCCCCGTCCGTCCCGTTCTGGGGCCTCACGATCTACCACCGCGTGGCCCTCGTCGGGATCTGCTTCGTCCTCGCCTGGCTCACCAAGAAGTACGTCGAGGATCCGGCCCGCACTTGGAAGCCGCTCACCTCGCGCAAGCCCCGGGTGTCGCTGTGGGCGGCGCTGGCTGCCATGGTGATCGTCGCCGGCGCCGCGGGCGCGGGCTGGGTCGCCAACGCGACCACGTACCAGCAGGGCGTGCAGGCGATCGCGCAGCTGCGCGCGAACCCGCCGGCCTGCTTCGGTGCCGCCGTGATCCTCGACGAGTCCTGCGCCGGGAAGACCACCGATGAGATCCTGCCCGCACCGGGCTTCGCGGGTGTGGACCGCCCCGAGGACTCGCAGTGCTTCGTGCAGCTCAACGACGCCCGCGCCGTCTCCTGCGAGTTCGGCTCGAAGGATCCGAAGGCCAAGCAGGTCGCGCTCATCGGCGACAGCCACGCCTACCAGCTGCTCACCACGTTCCAGGGCATCGCGGAGAAGGAGGGGTGGCACCTGACCACCTACTTCAAGGGCGCATGTCCGTGGAGCACGACCCCGCTGTCGACCGGCGGCGCGTTCGGCGACGCCTGCACCGAGTACCGCGCGGCGGTCGCGAAGCAGCTGGAGCAGAAGCACTTCGACGCGATCTTCACCGCGGCGCTCTCGACGACGCCCTACGCCCAGGGAGACCACGCGTCGTCGTACGACGCCGCCGTCGCCGGGTACCGCGAGGCCTGGGCGACCCAGACCGCCAAGGGCACACCCGTGATCACGGTGGTCGACAACCCGGTGTGGGAGACCGACCCGAACAAGTGCCTGCGCACGCGTGCGGCGAGCGCCTGCGACGGTCCTCGGTCCGATCTGCTCACCGAGAAGGATCCGCTGCGCGGGGCCGCAGAGGGCCAGAAGGACGTCACCCTGCTCGACTTCACGCCGGTGTTCTGCGATGAGGAGAACTGCCGTGCCGTCGTGGGCGGTGCGAACATCTACCGGGATCAGGACCACATCACGGTCACGTTCGCGAACTCGCTGGCTCCGCAGTACACGGCGGCGCTGAAGGCCGCGATGGGGCTGGGCTGAGTCGGGCGGGCCGGGACGGATAGGGTCGCAGTATGAGCGACGACGCCACCATCCTGTCCCTGCCCGGCCACACGCCCGACATCGATCCGTCGGTGTTCCTCGCCGCGGGGGCTCGGGTGATCGGGTCGGTCGTCATCGGCGAGGGCTCCAGCGTCTGGTACAACGCGGTGCTGCGCGCCGACTCCGCGGACATCCGGATCGGTGCCGGCAGCAATGCGCAGGACAGCGTCTCGGTGCACGTCGATCCGGGCCATGGTGTGACGATCGGCGACGACGTGTCCATCGGCCACAACGCCGTCGTGCACGGCTGCACGATCGGCGACGGCTCGTTGATCGGCATGGGAGCCGTCGTGCTCAACGGCGCGGTGATCGGATCCGAATGCCTCATCGCCGGCGGGGCGCTCGTGCTGAGCGGCACGGAGGTGCCCGACGGGTCGCTGGTCGCCGGGGTGCCGGCCAAGGTGCGCCGCGAGCTGACCGCCGAGGAGCGGGAGGGCCTGCGTCGGAACGCCCGGGTCTACCGCGAGCACGCGGCGCTGCACCGTCGGGCGACTCCCGCCTGAGCCGCTGCACCGCAGCATGCTCCGCGCCCGGTAGTCTCGTAGGTCCGGGGCGGTGGCCAAGCTGGTGAAGGCAGTGGGCTCATAACCCAACGATCGCGGGTTCAAGTCCCGCCCGCCCCACCCTGCCGTGCGCGCCGCAGCGCGCGTACCCTGGTGTCTACGCCGACGCCCTCCGACGCCGACGCTCGACGGATCGGAGCGGGCGCATGGGATGGCAACTCAAGAACCTCACCAGGACGACCTCGGGGGCGCCCTTGGCCGTGTATCAGCCGACGGCGTGGCTGTTCGCGCAGTTCACCCGGCACGTCGTCTTCCAGGGGTTCACGCCCGCGACGGGCGATGACGGTCAGCTGTACGAGATGTACTGCAGCGCCAGTGACGACTGGAGCGTGAAGAACCTGGTGTCGGAGGCCGACGGCTCCGCGGCCGCGACCTCGGCGGACGGATACATCTGGGCGCATCAGGGCTCTCAGCACGTCGTCTATCAGGGACAGCGGTTCGACGGGCACGTGCACGAGCTCTGGTGGACCGAGGACGACGGATGGAACGCCAACGACCTCACGAACGCCGGACGCGCACCGCTGACCCTGTCGCAGCCGCACGGATACGAGACCTCCTTCGACGGCACGCAGCACGTCGTGTATCAGGCGCGCAGCGGCGGGCATGTCCACGAGCTGAGCAACGCGGGTCAGGGATGGCACGATCTCGACCTCACGGCGGCGACGGGGGCTCCGCCGTGCGCCCCCGACGCCGCCCCGACCGGCTACTCGTTCGAGGCGGAGGGGACCGCGCACGTGCTCGTGCGGGGGCAGGGCGGGCACATCCTCGAGTTCTGGCGCGACGCCTCCGCGTGGCATGTGGGCGACCTCACAACGACCACGGGGGCGCCCGCGATGGGCGATGCGGAGACCGTGCGCGGCTATGTGTTCCGCGGAGAGGGCGGGCAGCACGTGGACTACATCGGCATCGATCGCCACGTGCACGAGCTGTGGTGGCTGGCGGGCGCCTGGCATCACAACGA
>JAFDWP010000115.1 GCA_018268435.1 Actinomycetota bacterium
CGACGGGAACGGCCCAAGCCGCGCTCCGGACGAGCGTACGTCGCGAGATGCCACCCTTATCGGATCCATTCGAATCGGCAACGTGATTCATCGTGCTCAGTTCTCCAGTCGTCGGAGGTCCCTGGTACACGAGCCCACGCAGTCATCGTAGCCGACCACCTAGCCCCCGAGGCAATCCCTCAGCCCAGATCTCTAGACTCATGCCGTGACCTCCCGCCGCGAAGCCCGTGAAGCCCGCCAGGCCGCAGAAACGCCCACGCCTTCCGACGATCTGGCGGCGATCTTCGGCGACGGAGGCTCTGACCGTGGCGGCTCAGCTCGAGGCGACGGCGGTGGTTCGGGAGGGGACGACGGCGGCACCGGAGACAACCGCGGATCCGGATCCGCAGGACCGCCCCGCAAGCCGCGTCGGCCCCTGCTCAAGAGCGCCCGGTTCTGGGTGCCGATCTCCGTGCTGGTCGTGCTCATCGTGGCGGGAGTGACCGGCGGTATCGCCGCGAAGAAGCTCTACGACCAGGCGATGTCGGCCAAGTCCGACCTGGAGCAGGCGATCCCTCTCGTCGGGGATGTGCAGCAGAGCATGCTCGCCGGGGACACCGCGAAGGCGAAGTCGACGATCACGCAGATCACCGCGCTCACCGCGGAGGCGAAGAAGAAGACCAGCACCGACCTTTGGAAGAACGTGGAGTGGGTGCCGGTCGCGGGTCCGAACCTCACCGCTGTGCGTGTCGCCGCCGACTCCGCCGACACGCTCGTGCGCGACGCCGTGAGCCCGCTGACCGCGATCGACCTGCAGGCGCTGATGCCGAAGGACGGCGCCTTCGACGTGAAGAACCTCACCGAGCTCGCCGGGAAGGTGAGCACCGCGGACGAGACCGTCCAGCGGATCCAGCACAACCTCGGCGCATTGGATCGCTCGGCGCTGATCCCGCAGGTCGCCTCAGGCGTCACCAAGCTCGACGACGCCCTCGCCAAGGTCCGTCCGATCCTCACCCCGGCGCACAACGCGCTCACGATCCTCTCCCAGGCGCTCGGCGCCGACGCCCCGCAGCACTATCTGCTGATCTTCCAGAACAACGCCGAGTCGCGCGGCACCGGGGGCAACCCGGCCGCGGTCGCCATGCTCACGGCCGACCAGGGCCGGATCTCGATGACGCAGCAGGCATCCTCCAGCGACTTCCACACCGCCCGCGAGACGCCGATCATCGCGCTGGATCCTCAGCTTCAGGCGCTGTACGGCGACAAGGTGGGCCGGTACATCCAGGACGCGACCCTGCCCCCCGACTTCACCGACACGGCGGCCATCGTGCGCGCGTACTGGGCGGAGTCGTTCGGCACCCCGGTCGACGCGGTCGCCTCGTTCGATCCCGTGGCGCTCAGCTACCTGCTGCGGGCGATCGGGCCGGTCACCATGCCCACCGGTGACGTCCTGACCGCCGACAACGCCGTGCCGCTGCTGCTGAACGAGGTGTACGTGCGCTATCCGGAGGGCCCGGAGCAGGACGCCTTCTTCGCGGCCGCCGCCAAGGCCGTGTTCGACGGCCTGATCGCCGCGCACCCCGATCCGAAGACGCTGCTCGACGCGCTCACCCAGGCGGCGGACGAGGGGCGGCTCATGTACGCCCCAGGGTCCAAGGATCAGGCCGCGCTGCTGGCGGGCACGCCGGTCGGCGGCACGCTGCCGACCTCGAACGCCGCCTCGACCGCGCTCGGCGTCTACCTCGACGACGTGACCGAGGGCAAGCTCGACTACTACATGCGCATGGGCATCGCCGCGAAGAGCACGCAGTGCCAGGCGGACGCCACGCCGACGTTCACGAGCACCGTGACGCTGTCGAACACGCTCGATCCCGGCGCCGTCGCCGGCCTGCCGGTGTACATCTCGCCGGCGCGGTTCTTCGCCAAGGGCGACGTGTCCACCGATGTGTACCTGTACGGTCCCGTCGGATCCTCGCTCACGGGAGTGACGGTGAACGGGCAGCCGGTGGCGGTGGCGGGACAGCCGCATCTCGGCCGCACCGCCGCGCGGGTGAACGTGCTCACCCATCCCGGCGAGACCGCCACGATCGAGGCCTCGTTCACCGCCCCGGCCGGATCCTTCGGCCCCCTCGTGGTGCGGCACACGCCGATGGTGGCCGAGACCCCGGTCACGATCGACGCCCCGGGCTGCGCCGCCGCGAAGTAGCGGGCGTCGGCCGCGCCGACGGGGCTACGGACCTACGGGCTCGTCGGCGGCGCGGTGGGCGCGGGATCGGTCGGCGGATCCGTGCTCGGCGGATCCGACGGTGCGGGATCGGCCGGCGGTGCGGAGGGCGCCGGCGGGGTGTCCGCGCCGTCGGGCGTGCCGCCGCCTCCGGTGGACGGCCGGTCTCCGGACGAGCCGTTCGCGTCCGCGATGAGCGCGGCGAGCGCGGCACGCCAGGCGTCCCAGGGGCCGAACCAGGGCGGCGTGAACGGATCCGAACCCGCCATCTTGATCGCGGCGCTCGTCGCCACCTTCTGCAGGTCGTCCGACGCATCGGAGTTGTCTTCCACCGCCTGCACGGCGAATCCCGGCATCGTCCCGACGAACTTCGAGATCGCCGCGTGGAACGTCGTGCTCGCGGCGATGATCGCGTCGTGCGCGACGGAGGTGCTCATCTCGACCGTCGTGAGGGCGGCGGCATCGGCGGTGCGGGAAGGCTTCGCCGGCACCACCACGGCGGTCAGCGCGGTCGCGAACGCCTGCCGTGCGGTCTCGGCGGCGGCCCGTGCCGGCTCGTCGCTCGCCCCCTGCAACGCCGCCAGCGGCGCAGCGAACTCCGCGGCGACGCCCTGGGCCTCCTTCAGCTGCGCCGCCAGGTCGTCGACGGCCGATGCGGCGGCGGAAGCCCGCCCCGGGTTCATCGTCGCGGAGGGCGACGCCTGCGGCTTCGCCGTGCTCGGTGCGGCGACGGCCCAGCCGACCCCGGCGAGCGTCACCGCGACGCCGACGCCCATCGCGATCAACTGACCGCGGGTCAGCCGCACCCGCATCCCGGTCCCGGGCGAGGAGCCGGATCCGGTCTCAGTCTCGGTCTCTGCCACGGCCTCGATCCCGGCCTCGATCCCGGTCCCGGCCTCGGCCGACGAGGCGGGACGTTCCCTCTGCCGCGACTTCGGACGGAATCCGTCGAGCAGTGAGGTGTCCGCCGCTCCGGGCGCGGGCTGTGCGGCCGTCTTGTCCTGCGCCCCGGTGAGGGGCTCGCGCACCCAAGCCGTCGCGGCGGCGATCGCGGCGGTGTCGGTGATGTCCGCGTAGTCCGTGGGGCCGGAGGTGTCTGGTGCGGCGGGGCGGTC
>JAFDWP010000116.1 GCA_018268435.1 Actinomycetota bacterium
ATCCGGAACGCCGCGTCCTCGTCGCCGCCGAAGACGATGCCGCCCAGGCCGAACGCCGTGTCGTTCGCGATGTCCACCGCGCCGTCCACATCGTCGGCGCGCAGGATCGTGATGACCGGACCGAAGATCTCCTCCCGGGCAATCGTCATCCCGGGAGTCACATCGGCGAACACGGTCGGGGCGACATAGGCCCCGCCGGGGATCGGCTCAGGCACGTCGCCGCCGGGCACGGCACGCGCGCCCTCGGCGACGCCCGCGCGGATGAGGCCCCGCACGCGCTCGCGCTGGGCGAGGGTCGCCACCGGACCGAACACGGTCGCCGGATCCAGCGGGTCGCCGACGGGCGCCGCGGCCACTGTCGCGGCGACCATGTCGACGAGGTCGTCGTAGCGGTCGGGCGTGGTGACGAGCCGGGTGGAGATGTAGCAGGTCTGCCCGGTGTTGCGCATGCTGCTGCGGATCAGCACCCGCGACATCGCGTCGAGGTCGGCGTCCGGCAGCACGATCGCCGTGGACTTGCCGCCGAGCTCGAGCGTGACGGGGCGCAGCAGCTCGCCGCACGCGGCGGCGATGCGCCGCCCGACCGGGGTCGACCCGGTGAAGGCGACCTTGTCGATGCCGGGATGACGCACGAGCAGGTCGCCGGTCTCGCCCTCGCCGGTGATGACGTTGATCACGCCGGCCGGGATGCCCGCGGCATCGGCCGCATCCAGCAGGAAGCGCACCGACAGCGGGGTGGGCCCGGCGGGCTTGATGACCACCGCGCATCCGGCGATCAGTGCGGGAGCGAGCTTGATCACCACGAGGTTGATGGGGAAGTTCCACGGGGCGATCAGGGCGCACACCCCGATCGGGTCCTGGGCGACGACCGTCTCGTTTCCCCCTCCGGGGAACGCGCGCACGTCGCCGGCCTCCAGATGCGCGGCGA
Source organism: Actinomycetota bacterium (assembly GCA_018268435.1). Lineage (GTDB taxonomy): Bacteria > Actinomycetota > Actinomycetes > Actinomycetales > Microbacteriaceae > Microbacterium. The sequence continues at coordinate 929 of JAFDWP010000116.1, forward strand.
GGCTCGCGAAGACGCGGAGGATCGAGGCCGCGTTCGCCGCCGCGCCCGCCGTCTCGGCGACGGGCGAGCCGTTCTCGAGCGTGTTGGTGACGCTCAGCACGTCGGCGCGCGTCTCGAGCGCATCGGCCATGGCGCGCACGCGGTCCGCGCGCTCCGTCGGCGTGCGTGCCGCCCACCCCGGCTGCGCGGCACGGGCCGCGGCGACGGCGGCGTCGACGATGGCGGCATCGGCCGCGGGGACGGATCCCCAGCGCTGCCCCGTCGCGGGATCCACCACGTCGGTGCGGAGCGCACCCGGTGCCGCCGGCACCTCGACACCCCCGATGCGGTGCCCCTCGACGTGCGCGTAGGGCAGGCCGGCCGCGAACGCACGGTGGCGGTCGCGCATGGTCGCCACGAGATCGTCCACCAGCACGGTCACGACAGCTGCTCCACCTTCAGCAGCGGCTCGGCGCGGTCGAGCTCGGCGGTCGCCATCTGCACGGCGGCATCGGTCAGCAGCTCGGGCATGATCTCCACCCGCAGCCGGGCGCAGTAGGCGGCGGGCGTGATGCCGAACCACGACGAGGCGAGGGCGATGCCCGTGGTCGTGAACCGCCACAGCCGATCCGCGTCGCGCACCAGGCTGTCCTCGATCGAGTACGACACCTGACGCGTGTCGTGCCCGTCGATGATCGCGGTCACCCGCTCGACGAACGCGTCGTCGTACCCGAGCGGCGGCAGCACCTCTCGGGCGATGTCGCAGCCGTGCCGCTCGTGCTCGAACCGCACGTCGGCACGGCGCCAGTCGCCGGCGAACCCCTCGGAGATGATGCGGTCCTGGTCGACGCGCGCCCAGCCCGTGTCGTGCAACAGGATCGCGACCCGCACGACGAGCGCGTCGGCGTCGGGATGCGCCTGGCACAGCCTCTCGGCGAAGGCGTAGGAGATCGGCAGGTGGATGTCGTTCTGCCGGGAACGGGACTCGACGACGATCGCGCGCCACACGGGGTCGAGATCGTCGGTCGCCGAGGCGGCGGAGATCGGGGAGGTGTCGACGGGGATGGCGGTGGGAACAGTCATGATGCTCTCTCAGACGGTCGCTGCCTCGGGCAGCACGACGGCGGACTTCAGCGGGACGGCCGTGTCGGCGGCGGCCTCCGCGGGGATGGTGCCGCCCTTCGACAGCGCGGCCTTGACGGCCAGGAACTCGACGGGATGGTTCACCACGTCGGCCGCGATCAGGCGGCCCTCCCGGTAGTAGAGGACGGCGAAGCGCTCGGTCGCAGGCTCGCCGCGCACCACGACCTGGTCGTAGCCCGTCGACAGTCCCGCGATCTGTAGCTTGAGATCGCCCTGATCCGACCAGAACCACGGCACCGACCGATAGGCGGCCTCCTCGCCGAGGAGCGTCGCGGCGGCGATCTTCGCCTGCTCGAGCGCGTTGTTGACGCTCTCCAGGCGGATCCGCCCGCCGACGCCCAGCGGATAGGGGTTCGGCATCATCGTGCAGTCGCCGGCGGCGACGGTGCGCCCGTCGGACGTGCGCGCCGCGGCATCCACCACGATCCCGCCGTCGATCTCGAGGCCGAGCTGGTCGGCGAGCTCGATGCGCGGCACCACACCGACCCCGATCAGCACGAGATCCGCGGGGATCACCGTGCCGTCCGCGAGCTCGACGCCGGTCACCGATCCGCGTCCGCCCGCCACCCTGGCGTCCCCGCCGAGGATGCGCGCGATGCGCGCATCCAGCACGACCTGCACACCGCGCCGGCGGTGCGCGTCGAGGTAGAACGCGCTGGTCTCCTCGGAGACGACCCGGCCGACCAGGCGGGGGGCGGCCTCCAGCACGGTCACGTTCTTGCCGAGCCCGCGGGCGACCGCGGCACTCTCGAGCCCGATGAACCCGCCGCCGATGACGACCACGTCGCGGACGGCCTCGTCGGCGAGGGCCGGCTGCAGCGTGATCGCGTGGTCGGCATCGCGCAGGTAGTGCACGCCGTGGTAGTCCGTGCCCGGCAGCGGGAGCTTGCGGGCGGAGGCGCCTGTGGTCAGCGCGAGCCGGCTGAACTCGATGCGACGGCCGCCCTCGGTCGTCGCCGTGCCGGTGCCGTCGGCGGCGCGGTGCACGGTGACCACGCGGTCCCCCGTGATGAGTTCGATGCCGCGTTCGGCGAACCAGTCCCGGGAACGCAGGATCACGTCATCCGGCTGCAGCTCGCCCTTGATCCAGCCCTTCGACAGCGGGGGGCGCTGGTACGGGCGGTGGTCCTCCTCGCCGACGAGGTAGATCGGCTCGGTGTCACCGCGCTCGCGCAGGATCGAGGCGATCTGGACGCCTGCCTGGCAGGCTCCGACGATGAGCGTCGCGTTCATGATGGATCCTCCGTCAGAGCTGATCGCTCGGGGTGGTGACGTGGTACTCGCAGCCGTCCTGCAGCTTGATCTGGCAGGAGAGCCGGGACTCGTCGCGACGGTCGACGGCGGTGCCGTCCAGCATCTCGTCCTCGAGATCCCCGGGCCCTCCGACGAGGTCGCGGGTCTCCGCAGCGACGAACACGTGGCAGGTCGCGCAGGACAGGCTGCCCCCGCACTCGCCGACGATGCCGGGCACGCCGTTGCGCACGGCGGTCTCCATGATGGAGTCGCCGGGACGTCCGTCGATGGTCGTGACGGTGCCGTCGTCGGCGGTGTAGACAACGGTGCTCATGAGGTCTCCTTCGATCCGATGAACGGCGGTGCCGGTCAGATGAACTGGCGGCCGCCGTCGACGACGACGGTCTGGCCGGTGACGAATGCGCTGGCCGGGGAGGCCAGGTAGCGGACGGTTCCGACGATGTCCTGCGGCTCGATTGCACGCCGGATGGATCCACGGTCGACGCCGTACGCCGCCGCGTTCTCGATCAGGCCGTGGCTGGCCTCGGTCAGGGTGAAGCCCGGGGCGACGGCGTTGACGGTGATGCCGCGGGCGCCGAGCTCCTTGGCGAGCACCCGGGTGAGCCCGATGACGCCCGACTTGGATGCGACGTAGTGCGCCCACTGCGCCGAGCCGCTGAACACGGTGGCCGAGGAGATGTTGATCACCCGGCCGCCGTCGGACAGATGCGGCGACATCGCGCGGGTGACCTGCCACGGCCCCTTGAGGTTCACCGCCATCACGCGGTCCCACTCGCCCTCGTCGATGTCCTCGAACGGCGAGCGCGTGACGGTCGCATAGATCGCGGCGTTGTTCACCAGGACATCGACGGATCCGCCGGCGTCGACTGCGGCCGCGGCGAGCGCCTCGGCCGACGCCCGGTCGGTGACGTCGACCCGCACCGCGACCGCCGGGACGGCGGCGCCCGCCGTGATCTCCGCGGCGACCCGGGAGGCCGCGTCCGCGTCGATGTCGGCGATGATCACGCGGTCCCCGTCGGCCGCGAAGGCCCGGGCGAACGCCGCCCCGAGTCCTCCGCCGGCGCCGGTGACGACCACGGTGCGGATCGATGTGCTCATCTCGTTCTCCTGCCGCGGTCAGTCGAGGATGGTGACGGTGCCGGAGTTGCCGTCCACGCGCAGCCGCTGACCGGTGGTGATCTGCACCGATGCGGTGCCGGTCCCGGTGACGGCCGGCATCCCGTACTCGCGGCAGACGATGGCGGCGTGGCTCATCATCCCGCCGATGTCGGTGACGGTCGCGCGGATCTTGCCGAAGATGGGACCCCAGCTCGGGGCGGTGACGGGGGCGACGAGGATCTCGCCGTCCTGCACCTCGCTGAGCTGATCGGCGCTCGAGATGACCCGCGCCGGGCCCTCCGCGGTGCCGGGAGAGGCCGCCATGCCCTTGAGGGTGCCCTCGGGGACGTCGCTCTTGCCGAGCCAGTTCTGGATCTGGTCGTCGGTGATGCCCCACAGCATGAGCGTGAAGGGCTCGGTGATCACCTCGGGCGGCGTGTTCAGCGCGGGCTGCGGACGCGCCGTCGACAGCGCGTCGACGATGCGGCGACGGCGCTCGACCTCGGCCGGCCAGTGCGACGGACCGATGGCGGGAGCGCCCACCATCCAGCCGTTCACGTAGTCGAACAGCGCCTCGCGCACCTCGTCGCGGCGCAGGTAGAACATGTCGTTCGGCTCGGGCCAGAAGCCCGCCTCATGCAGCACGGCCGACAGCTGACGGGCCTTGCGCCAGAACACGCCCATCGTCCAATGCTCGATGTAGAAGTTGTGGTTCTCCACGTACGGGTAGACGACGCGGGCCAGGCCCAGCTTGCCCTGGAAGGTGGCCAGGGCGTCGCCGTCGAGCAGCTCGGCGTATTCGCCGGTGATGCGGTCGCGCTCGGCGACGAGCTCCTCGACGTGGCGATCGATGTCCGCACCCTGCTGCAGGCGCTCGATGTAGCCCCCGATGAAGGCGAGCGGGATCGACGGCACGTCGCGCCAGTACTGGTCGTGGGCGTAGAAGCCGTTGCCGGTGGTGAAGTTGAACCAGGGGTCCTGCGCGTCCTCCCACGCCCGCGTCCAGTCCGCGCCGGACGGGTGCGCGGCGATCGCGGCGAGCGTGGCGGCGGCGTCGGAGGTGTCGCCGAACAGCCCGGTGAGGCCGTCGCGCACGGCGATCTTGGCGAGCTTCTTCAGCTCGTCGTCGGGGCGGAACAGCTCCATGTCGACGCCCTGCACCATGGTCGCGATGGCCTGGTCGGAGATGCGCGGGAACAGCTCCTTGCAGAACATGAAGAGGTCGAGATAGGCGACGTATCCGAGGTTCAGGAACTCGAAGTGGTACTGCCATGCGCGGTAGGCGAGCGAGATCAGGCGGTCGTAGCTCTCCAGGAGCTCCGTGCCCGCGCCCGTGCCCTTGCCGGACAGCACGTCCTCGATCGGGATCATGTCGGGCAGCGCGCTGAAGTCCAGCGCCTCGATCTCGCCGATCGTGGAGCGCAGCTTGCCGTGCCAGTTCTGCAGCAGGCTGTCCCAGTTCTCGAAGTAGTGGCCCGCGCGCTTCATGAACTCGGGCACGCGCGCCTCGATGTGCTGCGGGTCGACGGCGACGGGAGACATGAACACGTAGCCGTTGTGGATCCGGTACTCGATGCCGTTCGCGGTGGGGATCAGCAGCTGGCGGGCGTTGTACTGCCCGAGGCATCCGACGGCGAACTCGAACCCGATCGTCTCGAACGGCTTCGTCACGGTCGGCCAGTGCTGGCTGTCGCAGAACCAGAACTTCGCCTCCTCGATGTCGCGGCGGTCGTCCTGGAAGACGAGGTTGTAGGCGTAGAGGTCCTTCCAGCCCTCGGCGCCGGCGGGGGGATCCTGCTCGTAGGGGCTGGGGAAGGCGTTTCGGACGGGGGCGGCGACCGCGGTCGACTCTGACATGACGGTTGTCCTTCTCGGGTAGTCGGCTCAGCGGCCGATCTGGGTCATCAGGGATTGGGTGATGCTGGCGATGCCGAAGCCGGAGCTGGTCGGCGTGCGGTCGGGTTGCTTGGTGGACCAGACAGTCTCGGGCCGGGACTGCAGCAGGAGCAGGTTCTCCCCCGCGGGAAGGGTGCGGTCGATTGCCCACTCGATGTCCTGCGGGCTGCCGAAGTGCTTCTCGGCGCGCTTGGCGATGGCGGCGACGGCGATCACCTCGTCGTCGGTGAGGCAGCGCACGGCGCGGCGCTCGGGCTCGACCTCGCGCTCGACGACGCCCTGGGAGGCGGCGTCCGGCACGACCTCGATGTGCTTGTCGCCGAGCTGCTCCTCGGAGACGGTCAGCAGCACCTTGTCGACGTGCAGGTTGTCGGGCGTGACCGTGCCGGAGACGACGGACTCCCCCAGTCCCCAGGCCGCATCGATGACGATCGTGGAGCGGTCCCCGTTCGACGGGTCGATGGTCATCGCGACGCCCGCGACCTTCGCGTCGACCATCTTCTGCACGGCGACCGCCATGGACAGGCCCTCGTCGGGGATGTCGTTGGCCAGGCGGTACACGATGGCGCGGGAGGTGTACAGCGATGCCCAGCAGCGGCGGATGTGCTCGGCCACGGCGTCGCGTCCGCGCAGCCACAGGTACGTGTCCTGCTGGCCCGCGAAACTCGCGTCGGGCAGGTCCTCCGCCGTCGCGGACGAGCGGACGGCCACCGGCTGCTCCTCGCTGAACCGCTGCTGCAGCGCGTCATAGGCGCGGGTGAACTCCGCCGCGATCGCCTCCGGGACCTCGCGGGTCGCGAACTCGGCGCGGATCCGGGCGGACACGTCGTCGATGACCGCGACGTCCTCGGGATCCAGGTCGGCGAGCAGCCGGTCGATCTCGTCGGCGAGTCCGGACAGCTCGACGAAGGAGGTGTACGCGGCGGTGGTGACGGCGAACCCCGGGGGGACGGGCAGCCCCGCGGCGGTGAGATTCACGAGGGAGGCGCACTTGCCGCCGAGGTGCTCCACCGTGCTCGGGCCGGTCTCGTCGAAGAAGCGGATGAAGAGGTAGTCGCTCATGTCAGGCCTCCCAGGCGACAGGGACGGAAAGGGGGACGCGGAACGAGAGGTTCTCGCGGAAGTCGATGTCGGCGCCGTCGGCCAGACGCAGGCCCGGCACGGCGGCGATGGTCTCCTCGAGGGCGATCTTCGCCTGCAGCTTCGCGAGCATGTTGCCCAGGCAGTAGTGGATCCCGAACCCGAAGGAGAGGTGGTTGCGGGCATCGGTGCGGCTGATGTCGAACACCTCGGGGGCCTCGAAGACGGCCTCGTCGCGGTTCGCGGATCCCATCACGAGCAGGATGTTCGCCCCCTCCGGGATCGCGACGCCGCCGATCTCGGTGTCGGCGAGCGCCTTGCGGCGCCACGCGACGATCGACCCGCTGTAGCGGAGCACCTCGTCGACCGCGGCGGCGATGCGGGTCGGGTCCTCGACGAGCTGCTCCCACTGCGCGCGGTGCGACAGCAGCACCCGGATGCAGTTCGCGATGAGCGTCGTCGTGGTCTCGTGGCCGGCGAACAGCAGGCTGTAGGCGAGCGAGGCGATCTCGTGATCGGTGATCTCGGATCCCTCGCCCTGCGCCGCGACGAGGTCGGCGATGAGATCGTCGCCGCCGTCGGCGTGCGCGCGGGTGACGAGGGCGATGCACTCCTGCCAGTACTCGACCAGGTTGTGCGCGTGCGGCACCTGCTCCTCGTCGTCGAGGTTGCCCCAGGTCATCGCGGCCCGGGAGTCGGACCAGCGCTTGTACGTCGGCACCTGCGCGGTGTCGACCCCGAGCAGGGTGAGGATCGTGATGGTGGGGATGTCGTAGGCGACCTGGGCGAAGAAGTCGCCGGTGCGGTCGGGGTTCGCGAGCATCTCCGCGAGTGCCCTGCGGGTGTTCTCGCGGATCGTGGGCTCGAGGGCCTTGAAGCGGCGAGGCGTGAACGCGCGCTGGGCGATGGCGCGGATCCGGGTGTGCTCCGGGGGGATGCGGGCGGAGAGGCCGGAGTAGGCGGTGAACCCGCCCTCGGTCATGATGCGCGACGCCTCGGGACCGCGTTCGCGCACCGGCGCCTGGGCGTTCTCGCTGGAGAAGGTCTCCCAGTTCTCGAACGTCGACTTCACGTCGGCGTAGCGGGTGACCACCCAGCAGTCGATGCGCTCGTCGTACATGACGGGCTCGGCGCGGCGCAGCTCCGCGTAGGCGGGGAAGGGATCCTTCAGGTCGAAGGGCTCGTAGCCGTGATGCGCGCCGCCGGCGGCGCGGGCCATCGCCTCATGATCGACCGGGCAGCCGGCTGCCGCTGCTGCTCGGGCTTCGGTGGGCGGGAGTGCCATGACGACTCCTTCGGGTCTGCACCTGGGTTTGGTGGTTCCGGCGTCCGGTCGGACGCCGGAACCTGGGACCATCTAACGTCGCGCGCCCGGCGATCAGACGCTCGGCTTCCGTCCAGTGGAAGCGGGTTGACGGAGCGTGTTCAGCGGCAGCGAACCCACGCTGGCCTCGATGCGGCGGGCGATGCCGCGCATGGCCGGCAGGTGCCGCTCGATCGAGACCGCCCCGTCGGTGGTGGTCACCAGACCGAGGGCCGCGCCGACGACACCGTTCTGGAAGATGGGCACCGCGATGGAGGTCGCGCCGATCCGGGTCTCATCGAGGGTGGTCGCGAAGCTCCGGGTGCGCACCAGCGCGAGCTCGGCGCGCAGCGCGTCCGGGTCGACGTGCGTGCGGGCGGTGCGACGCTCGAGCGGCTGCGCGAGCAGCGCCTCGCGCACCCAGGATTCTTCGAAGGCGAGCAACACCTTTCCGACGGCGGTGGCGTGCAGCGGCAGGCGCCCGCCGACGCGGGAGGCCTGCGGCACGCGCCGCGTCCCGTACACGCGGTCGATGTAGAGCGCGTCGGCGTGCTCCCGCACGGCGATGTGCACGGTCTCCTGCGTGAGCGTGAACAGGTCCTGCAGCAGCGGGCGCGCGATCTCGCGCACCTGCCGGCCGGCGTGCTGCCCGAGCTCCCACAGCCGCAGTCCGACCTGGTAGCGGCCGTTCTCGTCGCGCTGCAGCGCGCCCCAGTCCTCCAGTTCGCCGACCAGGCGATGCGCGGTGCTGAGCGGCAGCCCGGTCTCGACGCTGATGTCGGTGAGGCTGCGCGGCGCGAGCGAGCGCTCGAACACCGCGAGGATCGCGAGCACCCGACCCGTCACGCTCTGCCCGGGGTGAGCCGTGCGTCCGGCCATCATCCGCCTCCTCGCGAAACTTCCGGTGAACGGAAGCTTAGCCGCGGGGGCGGCGCCGCACCGACCGGGATCGGATCCTCCCGGGCGGGCGCGACGAGCCGCGGGTCACGCCTGCGCGGACGGCACCGTGAACGGCAGCACCAGCCGTGACGGATGCTGCGCGTCGCGGTAGACCTTGTGCGTGACGGGGCGCCCGACCGGCAGGTGGAACGCGTCCGGCGGCAGCAGCGCGTTGTGCTCGTCGACCAGCGGCTCGTCGTTCGAGAGCTCCGCCACCAGCCGGTGCCCCGGCAGCAGCGTCGCGGCGAACGGGTAGATCCGCAGCACGTACTCCTCGATGCGGCCCGGCTGCACCGGCACGGCCCTCGTGTGCGGATGGATCGGGTCGCCCTCGCGGGTGCGCTCCTCGTCCAGCTCGCGGTGCGACGCCTTGAGGTAGGCCGAGGTCAGCAGCTGGCGCCTGCCGCCGGGCGCCTCGTCCCAGAACCGCATGATGAGGTTCGTGTCGGGCTGGTCGATCTCGACGAACAGGTGCGCCGCACCCGTGCCGATCATCTCGGTCGGCTCCTCGAACGGCGGCGTCGCCCAGCGCAGCACCTCGACCGTGTCGGTGACGGTGAGCGGCGCCTGGTAGAACCCGTCGGGCGCCGCGGCCATCGCGTCCATCGTCTCGGGCTCGCCGGACAGTCGACCCCGCGTGCGCAGGAACAGCGGCCGATGCGCGACGGGCTTCGGCGGGAACTGGTCGCCGGTCGCGTACTCGCGGGTGCCCTCGACGAACACGCTCACCGCGGGCTCGTCCATCACCCCGGTGTCGATGCCCTTGATCCAGTGGTCGTACCAGCGGAACATCTTGTCGTGCTCCTCGACCCACGGCCGGGACTGCATGGGCGGGTACGAGCCGATCGTGAGCTTCTTCGGTCCGCCCAGGTTGCGGAAGGTCTCGATGGTGCCGTCGATGGTCCACCCGCGGCCCTGGTCGATCTGCAGCCACACCGGCACCTCGACCTGCGCGGCGAGGTTCACCGGGTTGCGCTCCTCGTACCATTCGCCGTCGAGCTCGTTGGTGATGATGTCGAACCACGCCTCGTGGTTGGTCGGGTAGTGCAGGGTGTGCACGAGGTTCGGCCAGGCCTGCACGTCCGGATCCGCGAGGCGGGCGGCGACGCGCGCCTTCACCTCGTCGTCGGACAGCGTCTCCAGCATCCGGCTCTTCACCCGATCGGTGAACGCCCAGCCGGAGTCGCCGCCGCGCCCCTCGCGCGCGGCCCGCGGCATGAACCACATGATCCCGCCGTGGTACGTGGTCTCGTAGAAGTCGTAGTGCCCGCCCGAGATGAACAGCGCCTTCAGGTGCGGCGGGCGCTCGGCGGCGGCCAGCAGCTGCATCGAGCCGAAGTACGAGATCCCGATCATGCCGACCCGGCCGTCGCACCACGGCTGGGCGGCGACCCACTCGATGAAGTCGTAGGCGTCCTCGCCGAGCGAGACACCCCCGGCGTTGTAGTTGCCGATGTGCTCGCCCTCGGATCCGCCCGATCCGCGCAGATCGCCGATGACGTGCACGTAGCCCTCGTCGAGCACGCGGGCGATGTCGCCGGCCTCGATGCAGCCGTCCCACATCGGCGACGGGCGCCGCTGCGGCGGCATGGTGAGCGCGAGCGCCTGCAGCTCCTTGCCGTACGGGCTCAGCGCCACGAGCGCCGGGCGCGGCTCATCGGCAGAGGCGCCGTAGGCATCGGCGACCAGGCCGACGCCGTCGCGCATCGGCACCCGGAGGTCCTTGTGCACGCCGAAGGACCGGCCTCCGGCGGCGATCGTGCGGATGTCGGTCATGGGCGTGCTCCTCGGTCGGCGCCGGACTGCGCGATGTAGGCGTTCATGGTCGTGAAGAAGGGGGCCGGCTCCAGGGTCGGATCGCCCGTGTAGCCGAGCGCCTCCGCGACGGCCTGGAACGGCGAGTACGGCGAATCGGTCGCGACCGGTCCCGCCGCCAGGTACGGCTGCACCACGGCGCGGATGCAGGCCTCGTTGTCCAGGCTCCCCTGGATCGCCTCGAGGGCGCCCGCGGCGTCCAGCACCTCGCCGAACGGCGACCCGTCCGCACGGCGGTAGGGGTGGCCGAGGTACAGGCGCTCGGGGCGGATCTCGTCGCGCAGGAGCTCCAGGCTCGCGCGGTACCGGTCCGGATCCTCGTATCCCGGGAAGCCGGAGGCGGCGCCGTAGGCCTGCACGGCGTCGCCCACGAACACGTCGCGGGTCTCCTCCACCACGTACGCCACGGCTCCGCGGGTGTGGCCCCCGATCGCGTGCGCGGCGACCGCGACACCGCCGAGGTCGAGCACCTCGCCGCCGTCCAGCAGGACGGTCGGCTCCATCTCGCCGCTGATCGCGCGCTGCAGCACCGCCCGCTCCTCCGCCTCGCCGGCGGGGTCGGTCAGCCAGCGTCCGCGGCCCTCGCGCCACTCGTCGACGTGCGCCTCGCGGGAGCGCAGCATCGCCGCGTCGTCCCGGTGGATGACCACCTCGGCGCGGCGGCCGGTGAGCTCCCACAGCGCGTGCGCGCCGCCGACGTGGTCGATGTGCCCGTGCGTGAGCAGGATCCAGCGCACGTCCTCGATGCGCCGACCGATGGCCTCGAGGCCCGCGCGCATCCCCTCCGGGGATTCGGACACGCCCGTGTCGACGATCGCCGGCTCCGGCGCGTCGATGAAGAAGCTCCGCAGCGCGAACCGCCCCCAGGGGGCGACGAGCGGGTGGATGTCGACCATCACGCCCCCCTCAGGAACGCGGCGGTCTCGTCGAACGCGGCGCCGTACTCCGGCAGCCACGAGAAGTGCTGCACGAAGCCGTGCCCCGCCCCCTCGTAGCGGTGCACCACAGCGGTGACGCCGGCGTCCGCCAGGCGTCGGCCGTACAGCTCGCCCTCGTCGCGCATCGGATCGAACTCGCCGGTGAGGATGAGCGCCGGGGGCAGCCCCGACAGGTCCTCCCGGGCGATCGGCGAGACGCGCGGATCCCGCGGGTCGGCTCCGCTGTCGACGTAGAACCGGTTGAACGGTGCGATCCCCGCGGTCTCGAGCCCGTAGCCGACCGCGTTGTCCACCATCGAGGGGTAGCGCTGCGGATCGAGGTCGAGGTCCACGGACGGGTAGAAGAGCACCTGGTGCGTGATCCGGTCGATGCCGCGGTCGTGCAGCAGCGCGGCCACGACGGTCGCGATCGTGCCGCCGGAGCTGTCGCCGACCACGGCCAGGGTCGTGCCGTCCCATCCGGCCTCGTCGGCGTGCCCGAGGATCCACTCGACGACGCCCGTGACGTCGTCCAGCGCCGCGGGGAACGGGGCCTCCGGCGCCCGGCGGTAGCCGACCGAGAACACCCGCATCCCGGTGGCCGAGGCCAGTCGGCGGGCGATGTGGTCGTGCGTGTCCAGGCTGCCGAGGAAGTACGCGCCGCCGTGGATGTAGACGATCGCTCCGCCCGGCTCCTCGGTCTCGGCGTACACCCGCACCGGCACGGCGCCGACCGGGGTCGGGACGGTGCGGTCGCCGACGTGGCGCACCGGATGCCGGTCGGCCGGGGCGGGCACCTGGGACTCCTCCCCCGCGCGCATCGCGACGGGGTCGAGGGGGCCGGGCTCCTCATGCGGGAACGACGCCAGAACGCGGGCGATCTCGGGGTGCAGGGGCATGGATCCGTCTCCTCAGCCGGCCAGCGCGGCCGGCTCGGCGTCGCCGCGGTGGGCGTCACCGTGGTGGGCGTCGGCCTGGTCGGCGTCGCCGTGCTGCCCCGGGAAGCCATCGTCGAGCGCATCCGGATCCCAGCCGTTGCGGGACACGTGCTGGTAGCCGTCGGTGATCGGCTTGCGCGCGGCCTGGAACGCGGCGAGGCCGGCCTTCACATCGGGTGCCGCAGCGAGCGCATCCGCGAGCCCCTTGGCGTCGAGGATCGCGGAGTTCGCGCCCTGGCCCTGGTGGTGCAGCATGGCGTGCGCGGCGTCGCCGACGAGCACGACCGCGTCGCTGTGCCAGCGATCGACCGGGTCGATGTCGTAGGCGGCGCGGCAGTTGATCGTGTCGATGTCGATCGAGCGCGTGATCTGCTCGAAGCGCGGGTCGAAGCCCGCCAGCGAGGAGACGATGATCTCGCGGGTGACCTCCGGCGACCAGGTCGGGTCGTCCGAGGGGACCGTGATGTCGAACGACACCTGACCGCGGTGGCGCAGCGGCAGCAGGTAGAGGTGCCGGTTGGTGGACGCGTCGAAGTAGACGCGGAAGTCGTCGTCCTCGTCGAACACCCCGGGCACGAGCGCCATGTCGAACACCGCGCGGTAGGCGTGCTCGTGCGCGAAGACCGGACCCTTGCCGCTGAACAGCGCCGTGCGCACCCGCGAGCTGATCCCGTCCGCGCCGATCACGAGGTCGGCGGTCACGCTCTCGCCGTTCTCGAAGGTGACGGTGGCGGAGTCGCCGTGGTCGACGATCGACTCCATCCGGTACCCGAACTTCACCATGCCCTCGGGCAGCACCGACATCAGCGCGTCGATGAAGTCGCGGCGGTGGATGAGGTGGGTCGTGGTGCCGAACTGCTCCTTCTCCGGCCACTCCTCGGCGTGCACCAGCTGGTCCTGCGGGGTGAGGATGCGGATGCCGTTGCTCGCGGTGCTGACGGAGGCGACGGCGTCGAAGGCGCCCCAGTCGCGGAACGCCGCCATCGAGGAGGGGCGCAGGCCGATGCCGGCGCCGACCTCGCCGGCCTGGCGGGCCTGCTCGTAGACGGTCACGTTCGCTCCGCGCAGGCTCAGCGCCTTGGCGGTCGAGGCGCCGGCGTAGCCCGCGCCGATGATGGCGACGTCGAGGTTGTTGAGGTCCATGGGTCACTCGCCTTCGAGGGGTGCGGTCGTGAAGAAGTCGGCGACGTTGCCGACGAAGAGCTGGTCGATGGTCGCCTCATCCACGCCGTCCTGGCGGAGGTCGGGGATGAGCTGCTCGAACAGGTAGTTGATGGTGTGGCCCTTGACACCCGGCCAGCCCAGCGGGCTGCAGTTGGCGTCGGCGGCGACGAGCACCTTGTCGACCTGTCCGGAGCGGAGGTAGCGCATGAGGTGCTGGAAGCGCTCGTCGCGGTGACGTCCCCAGAACGGCGGATCCGGCAGCTCGAGGTCGTAGCCGAACGTGTCGAAGCCGATGCGCCCGCCGGCCGCGACGATGCCCTCCTCGTCGACCTTGCCCTGGCTCACGCCGTCGTCGGCGTGGCCGAAGAGCACACGGGTGAGCGGCAGCCCCTCCTCGACGAAGACGTCGATCGCGGACTGCGCGTCGACCGCCAGGTGCGTGATGATCGGGGCGCCGGTCGCGAGCGAGGCGCGCGCCGCCGCACGGTAGATGCGCCGATCGAGGGCGGTCATCCTGAACCCGCGACTCACGCCGACCTTGATGATGCCCGCCTTGCCCCCGGTGCGGCCGATGCCGACGGTGAGCTCGTGGATGAACTGATCCGCCAGGTAATCGACCTCGGCCTGGGCGAAGTGCTTCAGCGCCGTGTCGCCGCCGACGAATCCGGTGGCGGCGATGATGTTGACGCCGGTCTTCTCGGAGATCGACTGGTAGTAGTCGATGTCGCGGCCGTTGCAGATGCCGGTGGCGTCCACGAAGGTGCTCCCGCCGTGGCCGGCGAACGCCCGCAGCTTCGGGATGGTCTCCTCGTAGCGCTGCTCCGGCGTCTTCCACCAGCGGGTGTCGAGCTCGCTGCC
>JAFDWP010000117.1 GCA_018268435.1 Actinomycetota bacterium
CCCTGGTCCTCGACCAGACGCAGCGCCGCCTCATGCAGCGCCTGGCGCGTCTGCTGCTTCTTGCGCTCCCGCCGACCCTCACTCGCGCGCTCGGGCGCGATGCCCCGGCCTTCGACGATGTCGATCATGCTCCTCATCCTTCCGGAGGGAGGGGCCGGAACGGGAATCCGCCCGGCCCTTCTCCTCAGGCCTGCTGCGTCCGGATGCTGCCGGTCTCGCTGACGCCGGCGGCGTCGGCCTGCTCCTGCAGGGCGGAGCGCGTGCGCAGCGGCGGCGCCTTGAAGAACCAGCTCAGGACGAACGCGAGCATCAGCACGCCGAAGCCGACCCAGTAGATGACGTCGATCGCCTGCGTGAACCCGACCATGAACGGCTTGGTGAGGGCGGAGTCGGCCCCGTTCAGGAACGAGGTGTCGCTCACCGAGCTGCTGGATCCGCTCGACGCCTTCGACGTGCCCTTGTCGATCTCCTTCACGATGTTCGGCACCAGCGTGTCGACCCAGTGCTCGCGCTGCGCCGTGTTCGACCAGTCCACGACCACGCGTCCGTTGTCGACCGTGGCGTTCGCCTTGTCCGCCACCGCCTGCAGCGCCTTGGCCTCCGCGGCGGGCGTCGCCGCGGCGACCTGCTGGTCGATCGCGGCCTGCGCGGCGGCGGCCGGGAGCTGACCGGCGGCGACCGCCTGGTTCACTCCCGCCGTGACGGCGTCGGTCACGGCCTTGTCCGCGGCGGCCTTGGCCGTCGCGGCGCCCTTGTCGAGCTGCGTCTGGATGTTCTCCTGCAGCGGCTGGACGATCGGGGTCCACAGCTGCTTCATCACGGCCTTGTTCTGCTCCTTGCCGGCGACGGCCGGATCCAGCGCCGCGTTCAGCGCCGACGTCAGCGTGGGCTTGTCGGCCATGCTGTGCGTGATGTTCAGCGGCAGCAGCGTGAACAGGATGGACAGCATGATCGCGGTGCCCAGCGTTCCGCCGATCTGACGGAAGAACGTGGCGGCGCTGGTGGCGACACCCATGTCGGGCGCGGCGACGGCGTTCTGGCTGGCCATGGTGAGCGACTGCATGAGCTGGCCGAGGCCGAGGCCCACCACGAACATGCCGATCATCATGAACCACACGGGGGTGCTGGACGAGACGAACGTCAGCAGCAGGAAGCCCGCGGCCGTGAACAGCGTGCCGGTGCGCGGGAAGATGCCGTACTTCCCGGTGCGCGAGGTGATCTGGCCGGCCGCCATGGACGAGGTCATCAGGCCGAGGACCATCGGCAGCATCGCGAAGCCCGACTCGGTCGGGGTGAGCCCGGCGACGATCTGCATGTACAGCGGGATCGTCATCATCGCGCCGAACATGCCGAAGCCCACGAGCACGCCGATGAGCGTCGCCATCGAGAAGGTGTTGGAGTGGAACAGCCGGATCGGGATGATCGCGTCGTCCTTCATCGCGATCTCGATGAGCACGAACCCGATCGCGCCCAGACCGCCGATGACGTAGCAGGCGATCGCCGCGACCGACCCCCAGCCCCAGTCGCGGCCCTGCTCGGCGACGAGCAGCAGCGGCACCAGCGCGACGATCACGGCGCTCGCACCCCACCAGTCGATGCGGGGGTTCTCGTGCTTGCCGACCTTCGGCAGGTGCAGGAACGCGATCACCATGCCGAGCGCGATGATGCCGATCGGCAGGTTGATCAGGAACACCCAGCGCCATCCGGCGATCCAGAGGATCTGGTTCGCACCCGCGAACAGACCGCCGACCAGCGGACCGATGAGGGAGGAGATGCCGAAGACCGCGAAGAAGTAGCCCTGGTACTTGGCACGCTCGCGCGGGGCGAGGATGTCGGCCATGATCGCGAGCGGCAGCGACATCAGCGCGCCCGCGCCGATGCCCTGGAAGGCGCGGAAGCCCGCGAGCATGATCATGGACGTCGAGAACGTCGACAGCACGGATCCGATGATGAACACCGAGATGCCGAAGATGAACAGCGGGCGGCGGCCGAAGATGTCGCTGAGCTTGCCGTAGATCGGCACCGAGATGGTCGAGGTGATCAGGTACGCCGTGGTGACCCAGGCCTGCTGGTCGAGTCCGTGCAGGTCATCGCCGATCGTGCGGATCGCGGTTCCCACGATCGTCTGATCCAGCGACGAGAGGAACATGCCGGCCATGAGTCCGTAGATCACCAGCAGGATCTGCCGGTGCGTCATGATCGGGGCGCTGTGCTTGCGCTCAGCGCGGGTGGCCGGAGTGCTTGCTGTTGCGGTGGACATGGAGTCCCTTCCGGGTGAGTCGAGGACGCCGGAGCTCGTCGTCGACACCCCGTCGGCTCGAGCGCCGACGTTGGCGGCAAGAATGTTGCAGCCCTGCAAGATTACATGTCACGAAACCTTGCGCACACGCAGATTTGCTATGAGGTTGCTGGATCTTGGCGCCGTGCCCCGCCGCCGCTCAGAGCGCGGGGGAGAGGGTCGCCGTGCGGGCCGCCACGAGCTGCTCCACGGCCTCGAGAAGACGATCCGCACCCGGCTGCTCGCCACCCGGGGTCTCGTCATGCGCGAGCATCCCGAGCGCCGCCATGGTCAGCGCGACCGCGGCCATGCCCTCGGCGTCCCCCGCGCGTTCCTGCACCAGGGCGAAGTACTGATCCTTGATCCCGTTCATCCACTGCGAGAACGCGGGCATCAGCTCGGGCCGACTGCGCACCAGCGCCTTCATGCGCCGGCGCTGCTGCACGTCGTCCATCGAGGATCCGATGAGCGCGCACAGCGCAGGCACCAGCTCGCCCTCGGCCGAGCGGAAGTCGGCGGCCGCCTCGGGCGTGATCCCGGAATCGGGCAGGCCGAGCGCGGCGGCGGCCTTGGAGGGGAAGTAGTTGAAGAAGGTGCGCGGAGACACGTCCACGGCCTGACAGATCTGCTCGATCGTGGTGCCGTCCAGCCCCTGGTCCTCGACCAGACGCAGCGCCGCCTCATGCAGCGCCTGGCGCGTCTGCTGCTTCTTGCGCTCCCGCCGACC
>JAFDWP010000118.1 GCA_018268435.1 Actinomycetota bacterium
CAGGCGGTGAAAGAGGCGCACCTCGCGGTCGCGCAGCGGCTCGCCGAACACCTCGCCGCGGAGGCCGGCCCGGCCGGGCGGGGTGAGGCGGTCGAACTCGCCGCGCGGTCGGTCGCCGCCGAGCTCGCGGGGGTGCTGCACATGTCCGACCGGGTCGTGCAGGGACGGATGGTGCGCGCGGCAGAGCTGATGACCCGGTTCCCGGTCACGATGGCGGCGTTCACGCAGGCGCGGATCAGCCCGGCGCATGTGCGGCAGATCCAGGACGCCGGGGCGCGTCTCGATGACACGGTCCGGGCCGAGTTCGAGCAGGTCGCGGTCGCCGCGTCCGTCGGGGAGACCCCGCATCGGGCCAAGCCCGTCGTGGAACGGGTCGCCGAGCGCCTCGCCCCCCGGAGCCTGACGGACCGGCACCGGGATGCGCAGAAGGATCGTCGGATCTGGCGGGAGGACCTCGACGACGGGCAGAAGATGCTCGGGCTGATCCACTCCGCCGCCGTGATCGACGGGATTTACGACCGGCTCACCCACCAGGCCCGGGCGGTGCGGGTCGCGAACACCTCCGCGGCGAAGGACGCCGCCGAATGCGCGGCAGACGCGCTCGGCGATCCGACGGATGACCGCACCCTCGACCAGCTCCGCGCGGACCTGTGCGCCGACACCCTGCTGACCGGGGCGCCGTGCGGGCACGACACCTCGGACGGGCTGCTCGGCGCGATCCAGGCCCGCGTCGAGGTCACCATCCCCGTCCTCACCCTCCTCGGAGCGGCGGGCGCGGCGCAGCCCGCAGAACTCGCCGGACGCACCCCGATCGACACGCACACCGCGCGGATCCTCGCCGGCCGTGCCACCGCCTGGGAACGCGTCCTCACCCACCCGATCACCGGGGCGATCCTCACCGTGGACCGGTACCGGCCCGGCACCGACCTGCGCCGGCTCCTGCACGCGCGCGACACCCGGTGCCGGTTCCCGACCTGCGGACTCCCACCCCGCACGCACGACCTCGACCACACCATCGACGCCGCCCACGGCGGCCCCACCACCGACACCAACCTCGCCGGTCTCTGCCGCCGCCACCACGTCCTCAAACACCACACCGCGTGGACGGTGACCCAGCGCGGCGGCGGCATCCTGGAATGGACCAGCCTCACCGGAGCGACCTACATCGACCGGCCACCCACCCCGGTCACCTTCACCATCGAGGACCCGGATCCACCCCCCGACCAGGATCCACCCTTCTGACCGCCCCGCCACAGCGTCGGGCCGGGGCACCACGGTGCCCTAGAATTCTCAGAACTCGGCTCGCTCTGGGCCGGGCTCGAAACCCCGAGTCCCACACGACGATTGGTGCCCTGTGCTTCCCGCTTCGCCCGACGACGCGCTCGCCCCGGACTGGCTGGAGGAACCGGCCGACCCGAACGGACTCGCCCCGGGGGTGTGGCCCGCATCCGCCCACCGCGACAGCGACGGGGAGCTCGTGCTCGGCGGGGTCGGCGTCGCCGAGCTGCGCGCCCGCTACGGCACCCCGCTCTACGTGCTGGACGAGGCGGAGGTCCGCGCGCACGCCGTCCGGATCAAGAGCGCGTTCGACGCCGCCGCGGCCGCTCACGGCACCAAGGCGCGGGTCTACTACGCGGGGAAGGCCTTCCTCAGCACCGAGATCGCACGCTGGGTGACGCAGGAGGGACTGCGCGTCGACGTCTGCAGCGGCGGCGAGCTCGAGATCGCGCTGGCCGCGGGCATCAAGCCGTCGCGGATCGGCTTCCACGGCAACAACAAGAGCGTGCTCGAGCTGGAGCGCGCCGTCGAGGTCGGGGTCGGCACCATCATCCTCGACTCCGCGATCGAGATCGAGCGTCTCGGCGTGATCGCCGAGCGTCGCGGCACCGAGCGCGCGGGGTTCGCGCAGCGGGTGCTGCTGCGAGTGAACAGCGGGGTGCACGCCGAGACCCATGACTTCCTCGCCACCGCCCACGAGGACCAGAAGTTCGGCACGCCGCTCGAGTCCGCGCCCGCTCTCGTCGAGCGGATCCGGGAGATCCCCAGCCTGAAGCTGCACGGACTGCACTGCCACATCGGCTCCCAGATCTTCGGATCCACCGGATTCGCCGAGTCGGCGTCCCGCATGATCGAGCTGCACGCGGCACTGCGCGAGGGCGGCGAGCTGCCGATGCTCAACCTCGGCGGCGGCTTCGGCATCGCCTACACCGCGGTCGACGACCCGACGCCGATCGAGGAGCTCGCGAACGCCATCGTCGACGCCGTCGCGCGCGAGTGCGAGGTGCGCGGCATCCCGATCCCCACGCTCGCCTTCGAACCGGGGCGGGCCGTCGTCGGCCAGGCCGGGGTGACCCTGTACCAGGTCGGCACGACCAAGCAGGTGTCGCTCGGCGACCGCGGCGAACGGCTCTATGTGAGCGTGGACGGCGGCATGAGCGACAACGCCCGCCCGGCCCTGTACGGCTCCCAGTACTCCGCACGCCTCGCCTCGCGCGAGGGCACGGGCGCACCCGCCCTCGCCCGCGTCGTGGGCTCGCACTGCGAATCGGGGGACATCGTCGTCGATCACGAGTACCTCCCCTCCGACGTCACCCCGGGCGACCTGCTCGCGGTGCCGGCGACCGGCGCGTACTGCTACGCGCTGTCCAGCAACTACAACCACACCCCGCGCCCCGCGGTCGTCGCCGTGCGCGACGGCCGGGCGCGGGTGATCGTGCGGGGGGAGACCCTCGCCGACCTCCTCTCCCGGGACGCCGGCATCGCCGCACCGGGAACGAAGGAGCTCACCGGTGCTCGCACCGGAGAAGGAGAAGCATGACGGAACTCGCCGGCCACCGCCGCACCCTCCGCGTCGCCCTGCTCGGGGCCGGATCCGTGGGATCCCAGGTCGCGCGCCTGCTGCTCGAGCACCAGGCCGACCTCGCCGAGCGCAGCGGAGCGACCCTCGAGCTCGCCGGGATCCTGGTGCGCGACGTGGACGCCCCGCGCGACGCCGAGCTGCCCCGGGAACTGCTCACCACCGACGCCGAGGCGCTCATCCTCGGTGCCGACATCGTGATCGAGCTCATGGGCGGGATCGAGCCGGCGCGCGGCTACGTGCTGCAGGCGCTGCGCAGCGGAGCCGACGTCGTCACCGGCAACAAGGCCCTGCTCGCCACGCACGGCGCGGAGATCTTCGAGGCGGCCGACCAGGTCGGCGCCTCCGTGTCGTACGAGGCCGCGGTCGCCGCCGCGATCCCGATCATCCGCCCCCTGCGCGACTCGCTCGCCGGCGACCGGATCGAGCGGATCTTCGGCATCGTCAACGGCAGCACGAACTTCATCCTCGACTCCATGGACCGGCAGGGCCTGAGCGCCGAGGAGGCGCAGCGGATCGCCACCGAGCTTGGCTACCTCGAGGCCGACCCGACGCTGGACCTCGAAGGCTTCGATGCCGCGCAGAAGGCCGCGATCCTCGCGAGCCTCGCCTTCCACACCCAGGTGTCCATCGAGGACGTGCACCGCGAGGGCATCTCCGCGGTGACCGCCGACATGATCGACGACGCCCGCCGCGCGGGCTACGTGATCAAGCTGCTCGCCGTGTGCGAGCGCCTCTCCGAGCCGGACGGCGACGCGGTCTCGGTGCGCGTGTACCCCGCGCTCATCCACCGCGACCACCCGCTGGCCAGCGTGCACGGCGGCAACAACGCGGTGTTCGTGGAGGCCGAGGCCGCCGGTCCGCTGATGTTCTACGGCGCCGGCGCCGGGGGAGTGCAGACCGCCTCCGCCGTGCTCGGCGACGTCGTCTCCGCTGCGCGCCGGCACATCGCCGGCGGTGTGGGCGTCGGCGAGTCGGCCCGCCAGAGCCTGCCGATCGCGCCGTTCGGCCACATCACGACGCGCTATCAGATCACCCTCGAGGTCGCCGACGTCACCGGCGTGCTCGCCACCGTCGCAGGGATCCTCAGCGACCACGGCGTGTCCATCGCCACCGCGCTGCAGACCGTGGAGCGCGGCGAGGACAGCACCACCGCACGCATCATCATCGGCACGCACCGCGCGACCGAGCAGGCGCTCAGCGACACGGTCGCCCGCCTGGCCGACAGCGACGCGGTCACCCGCGTGGTGTCGGTGCTGCGCGTCGAGGGGGAGTGACGTGAGCGTCGAAGGACCGATGGTCCCCGCGCCCGTCGCCGGGCGCACCGTCGAGGTGCGCGTCCCCGCCACCAGTGCCAACCTCGGTCCCGGATTCGACACCCTGGGCCTTGCTCTGAGCCTGTACGACGAGCTCGAGGTCACCGCCCTGGACCCGGGCGTCTACGAGATCGAGGTCTCCGGATCCGGTGCCGAGGAGATCGCGCGTGATGCGTCAAACCTCGTCGTCCGCTCGATCGCGCACGTCTTCGCCGACGCCCGCATCCCGATGCCCGGGATCCGCCTGATCGCGCGCAACGGCGTGCCGCACGGCCGCGGGCTCGGATCCTCCGGGGCCGCGGTGGCCGCGGGCGTCCTCGCCGCGCAGGGGCTGCTGGAGGGCGTCGTCGAGCTCGACGACGCCGCGCTGCTGCGCCTGGCGACCGAGCTCGAGGGGCATCCGGACAACGTCGCGCCCGCCCTCTTCGGCGGTCTCACGATCGCGTGGACCGGAGAGCGCGGCCCACAGCACAAGAAGCTGCTGGTGCACCGCGGCGTGTCCCCGCTCGTGCTGGTGCCCGGCTACACGATGTCGACCAAGGCGGCGCGCAGCCTGCAGCCGCAGCAGGTGCCCAGCGAGGACGCGGTGTTCAACGTCTCCCGCTCGGCGCTGCTCATCGCGGCGCTCACGCAGAGCCCCGACGTGCTGCTGGACGCCACCGACGATCGGCTGCATCAGGACTACCGCGCCCCCGCCATGCCGGAGACGAACAGGCTCGTGCGGGCGCTGCGCGCCGAAGGCTTCGCCGCCGTCGTGTCCGGGGCCGGCCCCAGCGTGCTCGTGCTGTGCGACGGTCCCGGAAGCCGTCTGGAGGCGGTGCGCATCGCGGACGCGACCACGGACACCCCGTGGATCCCGCAGATGGTCGCCGTGGATGTGCGAGGTGGTACAGTGAGGGAACGAGCGGAGGGTTCTTCGTCACAATCGTGATCCCGACCCGCGACGCACTTCCCGCGTCAGCCGCACAGCACCCGAAACCGCACCGTGAGCCGGTCACCGAGCTCCGCGAGAGCGTGTTCTCCGGGTGGCATGCAGGGGACAGCCTGTTCTCGGCATGATCGTGCGGTCGCGCCACGGCATCTGCCGTGCGCGCGTCGAAACACCCACGACTTACAAGAGGAGTACTCGTGGAGACAATCTCCGAGACCCAGATCACCACCTCGGCTCCGGCCGAGACCGCGTCCGCCGAGGACGCTCCCAAGGCGCCGCGCAAGCGCACCCCGCGCCGCGCGACCACCGCGAGCGCCGCCAAGGCGGCGGCCGACACCGCCGTCGCCGCTCCCGCCGAGGCCGCGCCCGCTGCTGAACCTGCCGCGGATGCGCCGGCCGAGGAGGCCCCGAAGGCGAAGGCCCCGCGCCGCAGCCGCGCCAAGAAGACCGAAGAAGCCCCGGCCGAGGTCGCCGCCGCGCCCGCCGCGACCGAGGCGCTTGCAGAGTCTCCTGCCGCTGCACCCGCCGCGGATGCGCCGGCCGAGGAGGCCCCGAAGGCGAAGGCCCCGCGCCGCAGCCGCGCCAAGAAGACCGAAGAGGCCCCGGCCGAGGTCGCCGCCGAGCCTGCCGCGACCGAGACGCCGGCGGAGCCCGCCGCCGAGGCGCCGGCCGATGCGGCCCCGTCCGAGCAGGCCGCCGAGAACCCCGCTGAGGGCGGCGAGGAGCAGACCGGTCGCAGCCGCAGCCGGTCCCGTTCGCGCAGCCGCAACCGCAACGGCGGTCAGGACGGCCAGGGCGGCAACCAGAACAACGGCGGCCAGAAC
>JAFDWP010000119.1 GCA_018268435.1 Actinomycetota bacterium
CAGCTCACGACGTCGGTGCAGAACGCCCTCGCCGCGACGACGCCGCACGCCGGGCACGTGCCGACCGTGGTCGCGAACTTCTTCAGCTACTTCACGGTGCTGTCCAACGTGGGCGCCCTGGTGGCGATGGCCGTCGCCGGCGTCTGGCTGCTGCGTGCGGCCCGAGCCGGATCCGTCGACCGCCCCGAGCCGCGTGGTCTCGCCATCCTGCTCGCCTGCGTCGCGACCTACATGATCACCACCGGGATCGTCTACAACCTGCTGCTGCGCAACGTTTCGGTCGGGGTCTCGGCGGCCTGGGTCAACGAGGTGCTGCACGTGGTCGGGCCCCTGGTGCTGCTGGCCGATGTGCTGCTCGCACCGCGGCGGCGCTGCCTCGGCTGGGGAGTGCTCGGCGCGATCGCCGCGTTCCCGATCGCGTGGGCGGCGTACACGCTGATCCGGGCAAACTTCATCATCAGCCCGATCACCGGGGACCATTGGTGGTACCCCTACCCGTTCCTCAACCCGCACCTGCCGGGCAACAGCTACCTCACCGTCGCGCTGTACATCGTCGCCATCGCCGCGGTGATCGTGGCCGTCGGCGCCGGCGTGATCTGGGTGTCCCGCACGCGCGGGCGCTGAACCCTTCCCCCAGCCACGGCGAAGATACCATTCGAATGGTATTCTGATGGCATGAAGGCGACCATGGACAAGGCGGGGCGGATCGTGATCCCGCAGGTGATGCGCGAGCGCCTGGGGATGGTGCCGGGGCCGGTGGATCTGATCATCGACGGCGGCGGGATCCGGATCGAGATCGAGACGCACGACAATGTGATCGAGAAGGATGGCCGCCTGGTCATCGCGGGCGGCCCGGTGCTCACGGCAGACGACATCCGAGAGCTGCGCCTTGCAGACCAGCGCTGACCTCCTTCTCGACACGAGCGCCGCTCTGGCGATCCTGCGCGATGCGAGCCCTTCGCACGAAACCACCTTCGCGCTCACCCAGGGGATGACGCTCGGGCTCTCCGGCCATGCGCTGTTCGAGACGTTCTCCGTGCTGACGCGCCTGCCCGGCGCCAACCGACTCAGCGGGTCGTACGCCGCCGAGGTGATCCGCCGGGAGTTTCCTGCGTCGGTCGCCCTCCCTCCGGACGTCTCGCTGCACGCGCCGGTAACCCTCAGCCAAGCCGGCATCGCCGGCGGCTCCGTCTATGACGGGCTGGTTGGCCTGGCGGCGAAGGCCGCCGGCATCACGCTGCTGTCGTGCGACCGTCGGGCCGCCTCGACCTATGCCGCGCTGGGCGTCGACGTCCGGCTGATCTGAGCGGATCCGGCCGGATCCGCCCTCACTCATCCCGTCGAAACCCGCGAAACGCCGCCGATAGACTGGATCCCATGTCCAAGGTCCTCCAGTCCCTGCCCGTCGGCGAGCGCGTCGGCATCGCCTTCTCGGGAGGGCTCGACACCTCCGTGGCCGTCGCGTGGATGCGCGACAAGGGCGCCGTGCCGTACACGTACACGGGAGACCTGGGCCAGCCCGACGAGGACGACATTGCGTCGATCCCCGGCCGCGCCCTCGAGTACGGCGCCGAGGACTCGCGCCTGATCGACTGCAAGACCGCGCTCGTCGAGGAGGGCTTCGTCGCCCTGTCCTGCGGCGCGTTCCACATCCGCTCCGGCGGCAAGACCTACTTCAACACGACGCCGATCGGCCGCGCCGTCACCGGCACGCTGCTCGTGCGCGCCATGAAGGAGGACGGCGTCGACATCTGGGGCGACGGCTCCACCTACAAGGGCAACGACATCGAGCGGTTCTACCGCTACGGCCTGCTCGCCAACCCGCGCCTGCGCATCTACAAGCCGTGGCTCGACGCCGACTTCGTCACCGAGCTCGGCGGGCGCCAGGAGATGAGCGAGTGGCTCGTCGCGCACGGCTTCCCGTACCGCGACTCCGCCGAGAAGGCGTATTCGACCGACGCCAACATCTGGGGCGCCACGCACGAGGCGAAGACGCTCGAGCACCTGGATGTGTCGCTCGAGACCGTCGACCCGATCATGGGCGTCAAGTACTGGGATCCTGCCGTCGCGATCGAGACCGAGGATGTCACCGTGACCTTCGCGGGCGGCCGTCCGGTCGCGCTCAACGGCGTCGAGTTCGCCGACCCGGTGGAGCTCGTGTTCGAGGCCAACCGCATCGGCGGCCGGCACGGGCTGGGCATGAGCGATCAGATCGAGAACCGCATCATCGAGGCGAAGTCGCGCGGCATCTACGAGGCCCCGGGCATGGCGCTGCTGTTCATCGCCTACGAGCGCCTGGTCAACGGCATCCTCAACGAGGACACCCTCGCGACCTACCACGAGCAGGGCCGCCGCCTCGGGCGCCTCATGTACGAGGGCCGCTGGCTCGAGCCGCAGTCGCTCATGCTGCGCGAGTCGATCCAGCGCTGGGTCGGATCCACGATCTCCGGCACCGTCACGATCCGCCTGCGCCGCGGCGACGACTGGACGATCCTCGACACCGTCTCCCCCAACCTGTCCTACGGCCCGGAGAAGCTGTCCATGGAGCGCGTCGGCGATGCGGCCTTCGGACCGGTCGACCGGATCGGCCAGCTCACGATGCGCAACCTCGACATCGCCGACTCGCGCGCCCGCCTCGAGCAGTACGCGGGCCTCGGACTGGTCGGCGGCGCGACGGGCGAGCTCGTGGGACGGGTGACCGCGGGCGAGGCGAACGAGATCACCGAGTCGATCGAGGGCTCGGTGTCCGAAGTCGACGAGGCGCTCACCGACGCGGTGGACGTGGTCTCCGAGGGCGCCGCCTTCGACTCCGGCACGGACTGAGGCGACGGCAGGCGGATAAGCGCATCGCGGATCCACCCGATACAAAAGGGATCCACTTATCTTCATAAAGGATCAGTGATATCCTTTTGCGATGGTCGCCGTCCTCCTCGACATCGTCGGATCGCGCAATCTGCCCGACAGGGCCGCCGCGCAGCGCGCCCTCGACGAGGCCATCGCGCGCTCCGAGGGTGACCTGCAGCTCGCCACGCAGCCGTTGCGGCCGACCGCCGGCGACGAGCAGCAGGGGGTCTATCCGACGCTCGACGCGGCGCTCGCCGGACTGATCCTGCTGCGGCTCGCGCTGCCCGAGGGGCTCGACTGCCGCTTCGGCGTGGGGATCGGGCCAGTCGAGGAGATCTCCTCCGCGGGAGGCGCCGTGCCCGAGGGGCCGGGGTGGTGGGCCGCGCGGGCGGCCATCGAGCGCACGCACGCCCTGCAGCGCCGCACGGTGCCCGGCGCCCGCACCTGGGTGGTGGCGCACGAGGCGCAGTCCGCGACCGCGCACCTCCTCGCCCGGCAGGCGAACATCGCGCTGCTGAGCCGCGACCAGCTCATCACCGACATGAGCGCCCGCACTCGGCGGCTCACGTACGGACGGTGCCTCGGCATCACCCAGCGCGAACTCGCCGCCGCCGAGGGCATCACCCAACCCGCGGTGTCGCAAGCGCTCGCTTCGTCCGGCGCGGGCGCCATCGTCGAGGCGCTCCGGCTACTGCTCGCCTGAGCACAGGGGCGCGCGGGCCGAGCGCCGGGC
>JAFDWP010000011.1 GCA_018268435.1 Actinomycetota bacterium
GCGAACGGATCGTCGCCGCCGTTCACGTTCAGCTCGAGGTCGATCTGGTCGGGCCCGAGCGTGAACCGCAGCACCCCGCCGTCCCGCGGCGCGCCGGTGAGACCGCCGGGGATGTGGCGCACCGGGCGGAAGGTCACGACGATCTCGGCGCACCGCTCGGTGAGGGCCTTGCCGCTGCGCAGCGTGAACGGCACTCCGGCCCAGCGCGCGGTGTCGACCTCGCAGGTGATCTCGGCGAGCGTCTCGGTGCTTCGGGACGGATCCACACCCTCCTCGTCGACGTACGCCGGCACCGGGCGATCCTCGCTCGTGCCGGCCGTGTACCGCGCCCTTCGGGTCGAGGCGACCGGGTCGTCGCCGAGGATCCGGGTGGCGCGGAGGGCGGCGGCCATCGCGTCGCGCAGATCGACCTCGTCGAGGTCGGCCGGCTGCTCCATGGCGAGGATCGCGAGCACCTGCAGGAGGTGGCTCTGGATCATGTCGACGAGCGCCCCGGCCTTGTCGTAGTACCGGGCGCGGTTCTCCAGCGCGAGCGCCTCGTCGTAGCGCACCAGCACCGACTCGACGTGGTCGGCCGACCACACCGGCTCCACGAGACGGTTGGCGAAGCGCACGCCCATGATGTTGAGGATCGTGGAACGGCCGAGGAAGTGGTCGACGCGGAACACCTGGTTCTCCGGCACGATCCGCGTCACCAGCGCGTTCAGCGCCGCGGCGCTCTCCTGGTCCCGGCCGAACGGCTTCTCCAGCGCGAGCACGGTGCCGGAGGGCAGCGGGATGTCGACGAGCTTCTCGCAGGCGGCGGCCGCGACCGCCGGCGGCAGGGCGAAGTAGATGACGAGGGATCCCTCGACGTCCGCGATCAGCGACGCCAGGGAGTCGTGATCGGTGACGTCGGCCTTGACGTAGGTCGTGCCGGCGATGCGGGCGACCTGGTCCTCGGCGTCGACGGTGGCGAAGGCGGTGCGCACGGCCTCCTGCCAGCGCTCCGCGGACCAGTCGTCGGATCCTGCGCCGTGCAGCACCAGGTCGCGCTCGGGCTGGCGCTGCAGCAGCTGGGCGATCGCAGGCAGCAGGAGCCGGGAGGTGAGGTCGCCGGAGGCACCGAGGATGAGGAGCGTCGTCGGGGTGGTCATGGGGCCACGATACGGTCCGGTGCGGTGGATGTCTGCCGGAGAGACCGGATCCGTCCCCGCGGCGGACTGCACGGCCAGGTCATGGCGGTCCGTGCGAGACTGCGCCTATGGGAGAGCGAGACCGGCAGGCCCCTCCGATCGAGGACTACGCACTGCTCAGCGACGGGCGCACGGCGGCGCTCGTCTCCCGCGCGGGGAGCATCGACTGGTTCTGCGCCCCGCGGCTGGACTCCGCGTCGCTGTTCGGCGCGCTGCTCGGCGGCGTCGAGCAGGGGCAGTGGTCGCTCCGTCCGGTCGATCCGGAGGCGACCGCCACCCGGCGCTACGACCGCGACACGTTCTGCCTGGTGACCCGATGGGAGACCGCCGCCGGCGCCGCCGAGGTGACCGAGTGGATGCCGGTCGTGCTCCGCGACGACGCCGTCACGCTCGACGGATCCCCGGCGGGTCTGGGCGTCGACCGCACCGACATCATCCGCCGGATCCGGGGGATCACCGGGCGGGTCGCGTTCCATCAGGAGCTGCGCCTGCGGTTCGACTACGCGCGGGCGCTGCCCTGGGTGCGCCAGACCGGCACCGAGCGGGAGCCCGAGCTGACCGCCACGGCGGGCCCGGACGCCGTCGTGGTGCGCGGCGCCGAGCTGCGTCCGCACGGGCACAGCCACAGCGGCACGGTCGAGGTGGCCGCGGGGGAGGAGGCGGTGCTCTCGCTCACGTGGGCGCCGTCGTACCGTCCGAGCCCGGCGTCGCTGGACGCCGACGTCGCCGAGCGGGTGACCTGCGCCTGGTGGCAGGACTGGGCGGATGGGATCGCGCACGAGGGGCACCGCCGGCACGACGTGCGGCGCTCGCTGCTCATCCTGCGCGCGCTCACGAACCGCGAGACCGGTGGCATCGCGGCGGCGGCGACGACCTCGCTGCCCGAGGACTTCGGCGGGGAGCGCAACTGGGACTACCGCTATGTCTGGCTGCGCGACGCCGCGCTCACCCTGGAGGCGCTGCTCGCGCACGGCCTCGCCGACGAGGCGCAGGCGTGGCGGGACTGGCTGCTGCGCGCGGTCGCCGGGGATCCCGCGGATCTGCAGATCATGTACGGCCTCGCGGGGGAGCGGGATCTGCGCGAGCGCGAGATGCCCTCGCTGCCGGGCTACGCCGGATCCGCCCCGGTGCGGGTGGGCAATGCGGCGGCCGAGCAGTTCCAGGCCGACGTGTTCGGCGAGGTGATGGTGACCCTCGCGGCGGCGCGCCGGGAGGGCCTCGACGAGTCCGTGCGCTCGTGGTCCCTGCAGCGCGTGCTGCTGCAGCAGGCCGAGAAGCAGATCGACCGCCCCGACAACGGCATGTGGGAGATCCGCGGGGATCCGCAGTTCTTCACGCACTCCCGGGTGATGCTCTGGGCCGCGTTCGACCGCGGGGTGCGCGCGGTCGAGGAGGGCGGGCTGCACGGACCCGTGGAGAGGTGGCGGGCGCTGCGCGACCGGCTGCGCGCCGAGATCGACGAGCATGGGGTGCGCGACGGCTGCTTCGTGCAGCACCGCGCGACGGACGAGGTCGACGCCTCGCTGCTGCTCATCCCGCGCACGGGGTACTGTGCGCCCGACGACCCGCGGATGCTCGTCACCGTGCAGCGGATCGAGCAGACCCTGATGCCGGACGGACTGGTGGACCGGTACCGCACCGGCAGCGGAGTGGATGGTCTGCCCGGAACCGAGCACACGTTCCTGGCGTGCTCGTTCTGGCTCGTGGAGCAGTACGCGGTCACCGGGCGGACGGCCGATGCGGAGCGTCTGATGGACCGGCTCTGCGCGATGCGCAACGACGTCGGGATGCTCAGCGAGGAGTACGACCCGGTCGGCGGCCACCACGTCGGCAACACCCCGCAGGCGTTCTCGCACCTCTCGCTCGTGCGCGCGGCCGATGCGCTCGCCGCGGGCCGCCACCGCCGCCGCTGACCCCTCCCACATACGGGTCGTCCCCCTCAGCGCGGCCTATGGCTCGCGCTGAGGGGGACGACTCGAGGATGCGGTCCGGTCAGTTGTTGACGAGGAGCGTCTCGGCGATCGGGCGGCGCTCACGGGGGGCGTTCTCGCGCTGCTGCAGCTCCGCGGGAGCGGTGCGGATGTCGCCGAGCTCGCCCACGGCCATGACCGAGATCGGGGTGAATTCCGCGCCCAGGGCGAACGCGGTCGCGATGGCGTCGCGGTCGAAGCCGCCCATCTGGTGGGTGGACAGGCCGTTGGCGTGCGCCTGCACGGTGAAGTGCGCGGCGGCCTGGCCGGTGTCGTAGAGCGCCCACGGCATGGGCTGGTCGTCGCGCGTGGTCTCGGCGACGAAGACCATGAGCACGGCGGCGTCGCCGGCCCAGGCGCTGTTGAAGCCCATCAGGCTGTCGAGCACGGAGGCGTGCGCCTCGGTGCCGCGACGGGTGACGATCAGGCGCCACGGCTGCGAGTTGGCGGCGGTCGGCGCCCAGCGGGCGGCCTCGAGCGCGCTCGCCAGGGCCTCCTCGTCGATGGTCGCGGTCGCGTCGAAGATGCGGGTGCTCCAGCGCTCGGCGAGGACGTCGAGGATCGGGGCATCGGTGACCGCGGTGCGGTCGAGGGCAGGAGTGCTCATGCGGGATGAGGCCTTTCGGGTCGAGCGTTCTGACGCGGACCCCATCGTCCGTACCCCGATGCTAACAATCCATGCATGTGAATATTCCGCGTCCTTCGTCTCGCTGCGCTCGCTCAGGAACCGGGGGAAGGGGCGCTCGCTCAGGTCCTTCGTCTCGCTGCGCTCGCTCAGGAACCGGGGGAAGGGGCGCTCGCTCAGGTCCTTCGTCTCGCTGCGCTCGCTCAGGAACCGGGGCCGGCCCGCAGGATGCGCCTCAGCCCTTGAGGGCCTCGGCCAGCTTCACCCGGCCGCCCATGCGCAGCAGCGAGTTCTGGTAGATCTTCGCGGCGACGAGGATCGCGGCGACGCACGAGAC
>JAFDWP010000120.1 GCA_018268435.1 Actinomycetota bacterium
CGGCACGCACAGCAGCTGCAGCCCGATCGCGACCAGCCCGCTGGTGACGTCGATCGACGCGAACAGCGGGATCGACAGCAGCAGCGCGAGCAGGATCCGCGTGACCGGATTGACCCCGTCGATCCAGGCGGGCGTCCCCTCCCCGGTCGACGTGCGCACCTGGCTGTGTTCGGCCGGCTTTTCGAGCGTGGTGCGCGCTTCGAGACCGGACATCATGCCGCCGCCTCGGTGCGAGCGGGGATCAGCGTGATGCGGTGTCCGCCGAGGTGGCGGACCACATCGTCGTCGTGCGTCACCGCGACCACGGTCGTGCCCCGGGCGATCTCCTCCTGCAGCAGGCCCACGATGCCGATCCAGCCCCGCCGGTCCTGCCCGAACGTCGGCTCGTCCAGCACCACCACGGCGGGGGCCGCGGCGAGGACCGTCGCCACCGACAGCCGGCGCTTCTGCCCGCCGGACAGCGTGAACGGGTTCGCCGCGGCGAGCCCGGTCAGCCCGAGACGCTCCAGCAGCGCGTCCACCACGGCTTCGATGCGCTCACGGTCCCAGCCGAGCGCGCGCGGCCCGACGGCGAGCTCCTCGCGCACGGTCTGCGTGAGGAACTGGTGCTCGGGATCCTGGAACACCATGCCGATGCGGGTGAGCAGCTCGCGCGAGGTCCACGCCGCGGGGTGCCGCCCGCGCGCCCTGGCCCGCCCGGAGCGCGGCGGGCAGAGGCCCTCGGCGGCCTCGACCACGCCGCTCAGCGGATCCAGGAGGCCCGCGAGGGTGAGCGCGAGCGTGGACTTGCCGACCCCGTTCGGGCCGACGATCACGGTCGCCGCCCCCTCGGGCACCCCGAGATCGAGATCGCGCTGCACGGCCCGGCGGCGATCACGCGACACGGCGAGCGCGCGCGTCGCGAGCAGGTCCTCCCCCGCCGCGGGGGCCGCGGGCAGCACCGGCAGGTCGACGGGGTGCCCCGGCACCCACACCCCGGCGTCCGCGAGGGCGTCGCCGTGCGTGCCGAACACCGCGTCGGGCGTGCCGTCGGCGAGCAGTCCGCCGTCGGCGCCGACCACGATCACGCGCGTCATCAGGTCCGCCCAGACCGCGGTGCGGTGCTCGATGACCACGAGCGTGGCACCGGTCGCCGCGACGACGCGCTCCACGCTCGTCCGGATCTCACCGACCCCCTCCGGATCCAGATTCGCGGTGGGCTCGTCGAGCAGCAGCAGACCGGGACGCATCGCGAGGGCGCCCGCCAGCGAGAGCCGCTGCTTCTGCCCGCCCGACAGCGCCGCGGTGCGCTGGTCCAGCGGCACATCGAGGCCGACGGCGTCCAGAGCCTCCCGCACGCGCGCCGGGATCTCGTCCGCGGGCACGCCGAGGTTCTCGCAGCCGAACGCGACGTCGTCGCCGACCCGGCTCAGGACGACGCCGGCATCCGGATCCTGCAGCACCAGGCCGATGCAGCCGCGCCGGCTCTCGGGATCCGCCCCGTCGACGAGGAGCGAGCCGCTGCGCTCGCCCTCCTCCGCGTCGCCGAGCAGGCCCGCGATGCCGGTGAGCAGGGTGGACTTGCCCGCGCCGGAGGCGCCGAGCAGGAGCACCCGCTCCCCCGGCTCGATGGTGAACGACACGTCGCGCACCGCGGGCAGGCGGCGCCCGGCGTAGCGCCAGCCCCACCCGTCCGCGACGACGCGGGCCGCCCCCGCAGTCATGTCAGACCTCGCGGCGCAGCTCGCGTCCGGCGGCGAAGCGGCTGAGCGCCCCCGTCGCGGCGAGCGCGCGCACCAGCAGCCAGCCCAGGATGCCGGCCAGGATCGCGCCGGAGACGACCAGGGTGCCGAGGTAGATCGCATTGAACTCGACCGACTTCAGGATGTTCGGCGAGCTGCCGTAGAACAGCTCGAACAGCCACGCCCCGACGGCGGCGGCGACGCCGGCGAGCGCCGCGACCGGGAGGGAGAACCGGCGGTACAGGAAGATCGCGAAGATCAGCTCGGCGCCGAGGCCCTGCGCGATGCCCTCGAGCACGGTGGAGACGCCCCAGATGTTGCCGATCAGCATCGAGACGACGGCCGCCACGACCTCGACGACGAGGGCCGCACCGGGCTTGCGGATCACGAGCCCGCCGACCACGCCCCCGAGAAGCCAGATCCCGACGGCGATGCCGCCGAGCCCCGGCGTGAGGGCGTCGGCCGCGGAGAACCAGGCGTAGCCGATGGTGTTCCAGACCCAGAAGACCAGGCCGATCGCGACACCCAGCACGGCGGCCACGACGATGTCGACGACCCGCCAGTTCAGGCGGCGCGCGGCCGCCCCCGTGCTCGCGGTCTGTGCGGTTGCAGTTGCATGCATGACTGTTGCTCCTCCCTGCGCCGGCATGATCCGGATCAGGTTCGACGGTCGAAGCGCGATTCGCTCCCTCTCAGCCCGGCTCGCCGGACTCCCGTGGTGATCCGCCCATCTTAGCCCCGCCGACCGCTCCTCGACCGGCCTCCGCGCGCGCCGATGGCACCGGCGGCCCCGAGGACGCGTACCCTGCGTCCCGCATCCGGCCGGCGGGTCCCAAGAGCGGGCGCGTCGGGCAGATACGGTAGGGGGGTGAACGAAGACGACCGTCCGGGTGCCGCGCAGGGCGAACCGGAGCTCGTCGACGCCACCGCCGAGCGTGCCGACGCCACCCCCGCCCCGGCCGCCGTCGCATCTCCGGCCGCCGACACCGCCCCGACCTCGCGCGACCGCACGACCCGCGCCGAGCGGCGGCCGCTGCCCTCCGCGTCCCTCGTCCGCGGTCCGGATCGCACCCCCACCGCCGCCCTCGCCTGGGTGGACGTCGCCCGCGTGGGCACGGCGGCGACGGCTCCGCCGACGGCATCGCGCGCGCTGCTCGAGGATGCCCCTCGCCGCAGCCTCGCCCGCCCCGCGGTGCTGCTGCCGCTGGCCGGCGTGCTCGCCGTCACCCTCGCCTACGGCGCAACCACCGCGCTGTGGCCGCTGAACGAGGTGGAGCCCGTCGCGACCGCCGTGTCGTTCCAGCCCACCGCCGCATCGACCGCAGCCGCTGCCTGGCCCACGACCGGCGGCGCAGCCGTGAGCGTGCAGGGGATCGGCACGATCGCGTCCGTCGAGCAGGAGCTGCCGATGGCGAGCATCACGAAGCTTGTGACGGTGCTGGTCGCGCTCGAGAAGCTGCCGCTCAAGCCGGGCGAGCAGGGGCCGTCGTTCGAGTTCACCCAGGCCGACAGTGACGACTACTGGAACTACCTGCGCCAGGATCAGTCCGCCCTCGACGTCCCCGTGGGCGGATCCCTCACGCAGTACCAGCTGTTCGAGGGGATCCTGCTGGGCTCGGCGAACAACTACGCCGACCGCCTCGCCCGCGAGGTGTGGGGCTCGGACGAGAGCTACGCGGCCGCGGCCAACCAATGGCTGAGCCAGCATGATCTCGGTGACATCCACGTCGTGACGCCCTCCGGGTTCGACTTCGGCAACGTCGCCACTCCGCGCGCACTCATCCAGCTCGGCGAGATCGCCGAGAAGAACCCCGTGATCGCCGAGATCGTGAAGCAGAAGGCCGCGGATCTGCCGGGAGCCGGGACCGTGCACAACACGAACGGCCTCATCGACGACGCCGGCATCATCGGCATCAAGACCGGCACGATCGGCGACGGGCCCGACACGCGGTACAACCTGCTGTCCGCGAAGGACGTCGCCGACGGCGGCACCACGGTGCGGATCTACGTCGCGGCGATCGGCCAGGACAGCGATCAGGGCCGCGTCGACGCCTCCCGGGCGCTCTACGCCGATGTCGAGGCGGCGCTGAAGAACCAGCCGCAGACCGTGAGCAAGGGCG
The DNA here is from genome assembly GCA_018268435.1 of Actinomycetota bacterium. GTDB lineage: Bacteria > Actinomycetota > Actinomycetes > Actinomycetales > Microbacteriaceae > Microbacterium. The sequence goes on from JAFDWP010000120.1 coordinate 3,842, forward strand.
CCACGCTCGGCGCGGTCGACACGGCATGGGGCGAGAGCACGCAGATCATCGCCACCGAGGACGCCCGCGTGACCCTGTGGAACGGCGCCTCCGCCGCGGCGACGACGAAATTCTCCCTGGGCGAGGACTGGAAGGCCGGCGAGAAGGCCGGCACGCTCGCCCTCAAGGGACCGCTGGACGCGACCACGGTGCCGCTCGCGCTGCGCACGACACTGGAGGGTCCGAGCCTGTGGTGGCGACTCACCCACCCGTTCGAGCTGTTCGGCCTGACGAAGTAGCGTCACCCAGGACGCGGATCCGACGCCATCCCGCGTGTTCCGGATCCGGAACGACGCGGATCCGGAACACGGATCCCGTGTCGCACCCGGTCTGGAACGGCGAAGCGCCGCCGCCCGGCGAGCCTCGGGGATCACCCTGGGCTCGGGACGACGGCGCTTCGGGCGCAGTGGGCGCGGATCAGGCCGTGCGGTCTCCGCGGTCGCTCGGCGGACCGTCGGGCGCTTCCGCGGACTCGATGACGCGCTCGGCGACCGCGACCGGAGCGGTTCCGGCACCGACGACCATGGCCGCACCCGCCTCGAGCTCGGACGCGACGGATCCCTCCACCGGAACCGTGACGGCGCCCGTGAGGAGCGCCGAGTCGGCGTCGGTGTCGCTCGCGGCCTGCTCGAACTGCGACTGGTACAGCCGCCAGTAGGCGCCCTTGGCCGCGATGAGCTGCTCGTGCGTGCCCTTCTCCACGATGTCGCCGTGCTCCATCACGAGGATGAGGTCGGCGTCGCGGATCGTGGACAGGCGGTGCGCGATCACGAACGAGGTGCGACCGTGCCGCAGCGCCGCCATGGCGTGCTGGAGCAGCAGCTCGGTGCGGGTGTCGACCGCGCTGGTGGCCTCGTCGAGGATGAGGATCGACGGCTGGGCGACGAACGCTCGGGCGATCGTGATCAGCTGGCGCTCACCCGCCGAGACGTTCGAGGCATCCTCGTCGAGCACGGTGTCGTAGCCGTCCGGCAGCGAGTGCACGAATCGGTCGACGTAGGTCGCGGCCGCTGCGGCCACGATCTCGTCGTCGGTGGCGGAGTCCTTGCCGTAGCGGATGTTCTCGCGGATGGTGCCGCCGAACAGCCAGGGGTCCTGCAGCACCATGCCGGTGCGGCTGCGCAGGTCGGAGCGATCCATCTCGGCGATGTCCTGACCGTCGAGCAGGATGCGACCGGAGTCCAGCTCGTAGAACCGCATGATCAGGTTGACCAGGGTGGTCTTGCCCGCACCGGTCGGTCCGACGATCGCCACGGTCTGCCCCGGCTCCACCCGGAAGGACAGGTCGCTGATCAGCGGGCGGTCCTGGCTGTACGAGAACGCCACGTGGTCGAACTCGATCACACCGCGTCCGCCGTCGACGGTCGGGGCGTCCTCGGCATCCGGCTCCTGCTCCTCGGCATCCAGGAAGTCGAAGACCCGCTCGGCCGAGGCCGTGCCGGACTGCACGACGGCCGCCATGCCGCCCAGCTCGCTGAGCGGCTGGCTGAACTGCTGCGAGTACTGGATGAACGCCTGCACGTCGCCCAGGCGCAGGCCGCCGCCCGCGACCATCAGCCCGCCGAGCACCGCGATGCCGACGTACTGCAGGTTCCCGATGAACGTCATGGCGGGCATGATGATGCCCGACAGGAACTGCGCCTTGAAGCTCGCCTGGAACAGCTCCTCGTTCTCGGCCTGGAAGCTGTCCAGCGCGTCCTGCTCGCGACCGAAGACCTTGACGAGCGCGTGACCCGAGAAGGCCTCCTCGACGCGGGCGTTCAGACGGCCGACCTTCTTCCACTGGATCCCGAACGCCTTCTGCGAACGCGGTCCGATGACGCCGAAGATCACGGCCATGAGCGGCAGCGACACGAGCGCCACCAGCGCCAGCTGCCACGAGATCGAGAACATCATGACCAGCACGCCCACCACGGTGAGCACCGAGGTCAGCGCCCCCGACAGCGACTGCTGCATGGTCTGCGTGATGTTGTCGATGTCGTTGGTCACCCGGGAGATCAGCTCACCGCGCTGCACCTTGTCGAAGTACGACAGCGGCAGGCGGTTGATCTTCGCCTCGACGTCCTCGCGCAGCCGCCACATGGTGCGCACCATGATCACGTTGATCACGTAGCCCTGCAGCCAGCTCAGCACAGCGGAGACGACGTAGATGGCCATGACGGCGAGGATGATCCAGCGCAGCGCCTCGAAGTCCACGCCGTCGCCGACCTTGAACGGGGCCATCGCCGCGACCATGTCCGCGAAGGTGTCCTGCTTGGCCTGACGCAGCACCTGGACGACCTGGTCCTGGGTCATGCCCTTCGGCAGGGCCGTCTTGCCCTCGCCGAGCGTCATGGAGATGAAGCCCTCATAGACGATGTTCGTCGCCTCGCCCAGGATCTTGGGGGCGGCGACGGAGAGCACCACGCCGATCGCGCCGAACAGCGACACCAGCGCGAACCACCACGCCGACGGCTTGAGCAGCCCGATCATGCGCCGGAAGCTCGGGCCGAAGTGGGCGGCCTTGCCGGGTGCGGGACCGTCGAACATGTGCCCGCCGCCCTGGCGGGCCTTCTCGGCCTGCTCGGCCTCTTCCTTCTCGGCCTCGGTCATCTCGACGTTGCCGGCTGACGAGCTCATGCGTCCACCCCCAGCTGCGACACGACGATCTCCTTGTAGGTCTCGCTGGAGGCGAGCAGCTCGTCGTGCGTGCCCACGCCGACGACCTTCCCGTCCTCGAGCACGACGATGCGGTCGGCATCCGTGATGGTCGAGACCCGCTGGGCGACGACGATCTTGGTGACATCCGGCAGCTCGCGCCATAGCGCCTGCCGCAGGCGGGCGTCTGTGCTCAGGTCGAGGGCCGAGAACGAGTCGTCGAAGACGAGGATCCGCGGCTGGTGCACGATCGCTCGGGCGATCGCGAGTCGCTGACGCTGACCGCCGGAGACGTTCGTGCCGCCCTGCGCGATGTGGGACTCCAGCCCTTCGGGCATCTCCTCGACGAAGTCGCGGCCCTGCGCGATCTCCAGCGCATGCCAGAGCTCCTCGTCCGTGGCGTCCTGACGGCCGTAGCGGAGGTTGGACGCCACGGTGCCGGTGAACAGGAACGGGCGCTGCGGCACCAGGCCGATGCCCTTCCACAGGGTGTCGAGGTCGGCCTCGCGCACGTCCACGCCGCCCACGCTGACGGCACCGCCGGTGACGTCGAACAGGCGCGGCAGGAGCGAGACGAGCGTGGTCTTGCCGGATCCGGTCGAGCCGATGATCGCGACGGTCTCACCCGGCTCGGCCCGGAAGCTGATGCCGCTGAGCACCGGCGACTCGGCGCCGGGGTAGGTGAACTCGACGTCCTCGAAGGCGACCGCGCCGGGCGTGGGGAACTCCGTGACGCCGTCTTCCGGGCGGGTCATCGTCGACTCGGCGTCGAGGACCTCGCCGACGCGCTCGGCGGAGACCGCGGCACGCGGGATCATCATGGCCATGAAGCTGGACATGATCACACCCATCATGATCTGGCCGATGTACTGCATGAAGGCGAAGATCGTGCCGACCTCGGCATGGCCGGCGTTGATCTCGACGCCGCCGAACCAGATCACGGCGACGATCGTCACGTTCAGCACGAGCATGAACAGCGGGAACATCAGCACGAACAGCGAGCCGATGTTGCGGCCGAGCATCATCAGGTCGGTGTTGACCGCGCGGAAGCGCTGCTCCTCGATGCGCTCGCGCACGAAGGCGCGCACCACGCGCACACCGGTGAGCTGCTCGCGCATGATGCTGTTGACGCTGTCGAGCTTGCGCTGGTTGGCGCGGAACAGCGGCACCATGCGGCCGATGATCAGCACGGCGATGAGCAGCAGCAGCGGCACCGAGACGGCGATCAGCCAGCTGAGTCCGACATCCTGCCGCACGGCCATGATGATGCCGCCGATGGCCAGCAGCGGCGCGGTGACGAACATCGTCGCGCCCATCATCGCCAGCATCTGCACCTGCTGCACGTCGTTGGTGTTGCGGGTGATCAGCGAGCCGGCGCCGAACTGCGAGACCTCGCGCTCGGAGAACCCGCTCACGCGCGCGAACACGTCGGCGCGGATGTCACGGCCGGCAGACATCGCCATGCGCGCGGCGAACAGGGTCGCGAGGATCGAGGCGACGATCTGGCCGAACGAGACGAGCAGCATGAAGCCGCCTCGACTCCAGATGTAGCCGATGTCCGCCTTGGCGACGCCCTTGTTGATGATGTCGGCGTTGATCTGCGGAAGATTGAGGGATGCCATCACACCGGCGAACTGCAGCACGACGACGACGAGCAGCAGCCACTTGTATCGCTTCAGATAGCGGAACAGGATCTTTCCGAGCACAGGCGGACTTCCTTGTGGGATTTGATGCCCGGGGCGGACCTCCCGGGTGTGTCGGCCGAAAAAGGCCACGAATCACCCTGCCACGGGCCACCGACAATCACACCCCCCTGGCGGATGATCGGCGCCGATCTACGCTGACGGCGAACCGATCCGGCGCGGAGCGCGGATCCGCTCTCCCGCGAGGGAGGGCGCGGAGTGCGGGCCGTCAGCTCCAGAGCGGGATCGGCGGAACGTAGTCCCGCGCCGCGGCGGAGGCGTCCGGCGCGAGATCCGCGAGCGTCTGCGGATCCCAGTGCGGATCGCGGTCCTTGTCCACGAGCTGCGCACGGATCCCCTCCACGAGGTCCGGGTGGTGGTGCACGAACCACAGCACCCGGCGGTACTCCCCCGCCAGCGCATCGCGCACCGAGTCCATCGCCCGCGCCTCGCGCACGGCGTCGAGCGTGACCACGAGTGCCGTCGGCGCGAGGGAATCGAGCAGATCCGCGGTCGCGGCGGGCCCTGGGTCCGGCTGCACCCGGTCCGGGTCCGGCAGCGCCCGTAGGCGCGCCACGATCTCGGGCACGGTGCCGGCCGAGAACGCCTCGTCGATCCACCCCTGCCGCGCGGCGAGGACGGAAGGATCCGGAGTCTCATCGAAAAGCATCACGATCTCGCTCGGCCCGGTCGGATCCGCCCGGTGCGCAAGCGCGTCGCGCAGCTCGCCGAGACGCTCGGAAGGCACGAAGAAGTCGGCGAATCCGGCGTACAGCGCATCGGATCCGTCCATCGCGCCCGCGGTCAGCGCCAGATACTCGCCCAGGCGGCCGGGGGCGCGGCCGAGCAGCCAGGTTCCGCCCACATCGGGCGTGAACCCGATGCGCACCTCGGGCATCGCGAGCTGCGAGCGCTCGGTGACGATGCGGATCGCGGCGTGCCCGGCGACGCCGATGCCTCCGCCCATGGTGATGCCGTCGGCGATCGCGACGATCGGCTTGGGGTACTCGGCGATCGCGGCGTTCATCGCGTACTCCTCGCGGAAGAACTCCACGGTGTCCGCGCTGCGACCGGCCACGATCTGCGCATGCAGCGCCCGCACGTCTCCCCCGGCGCACAGGCCGCGATCGCCCGCGCCGTCGATGTAGACGATCTCGATGTCGCTGTCGTCGCGCCAGGCGTCCAGGGCCTCGTGCACCCCTCGGACCATCCCGACGTTCAGCGCGTTCAGCGCGCGCGGACGGTTCAGCGTGATCCAACCCATCGCCCCATCGGTGCGCACCAGCACCTCCGGCTCGGCGGCGACGGTGGACGGGGCGTCTTCGACGGTGCTCACGGATGCCACGTTACCCCTGCGCAATCAGGCGGAATGCCCCGGATCAACCAGCGTTTCGCCTCCCCATCCGGCAGGATAGAGGGGTACCGCTGTATCTATGAGAGGCCTCGGATGACCGACGGACAAGTGCTCGAGTTCTCGCACGCGACTAAGCGCTTCGGCGCTCTGACTGCTGTCGACGACCTCTCCGCCCGTATCGAGCCCGGCGCGGTGACCGCGTTCCTCGGCCCCAACGGCGCCGGCAAGACGACCTCGCTCCGGATGATGCTCGGGCAGATCCGCCCGACGACGGGCACGGCGACCATCGGCGGCGTCCCACACGCCGAGCTGCGCCACCCGCTGCGCACGATCGGATCCGTGCTCGAGGAGGCGGTCTACCGCCCCCGTCGCACGGCGCCCCGCCAGCTGACGATCGCCGCGAAGGCCAACGGAATCCCGCTCTCCCGCGTCGAGGAGGTGCTCGCACTGGTCGGCCTGCAGAACGAGACCGAGACGCGCATCGGCGCCTACTCGCTCGGCATGCGCCAGCGGCTCAGCGTCGCCGGTGCCCTCCTCGGCGACCCGGGGGCGCTCGTGCTCGACGAGCCCGCGAACGGCCTCGACCCCGAGGGGATCCGCTGGATGCGTCTGCTCATGCGGCGCCTGGCCGACGAAGGCCGCACGGTGCTGGTCTCCTCGCACGTGCTGAGCGAGATCGAGCAGATCGCCGACAACGTGCTCGTGCTCTCCAAGGGCCGCCTCGTGTACGCCGACAGCATCGGCAAGCTGTCGGATCCGACGACGAGCTCCGTCGTCGTGGACACCCACGACCGCGCCGCCCTCACCGCCGCTCTGCGCGACGCGGGGTTGAGCTTCGACGTGCTGCGCTCCGGCCTGACCGTGCACAACACCGACGCCGCCACGGTCGGATCCGTCGCCGCGGGTGCGGGCCTGGCGCTCACCACGCTGCAGCAGCGCGGACCGAGCCTGGAGGAGGTCTTCCTGGACCTGGTGCACGGCCGGCGCGAACCGCTGACCGGCACGATCCCGGTGCTCGCGGCTCCGGAGGCCGCACGGGACGGGCTCCCCGCGGAGGGTTCTTCTGCTTCGGGCGCCGTTGCTTCGGGCGCCGGTGCTTCAGGCGCCGGTGCTTCGGTCGCCGGTGCGGACCTGCCGGGGAACGCGGGCGAGGCGTCCACGGCCGGCCTGTTCGGCGCCGCCGCTGTGCCCGCCGCCGCGGCGGCGGGAGCGGGCATCGCCGGGCTGTTCGGCACCCCAGCCCCGGTCTCCGCCGAGAGCCCCGAGACTCCTGACGCGGGCGCCGTCGCCGTCCCGACCACCCGCCGTGAGGCCGCCGAGTTCGCCGCCGCGCAGAGCGCGCACGAGGAGGCCCAGGCCGCCGCCGAGGCGAGCGCCGCGGGCGAGGCCGGGACCGTGGACGAGGCCGACACCGCGTCGGACGCCGCCTCCGAGGCCTCCGAGGCGAGCGCGGAGCACGCCGACGGCGAGGAGCCGGGTTCCGACGACGCGGGATCCGACGTCGAGACGCCGGATCCGGGCGCAGCGGCGGCCGAGACCGGCGGCGTCGAGGGCGAGCCGGAGGGCGGGCACCTCGCGGAGACGCCGTCCGAGAGCGCGCAGCCCGAGGGTGAGTCCGAGGGCCCGCAATCCGAGGCTGCGGACGAGAGCGGACCCACGGAGTCCGAGGGCCCGCAGTCCGAGGCTGCGGACGAGAGCGGACCCACGGATTCCGACTCCGGGGGTTCCGACTCCGAGGATTCCGACTCCGAGGGCTCCGACGCCGGCAGCGGATCCGCCTCGGACGTGGCCGAGAGCGCCGAGCCCGTCCTGCCGGAGACCGACGCGGCGCCCGAGGAGAGCACATCCGACCACGAGGCGACCGCCCCCGAGGCCGAGCACGCGGACGACGAGCCCGCAGACGGCGAGCACGCGGACGACGCGCACGTTGACGAGAGCACCGCGATCGCAGCGGGCGTCGCGCTGACCGCCCCCATCGTCGCCGACTACATGCCCGGTGAGCCGCACCCGGAAGCGTACGCAGAGCCCCGCGAGGACGACGGTGACCCGCGCGAGGCGCCGGTCACGCGCACCGCGGACGCAGAAGGCACCGCGCTCGGCTCCTTCGAGACGGCGGCGCTGACGCTCCCCGCCGATACGGCCC
>JAFDWP010000121.1 GCA_018268435.1 Actinomycetota bacterium
GGCATCGACCCGGCGGTCGCGCAGACCTCGGTGCGCTTCACCCTGGGCCGCACGGGGCTCCCCGGCGACGGTCCGGAGCGGCTCGCGGCTCTCGTGTCCGGCGCCGTGGCCGCCGTGCGCTCCTAGACTGGCGAGGTGCCCGCCCCGCTCGTGACCGTGATCGTTCCCGGTCGCGACATCGCCGCCTTCGCCCCGGCCGCGCTGGACTCGCTGCGCGCGCAGACGCTGCCGTCCTGGCGCGCGATCCTCGTCGACGACGGGTCCGTGGACGAGACCGGACGGATCTTCGCCGCCGCGGCGAGCGCGGATCCGCGCTTCACTGTCCTGCACCACGCGGAGCCCCGGGGGCTCGGCGGCGCCCGCAACGCCGCGCTCGAGCGCGTCGACACCGCCTTCCTCGGCTTCCTCGACGGCGACGACGAGCTCGCGCCGACCGCGCTGGAGCGCCTGACCTCGACGCTGGCCGCATCCGGCAGCGACTTCGTGGCCGGCGCCTACGTACGCTCCCGCTGGGACGGCGCCCGGTACGCGCCCGGCCGGGTGCAGCCGTGGGTCGCCGCCGCGACGGATCCCGAGCGTCTGGGCACCACGGTCTTCGCGCACCCGGCCGCCTCGGCGAACATCGTGGCGTGGTCGAAGGTGAGCCGCACCGCCTTCTGGGCCGACCTGCGCTTCCCCGAGGGCGTCGCGTACGAGGACCAGATCGTGGCGCAGCGGATGTACACGACGGCGCGCGCGTTCGACGTCATCCCCGACACCGTGGTGCACTGGCGGCTGCGCGCCGACGGCAGCTCGATCTCCCAGGGCAAGGACCGGCTGCCGGTGCTGCGCGACTACCTCGCGGCGCTCCGCGGCGGCATCGACGTGCTGCACGCCGCGGGGGCGCGGGCCGCGGTCACTGCTAGGCTCGCGCTCATCCTCGCGATGGACGTGCCGCCGCTCCAGGAGATCGCCGGCACCCACCCCGACCCCGCCTATCAGGCCGCGGTCACGGCGTTCCTGCACGAACTGCGCGCATTCCCCGAGTTCGACGACGCCCGCCCCGATCCCTCCCTCGCCGCAGCGCTGCGCTGGTGAACCCGCACGGCCCCGTGCCGTGCCGGTGCCGCGCAGACCCCGGCCGCTCCCCTGGAGACCCATGAACAGCTACCTCGACTCCCTCTACTCCCTCGATGGCCGCACGGCGATCGTGACCGGCGGATCCAGCGGCATCGGCCGCGGCATCGCGACCGCGCTCGCCCGCGCGGGGGCGGCGACCGTGATCGTCGCCCGTGGGGCCGACCGCATCGATGACACGGTCGCCGCGCTCACCGCGCTCGGCTGCCGTGCCGCGGGCGTGGGCGGCGACCTCGGCACGCGGGACGGGATCCGCGCCGCCGCCGAGGCGGCGACCGAGCCGTTCGGCGAGCCCGATATCCTCGTGAACTCGGCGGGGATCAACATCCGTCCGCCCTACGCCGAGATCACCGAGGCGGACTGGGACGCGACGATGACGGTGAACGCGCTCGCGCCGTTCCTGCTCGGGCAGCGCTACGCCGTCGGCATGGCGGAGCGCGGCTACGGCCGGCTCATCCACATCAGCTCGCAGCAGGCGCACCGCGCGTTCGTGGGCAGCGGCGTCTACGGCGTCTCCAAGGGCGCGGTGGAGTCGCTCATGCGCTCCGAGGCGGAGGCCTGGGGCGGCACCGGGGTGACCAGCAACACGCTCGTGCCGGGGTTCGTGCTGACCCCGCTGAACGCGCGGCTGCAGGAGGATCCGACCAAGATCGCGGGGCTCGCGGCGCGCACGATGATCGGCCGCAACGGGCTGCCGGACGACTTCGCCGGCGCCGCGGTGTTCCTCGCGGGCGCCGGATCCGGCTACGTCACGGGGCACTCGCTGTTCGTCGACGGCGGGCTCTCGGCCCACTAGCCGTCGCGGCGCCGGGGTGTGCCCGGGCCGGTGGTCAGATCACATCGGTGTCGATCCGGGCCGCGGCGACCTGCTGCGCGGCGAGGTCGGCGTACAGGCCGCCCAGCGCGAGCAGCTCGGCGTGCGTGCCGGACTCGATGATCCGCCCGTCCTGCACGACGTGGATGACGTCCGCGCCGATCACGGTGGACAGGCGGTGCGCGATCGTGAGGGTGGTGCGCCCGCGCGCCGCCTCGTCGAGCGCCTCCTGCACGACCCGCTCCGAGACCGTGTCCAGCGCCGACGTCGCCTCGTCCAGCAGCAGCACCGGCGGATCCTTCAGCAGCACCCGCGCGATCGCGATCCGCTGCTTCTCCCCGCCGGACAGGCGGTAGCCGCGCTCTCCGACCACGGTGTCATAGCCCTGCTCGAAGGAGGCGATCACGTGGTGGATGTTCGCCGCCGTGCAGGCGGCGACCAGTTCGGCGTCGGTCGCGTCGGGCTTGGCGTAGACGAGGTTCTCCCGGATCGTGGCGTGGAACAGGTACGTCTCCTGCGACACGATGCCGATCTCGTCGATGATCGACTCCTGGGTGAGGGTGCGCACATCGGCGCCGTCGAACATCACCGCGCCGCCGGTCGCCTCGTACAGCCGCGGCGCCAGATACAGAATGGTCGTCTTGCCCGCCCCGGACGGGCCAACGAAGGCGACGTGCTGCCCCGGCTCCGCCGTGAACGAGATCCCCTGCAGGGTGTCCCGCGCCGCCGGCGAGGCATCCGGGTAGCGGAACCGGACGTCCCGGAACTCGAGCAGTCCGCGGGGCCCCGGGGCGGTCGCCGCGGTCTGCGCATCCGGCGCATCCTGGATCTGCGGCACCATGTCGAGGTACTCGAAGATGCGCGCGAACAGGGCCTGCGAGGTCTGCACGTCGAGCGCGACCCGCATCAGTCCCATGAGCGGCATGAGCAGCCGGGCCTGCACCGTCGTGAAGGCGACGATCGCGCCGGCGGTGATGGTGCCGGTGCCGCCCGCGACGAGGAAGCCGGCGACCAGGTAGATGACCGCCGGGATGCTCGACATCAGCACCGACACCACCGCGAAGAAGCCCTGCCCGCTCATGGCCTGACGCACCTGCAGGCCGATCTGGGTGCGGTTCTGCGCCTGGTAGCGGGCGGACTCGGAGCGCTGCCGGTTGAACGACTTCGACAGCAGGATGCCGGACACGCTCAGCGTCTCCTGGGTGATGGCGGTGAGCTCGGACAGCGACTCCTGGGTCTGGCCGGCGATGCGGGCGCGGACCTGGCCGACGCGGCGCTGCACGAGCACGAGGATCGGCATGAGGCACACCGCGATGAGGGTGAGCCGCCAGTCCAGCAGGATCATCGCGACGAGCGAGGCGATCACGGTGACGGTGTTGCCGAGGATGCTGGTGACGGTGCTGGTGAGCACGCCGGAGACGCCGCCGACGTCGTTCTGCAGCCGGGATTGGATGACGCCCGTCTTGGTGCGCGTGAAGAAGCCCAGCTCCATCGCCTGCAGGTGCTCGAACAGGCGCACCCGCAGGTCTCCGGTGACGCTGTTGCCGACCGTCGAGGTGAGCCACGTCTGCAGGACGCCCAGGCCCGAGGAGAGCAGATACAGCCCGATCATGGTGACGACGAGCACCACGAGCAGGCCGAGCTGCGGCCCGCCGCTGTGCGGGAACAGCGCGTCGTCGAACACCCGCTGCACCAGCAGCGGCGGGATGACCCCGAGCGCGGCGCCCACGATGACGAGGATCCCCGTCATCAGGAGCCTGCCCCGGTACGGCTGGAACAGCGTGACCACGCGACGGCCGAGATCGGGGATCGTCGGCGCCTCCGCGTTCTGCCTGCGCTGCGCCGCCTCGTCCACGGGCCGGACGCCGCGCCCGCCGCCCCCTCTGGCCATCATGCTCATCCGCTCACCCCTGCCCGCCGACGGTCGCCTGCACCGCCGACACCCCCGTAAGCGTAAGTCCCCCGGCAACGCATCGGCTCCGGGAATCGCGTGCGGACCGCGGGAATGGAATGTCCGAGGCTGTGGTTAGCCTGAGAGTCGCTGCTCGCTCTGCGCAGCCCATCCCCTTTTCGCCCCCGCTGAGCCGGAGGAACACATGTCTGCCATCGAAACCGGATCCACGCCCGTCGTCGCCGACGGGGGCCTGATCCCGCGACGCGACATGGGCGTGATCTGGGTGCTGCTGGCCGCCGCGTTCGTCGCGATCCTGAACGAGACGACGATGAACATGGCGATCCCCCATCTCATCGACGATCTGAGCATCACGCCGCTCGCCGCGCAGTGGGTGACGAGCGCGTTCATGCTCACCATGGCCGTCGTCATCCCGACCACGGGGTTCCTGCTGCAGCGCTTCACCACGCGGCAGATGTTCCTGACCTCGCTCGCGCTGTTCTCCGCGGGCACGCTGCTGGCCGCGCTCGCGCTCGGGTTCCCGATGCTGCTCGCAGGCCGCATCGTGCAGGCGTCCGGCACGGCCATCCTGATGCCGCTGCTCATGACGACGGTGATGAACCTCGTGCCCCCGGCGTCGCGCGGACGCATGATGGGCCGCGTCAGCATCGTCATCTCGCTGGCGCCGGCGATCGGCCCCACGCTCGCCGGGTTCCTGCTCGATCACTTCAGCTGGCGGTCGATCTTCGTGGTCGTGCTGCCGATCGCGCTGCTGGCGATGTTCATCGGGTGGCGCTGGCTCACGAACGTGGGCGAGCAGACGCACGCCCCGCTGGACGCGCTGTCGATCGTGCTCAGCGCGTTCGGGTTCGGCGGTCTGGTGTTCGGCCTCAGCCAGATCGGCGAGCTGTCCGGCGGAGGCGGATCGCCCGTGCCGATGATCGTCGCGCTGGTGGTGGGCGCGGTCGGGCTCGTCCTGTTCCTCTGGCGCCAGGTCCTGCTGCAGCACAAGGACGATGCGCTGCTGGATCTGCGGGTGTTCGCCTCGCGCGACTTCTCGCTCTCCATGGTGCAGATGTTCCTGCTGTCCATCGCGTTCTTCGGCGCGCTCACCGTGCTGCCGCTGTTCCTGCAGAAGGGGCTGTCGCTGGGCACCACCGAGGCGGGTCTCGTGGTGCTGCCCGGCGCGCTCGCGATGGGCCTGCTCGGCCC
>JAFDWP010000122.1 GCA_018268435.1 Actinomycetota bacterium
GACGTGTCGAGCACGTACGTCTTCAGATCCTGATCGGGCGTTGCACCTCCCTCGCTCGCGGCGGTGGTGCGGGTGCTGCTCTTCAGTGCGATGCGTGCGGCCACGACCCTCTCCCGACCCGGGGAATCCCGGTACTCAGCAAGTCGGCCAGGGCCACGAGTCGCGATCCGGAGGGCCGACTCGATCGGACGCCGTGTCCGATGCCATGACGGTACGACTTCCCCGCACTCGGGCGCACCCGCGACACGCGTGGTTGAAGGTTAAGAGCGGATGAACTCCGGGGCGCCGACGATCACGCACCGAGCGAGTCCGGCCGGGAGCGTCAGCGCCCGAAGCGGCGGTCGCGATCGGCGTAGTCGCGAATCGCGCGCAGGAAGTCGACCTGGCGCAGATCGGGCCCCAGCGCCTCCACGAAGTAGAACTCGCTGTGCGCGCTCTGCCAGAGCAGGAAGTCGCTGAGACGCTGCTCGCCGCTGGTGCGGATCACAAGGTCGGGATCCGGCTGACCGCCCGTGTACAGGTGCTCGCCGATCATCTCGGGGGTGAGCTGGGCTGCGAGGTCCTCCATCGTGCCGCCGGAGGCGTCGTGCTGCGCGAGGATCGACCGCACCGCGTCCACGATCTCGTTGCGCCCGCCGTAGCCGACCGCGAGGTTCACGTGCAGTCCGGTGTGGCTGCGGGTGCGCTCCTCCGCGTCGGCCAGCACCCGGGCGAGCTCGGGCGGGAGGATCTCCGCGCGCCCCACGTGCTTGACCCGCCAGTTGCCCTCCCGGGACAGGCTGTCGGCGAGCTCGCCGATGATCTCGATGAGGTCCGCGAGCTCGGCGGAGTCGCGCTTGCGCAGGTTGTCGGCGGAGAGCAGGTACAGCGAAACCACGCCGATGCCCAGGTCATCGCACCAGCCGAGGAACTCGCGCATCTTCGCGGCACCCGCCCTGTGCCCGTGCGCCGGGGTGGCATAGCCGAGCTGGCGCGCCCAGCGGCGATTGCCGTCGATCATCATCGCGACGTGATGCGGCACGGTCGCCGAATCCAGTCGCCGCCGCAACCGGCGGGTGTACAGCCGGTAGAGGGGGCCGCTCCCTGGCTGATCGGACCGTGCGCTCACGGGACAACGCTACCGCGCACACGCCGTGCTCCGAGGCGGGAACCCCGATGTCGTGCACGGGACATGTACGGCTCGCGGCATGCGCGGCGGCATAGAGTGCAACCATGCGCCGAGCGACCCGAACCGCTGCCCCGGACGTGCCCCAGCTGCCCCTCCTCGAGGCCGCCGAGATCGACGCGCACACCGAGCTGAAACCATCCTGGCGCGGCTGGATCCACGCCGGGACGTTCCCGGTCGCGATCGCCGCCGGGATCGTGCTCATCGCGCTCGCGCACGGCACGCCCGGAAAGTGGGCGGCGGCGGTGTTCATGGTGACCTCGATGCTGCTGTTCGGGAACTCCGCGCTGTACCACCGCTTCAACTGGAATCCGAAGACGAAGTCGGTGCTCAAGCGCATCGATCACGCCAACATCCTGCTGCTCATCGCCGGCACCTACACCCCGCTCGCGACCCTGGCGCTGCCGCCGGGCAAGGGCGCGCTGCTGCTGGTGCTGGTGTGGTCGGGGGCGCTGCTGGGGATCCTGTTCCGCGTGTTCTGGATCAACGCCCCGCGCTGGCTGTACGTCGCGCTGTACCTGTTGCTGGGCTGGGCGGCCATGATGTACATCGTCGACCTCGTGCAGGCGAACGTCGCCATGATGGTGCTCGTCTGCGTGGGCGGGCTGCTGTACACCGGCGGCGCCATCGTCTATGCGATGAAGAAGCCGAACCCGTGGCCGGGGCGGTTCGGCTTCCACGAGATCTTCCACGTGTGCACGGTGCTCGCGTTCCTCTGCCACTGGACCGCCTGCCTGCTGATCTCGCTGGACCCGCTGCGCCCCTCGCTGGGGCTGCCCGGCTGAGTCAGGCCTTCGGCTCGGTGCCACCGGAGCCCGGCGGGACGTCGCCCGCCGCCGCCTCCTCCGCGTCGAGCTCCGCGCGCACCTCCTCGCGGTAGCGCACGCGCCGGATCCTGCGCTGCATGTCCCAGATGAGCAGCGCCGCGAACACGACGATCACCGCCACGATCACGAAGCCCACGGGCCCCGGCGTGACCAGATTCGGGTCGACCGTCGGGGTCGGAGTGGGGGTCGCCGTCGCAGCAGCAAGGATCGCGTCGATCATCACTCCGCCTTTCAGAGTTCAGCCGTTCGGGCCGTGGCCGTGCGCGGGATAACCTGGAACCACCAGCCTAACGATCGGAAGCACCCCGCCGTGACGACCCCCGCCCAGCTCGACGAGCGCTACGGCCGCGGACCCCGCCGGCGCCTGCCGATGATCCTCGCCGTCGCCGTCGCCGCGATCGTCGTCGGCGTGTTCGGCTGGTGGACGTGGCAGGGATCGGCGGACACGGTCGACGTCACCGGAACGGGCTACCACCTCGTCGACGACCACAGCGTGAGCGTGTCCTTCCAGATCAGCGCGCCGACGAACAGGCCCGTGCACTGCATCGTCGAGGCGCAGGACGAGGAGTTCGGCATCGTGGGCTGGCGCCTGGTCTCGTATCCCGCCTCCGACAAGCACATCAGAGCCTTCACCGAGCAGGTCCCCATCGTGTCGGCCGCGACCACGGGTTTGGTGAACTCCTGCTGGGTGTCCTAGGCTCATCGTGTTGATCGACGCCCCGGCAGGTGCCCGGGGCGTCTTGGCATATCCGGGGCCTTCCGCTCCCGGATCCGATTCCAAGGAGTTCACCGTGTCGAATGACGCACAGGTCCCCTTCCTCACCCAGGAGGCCTACGACCGTCTTGTCGCGGAGCTGGAGAACCTCTCCACGATCGGTCGCGAGGACATCGCCAAGCGCATCGAGGTCGCACGCGAGGAGGGCGACCTCAAGGAGAACGGCGGCTACCACGCCGCCAAGGACGAGCAGGGCAAGATCGAGGCGCGCATCTACACGCTGGAGACCCTGCTGAAGAAGGCCAAGGTCGGCGAGGCCCCGGCCAGCCGCGGCATCGTCGAGCCCGGAACGGTCGTCACCGCGACCGTCGCCGGCGGCGAGGAGGTCTTCCTCCTCGGCAGCCGCGAGATCGCCGGCGGCACCGACCTCGACGTCTACAGCGAGGCGAGCCCGCTCGGCTCCGCGATCCAGGGCCTCAAGGTCGGCGACAAGACCTCCTACGAGGCGCCGAACGGCCGTTCGATCCAGGTCGAGATCCTGAAGGTCGAGACCTTCGCCGGCTGAGCCGCCCTCCGCACACGACGAACCCGCCGCGCCATCGAGGGCCGGCGGGTTCGTCGTCGGTCCGCAGCGTGCTGCGACGGCGTCAGTCCTGCACGACGATGGGCTCGAAGCCGGCTGCGCGCAGGGTGTCCAGGGTGAGCTCGGAGTGCTCGGGACCGCGCGTCTCCACGCTGAGCTCGAGGATGACGTCGCTGATCTGCAGCCCGTGCCCGTGCCGGGTGTGCATCGCCTCGATGACGTTCGCCCCGGCGTGCGCGATGAGCTCCGATACGCGGGCGAGCTGCCCCGGGCGGTCCGGGAGCGGGATGCGCAGCGTGAGGTAGCGGCCCGAGGCCGCGAGCCCGTGCGAGACGACGCGCTGCAGCAGCAACGGGTCGATGTTGCCGCCGGAGAGCACCGCGAGGGTCGTGCCCGTCCCGCTCACCTTGCCGGCGACGATCGCCGCGACGCCGACGGCGCCCGCCGGCTCCACGACGACCTTCGCCTGTTCCAGCAGCAGCAGCAGCGCCCGCGCGATGTCGTCGTCGCTGACGGTCACGACCTCGTCGACGAGCTCCTGGATCATCGCGAACGGCACGTCGCCGGGACGGGCCACCAGGATGCCGTCGGCGATCGTCGGGTGGGTGGTGATCTCGACCGGATGCCCCTCGGCGAGCGAGGGCACCATGGCGGCGGCGTTCTCTGCCTGCACGCCGATCACGCGCACCGTGCGGCCCTGCTCGGCCGCGCGCGCCTTCACAGCCGCCGCGACGCCGGCGATGAGGCCGCCGCCGCCGATGCCGACCAGGATCGTGTCCACGTCGGGCACGTCCTCCATGAGCTCGAGACCCAGCGTGGCCTGACCGGTGACGATGTCGCGGTGGTCGAACGGCGGGATGAGCACCGCTCCGGTGCGCTCGGCGAACTCGGCGGCCAGGCGCAGCGGCGTCGCGACGGTCTCGCCCTCGAGCACGACCTCGGCGCCGTAGCCGCGCGTCGCCAGCAGCTTCGGCACCGGCACGCCCATCGGCATGAAGATCGTCGCAGGGATGCCCAGCGCCTGCGCCGCGAGCGCCACGCCCTGGGCGTGGTTGCCGGCGGACGCGGCGACCACGCCGCGGGTGCGCTCCTCGGGGGTGAGCCGGGAGAGCCGGTGCACGGCGCCGCGGATCTTGAAGGATCCGGTGCGCTGCAGGTTCTCCATCTTCAGCATCACGGGAGAGCCGAGGATCTTGGTCAGCGCCACCGACGGAAGCGTCGGGGTGCGCACGATGACGCCGTCCAGGCCGTCCGCCGCCCGCTGGATCTCCTCCAGCGTCGGGATGTCGGCGAGCGTCGGGGTCACGTCATTCGTCATCGTTGCTCCTTCTCCGTGCCCGTGGCACGGTCCGCCAGATGTAGTCGCCGTCCGGCTCGGCGCCGGTGCGCCAGGCACCGGAGTTGATGGTCACGGCCGCGACGTTCACGAACGCGGCGAGCGGCACGGCGAACAGCGCGCCGGGGATGCCGGCGATCAGCGCGCCGCCCGCGACGGCGAGCACGACCGCGAGGGGATGCACCTTGACCGCCGACCCCATCAGGATCGGCTGCAGGAGGTGCCCCTCGATCTGCTGCACCGCGAGCACGACGACGAGCATCCACAGCGCGATCCAGGGACCGTTGTAGACGAGCGCGAGGAACACGGCGAGGGCACCCGTGATGACGGCGCCC
>JAFDWP010000123.1 GCA_018268435.1 Actinomycetota bacterium
CACGAGGTCCGCGCCGCGGATGAGCGACGCGAGCGCGATGCCGTGCGCGTCGCGGGTGCGGTCGACGACCGCCACGCTCAGTCCGGGGGCGAACCGCGCCGCCTCGCGCTGCCAGACCGGCAGCACCGAGGTCGGGGCGACCACGAGCCACGGCGCGAGGCCGTCCGCGCTCTCGTCGTCCGGATCGGCCTCGTGCTCGCGGGCGTGCGCGATCAGGGCGAGCAGTTGCAGCGTCTTGCCGAGGCCCATGTCGTCGGCGAGGACGCCGCCGAGACGGTACTCCCAGAGACGCGCGAGCCGGGTGAAGCCCTCGTGCTGGTAGGGCCGCAGCCGGGCGCTGACGGCGGCCGGGACCGGAATCGGATCCGTCCCGGGATCTGCGCGCAGGCTCTGGACGGCGGCCCGCCACGCCTGCGCGGGAACGGTCTCGTCCGCCAGGTCCTCGAAGTCCTCCCAGAGCGCGAGATGCGTGCGGGCGATGCGGGGACCCGCCTCCCATTCGGCGAGCTCGGCGGCCTCGTCGAGGAGCTCCTTGAGCCGGTCGAACGCCGGGTGCCGCAGCGAGAACCAGGAGTTGTCGACGAGCTTGAGCTTGCTCTGCCGCAGGGCGAGGGCGCGGAACAGCGGCTCGAACGGGATGACGCGTCCGGCGATGCGCACCAGGACGCCGAGATCGAACCAGTCCGGATCCGTACTCTCCATCGTGCTGATCGTGATCGCCGGCTCTCCGGTGAGCTGCGTGTAGCTGCGCGGCACACCGGTCGTCTCGACGACGATCCCGTGTTCCTCCAGGAGCGGGACCTGCAGCGACACGAACTCGGCGGCATCCACCTCCCGGAGCGTGCCCTCCGGCGCGAACGGCATCCCCGTGGCCGTCGTCCACGCCGCGAGCACCGCGGGGCGGCGCTCGGCCTCCGCCGCGCCGTCGCGGACCCCCGACGCGGACGCGCGCTCGTCGAGCGGGAAGCGCGCGTATCCCGGGTAGTCCCAGTGCAGGGAGTAGCCGACAGCGTCGGCGGGACGGAAGTCGAGCAGCAGCAGCGGCACCGGCACCGGCCGCGCCGGCAGTGCCACGCCGGTGCCGCCGTGCACCGCCGCGCCGCGGAGCAGCACGGGGTACGCCTCGCGGAAGAACGCGTCGCGATCGACCGGGGCGACCGCGAGCCCCTCCGGGGCGACGAGCAGCGACCGCACCGCATCCGACAGCGGCACCGGACCCAGCACGAGGTCGATCCGCGCTCCCACGACGCGGTGCGCGTAGACGCCGCCAGCGCCGATGGCGCGCACCGCGTCGGCCGGGAACGACTCTCCGGCGGCGTCCGCACGGACGGTGAGGGCGAGCCCGCCGTCGCCGACCGCAGCCACGTCGACGGTGAGGCGCACGTCGTCCGCCCACTGCAGCCGGGTGCTGCGCTCCGTGGCGACGAGGTCGACGCCGACCGCGGCCGCCGACCCCAGGTGAGACCACAGCAGCGGGGAGGCGACGGGATCCAGCAGCAGCCAGTCCCCCGCGGTGCCGGAGAGCAGCGAGTCGCGCGAGATGCTCAGCAGGTCGGCGAACCAGCGCGAGTGCGCGGCGCGGAACCGCGTGCCGGGCCGGCGCACGGCATCCCAGTCCGCGTCGGACTGCACCCAGGCGCCGCCGGCGTCGTTGCGCCGCAGCGGCCGCACCGCGAGGAACAGCTCACCGGGATCCTTCACGAGATCGCGCGCCGTCGCGGTGCGCAGCGGCCTCGACGCCCAGTGCCGGGAGTCCGCGCGGTCGCGCCGGCGCAGCTCCACCCCCAGCGCGAGCGGCGCCCCGCTCGCCCGGGTGGAGGGCAGCAGGACGCGCCAGTCATCGGCGTCGGATCCGGTCATGATGATCCATCCTGCCCTGCCCCGCCGACACCCGCGTCCCGAACGGCGCAGGGCGCCCCGCCGCCGAGGGGACTCGGAGGCGGGGCGCCCTGCGCGGGATCGCGCGGATCAGGCCGAACGGGCCACGCGCGCCAGCACGCCGTGCACGAAGGAGCCCGACTCGTCGGTGGAGAACTCCTTGGCGAGCTCCACGGCCTCGTCGATCGCGACCGCCGTCGGCACCTCGTCGTTGTGCAGGATCTCCCACACCCCGATGCGCAGCAACGCGCGGTCGACGGCCGGCATCCGGTCGAGCTTCCAGTCGCGGCTGTGCGTGGTGATCTGCTCGTCGATCTCGTCGCGGTGATCGATGATCCCGTCCACGATCTCGCGGCCGTACAACCAGGACCCCTCACGGGCGGGCTCGGCCGCGGCGCGCTTGGCCTCGGCGGCGAGGGTCACTGCGAGGTCGTCGCCGCGCACGTCGGCGGAGAACAGGATGTCGAGGGCGCGCTTGCGCGCCTTGGTCCGGGCGCCCACGCGTCAGTCGTTGATGCGGCCGAGGTAGCCGCCGGTGCGGGTGTCGACCTTGACCTTGGTGCCGGTCTCGAGGAACAGCGGCACCTGGATCTCGTAGCCGGTCTCGAGGGTGGCGGGCTTGGTGCCGGCCGAGGAGCGGTCGCCCTGCAGGCCGGGCTCGGTGTAGGTCACCTCGAGCACGACGGAGGCGGGCAGCTCGATGTAGAGCGGGTTGCCGTTGTTCAGCGCGATCTGCACCTGCTGGTTCTCCAGCATGAAGTTCTTGGCGTCGCCGACGGTGGCGGCGCCCACGGTGATCTGGTCGTAGTCGTCGACGTCCATGAACACGAAGCCGTCGCCGTCCGTGTACAGGTACGTGAAGTCACGACGGTCGACGTTCTCGATGTCGATCTTGGCGCCGGCGTTGTAGGTGCGGTCCACGACCTTGCCGCTGACGACGTTCTTCAGCTTCGTGCGGACGAACGCTCCGCCCTTGCCCGGCTTCACGTGCTGGAACTCGATGACGCTCCAGAGCTGTCCGTCGATGGAGAGGACGACGCCGTTCTTGATGTCTGCGGTCGATGCCATGGGTGTGAGAAGTCCGTTCCTGTGGTTCGCGGCCGATCGGCCGACGGTCCATCTTACGGGATTGTCGCCGAACGACCGGTGGGAGCGGCGCCGCCCGGGCCTGCGGGCGTCAGCCGTCGGCCTGCCCGGAGAGCAGCAGGATCAGCCGGCGCGTCGCCGTCGCATAGCCCTGCACGCCCTCGCCCACCACGTGCACCGCGGCGACGTCGGTGAGATACGAGTGGTGCCGGAACTCCTCGCGCGCGTAGACGTCGGAGATGTGCACCTCGGCGAACGGCAGGGCGACGCCGGTGAGCGCGTCCCGCAGGGCGACGGAGGTGTGCGTGTAGGCGCCCGCGTTGATGACGACCCCGGCGCAGTCCTCCCGGGCCGCGTGGATCGCGTCGAGGAGCACGCCCTCGTGGTTGCTCTGCACGGCGCGGATCTCGTACCCGTAGACGGCGGCGGCATCGGCCGTGATCCGCTCCACGTCGGCGAGCGTCGCGGATCCGTAGATCCCCGGCTCGCGCAGGCCCAGCAGATTGAGGTTGGGCCCGTTGACGAGCAGGAGGCGGCGCGGCGTTGTCACCTGCCCACGGTATCAGCGCGCAAGCGGCACGACAGGGCGCAGCATGACGTACTCCTGGCCGTTCTCATGCTCGGTGATCTGTCCGGTGCGGGTGAAGCCGCAGCGCTCGTACGCCGCCTGCGCCCGGTGGTTGTCCACGTGCACCTCGAGGACGAGCTCGGTGAAGTCGCCGGCGGCGGCCCATGCGGCGCAGGCGTCGAGCAGCGCCTCGATCGCGCCGCCGCCGCGATGTCCCTCCGCGACGTACACGCCGACGACGAGCGCGGATTCCGCGGCGTCGCGGAAGCCGAGCACCGTCGCGGATCCGAACCAGTCGCCGTCCGCGGCGATCGCGACGAACTGGCCGTTCGGCCCGCCCTCCGCGGCCTGCGCCGCGCGGTGCTGCCAGAACTCGTCCGGCTGCGCCGAGGCGCTCTCGATCGTGTCGAGGAAGGCGAGCGCCGCCACCGGGTCCCGCAGCGACCGCAGGCGCAGGTCGCGCACCTGCGCCCACTCGGCGGCCTCGACCCGGCGGACGGCGAAGCTCACTCGGCGACTTCCTGGTACGCCGCAAACAGCAGCGATTCGTCCGGTGCCTGCAGCACCGTGGGCCGGGCGATCGCGTCCAGCACGATGAAGCGCAGCATGCCGCCGCGGCTCTTCTTGTCGCGCTGCATGGTGGCGAGCAGCGTGGGCCACGCGCCGCCGCGGTAGGACGTCGGAAGCCCCAACGACTCGAGCACCGCGCGGTGCCGGTTGGCGTCGTCGTCGGAGAGGCGCCCCGCCAGCCGCGACAGTTCGGCCGCGAACAGCATGCCGACCGAGACCGCGGCCCCGTGCCGCCAGCGGTACCGCTCCGCGTGCTCGATCGCGTGGCCGAGCGTGTGCCCGTAATTGAGGATCTCGCGCTGTCCGGCCTCGCGGAAATCGTCCGAGACGACGGTCGCCTTCATGCCGATCGCGAGCTCGACCGCACGGCGGAACTCCGGCGTGAGCGGATCCACGGCACGGCCGGGGTCAGCCTCGATGATGTCGAGGATCTCGGGCGCCCAGATGAAGCCGGCCTTGACCACCTCGGCGAACCCCGCGGTCGCCTCGTGCCGGCTCAGACTGGAGAGCTGGTCCAGGTCCCCGATCACGGCGCGCGGCGCCCAGAACGCGCCGACCAGGTTCTTGCCCTCGTTGGTGTTGATGCCGGTCTTGCCGCCGACCGCGGCGTCCACGAGGCCCAGCACCGTCGTGGGCACCTGCACCACCTGCACGCCGCGCAGCCAGGTCGCCGCCACGAAGCCGGCCAGATCGGTGACGGCGCCGCCGCCGTAGCCGACGACCGCGTCGGTGCGCGTGAAGTCGGCCTGTCCCATGATCTGCCAGAGGAACTGGGCGACCTCGATGCGCTTGCCCTGCTCCGCGTCGGGGATCTCGGCGAGCAGCACCTCGCGGGGCCCTGCGGCGGTGTCGGCGAGGATCCGGTCGCGCAGCTGCGCCGCGCGATCGGCGAGGGTCGGCGGGTGCACGACCAGCACCTTGCGCACGGAGGGCTCCAGGGCCGCGGAGACGCGGTCGAGGATGTCCCGCCCGATCGTGATGTCGTAGGCCGTGCTGCCGGTGACCGCGATGGTCGTGACGGCGTCGTCTCCCGCGGCCTTGTCGTTCTGCTCGGCGCTCATGCCCGCCCTCTCATCCATTCCACGATCTGCTCCGCCACCCGCGACATCGGCACCCGTGAGGTGTCGAAGCGCACGTCGGCGACCTCCTCGTACAGCAGCCTGCGCTCGGCGAGGATCCGGATCCAGCGCTGGAGCGGATCCTCGCCGCCGTTCAGCAGCGGGCGCTCCGCACCCGTGATCCGCTCGGCGACCGCCTCTGGCGAGACGGTGAGCAGCACCACCGGCACGCTGCCCAGCCGGCGCCTGGTCTCCGCCGAGAGCACCGCTCCCCCGCCCAGCGAAATCACGCCGCCGCCGGCGATCGCCGTCGCGACCTGCTCCTGCTCCCAGGCGCGGAACTGCTCCTCGCCGTGCTCGGCGAAGATCGACGGGATCGGTCCGTGCGCCCGGGCGACCGCCTTGTCCGTATCGACGAAGCGGAGTCCTGTCGCCTTCGCGACCCGGCGGCCGATGCTGGTCTTGCCCGCACCCATCGGGCCGACGAGCACGACGAGCCCCGGCGCGGCCTCAGCCGAGTTCATCGTGCAAGATCAGCGCCGCCTCGGACGCCGGCGTCGTGCGCAGCTCCTCCGGGATCGCGGCGAGGTACGCCTCCAGGTTGCGCCGGGTCTCCGCCACGCTGTCGCCGCCGAACTTCTCCAGCACCGAGTTCGCGAGCTCGATCGCGACCATCGCCTCCGCGACGACCCCGGCGGCCGGCACCGCGCACACGTCGGAGCGCTGGTGGTGCGCCGTTGCCTGCTCGCCGGACGCGACGTCGACGGTGCGCAGCGCGTGCGGAACGGTGGCGATCGGCTTCATCCCGGCGCGCACGCGCAGCACGGTGCCGGTGGACATGCCGCCCTCGGTGCCGCCGGCGCGGTCGGAGCCGCGGCTGATGCCGTCGTCCGTCGCGAACAGCTCGTCGTGCGCGGCGGATCCCCGGCGGCGGGTGGTCTCGAAGCCGTCCCCGACCTCGACGCCCTTGATCGCCTGGATGCCCATGAGCGCAAACGCGAGTCGCGCGTCCAGTCGACGATCCCAGTGCACGTGCGAGCCCAGCCCCGGGGGCAGCCCGTAGGCGAGCACCTCGACGATGCCGCCGAGCGTGTCCCCGTCCTTGCGGGCCGCGTCGACCTCTTCGACCATGCGGGCGGAGGTCTCCGGGTCGAAGCAGCGCAGCGGATCCGCGTCCAGGGCGTCGACGTCATCGGGGGCGGGCAGCACAGCGCCCTCGGGGACCTGCACGGGCCCGATCGAGAGCGTGTGGCTGACGAGACGGATGCCGAGCTCGCCGAGGAACGCGCGGGCGACGGCGCCGAGGGCGACCCGGGCCGCAGTCTCGCGGGCGCTCGCACGCTCCAGGATCGGGCGCGCCTCGTCGAAGCCGTACTTCTGCATGCCGACCAGATCCGCGTGCCCCGGACGGGGACGGGTCAGCGCGGCGCTGCGGCCGCGGGACTTCTCGGTCAGCTCGACGGGGTCGGCGCTCATCACCTCGACCCACTTGGGCCACTCGGTGTTCCCGATGCGCAGCGCGATCGGGCTGCCCAGCGAGGAGCCGTGGCGCACGCCGCCGGAGATCGTCAGTTCGTCCTGTTCGAACTTCATGCGCGATCCGCGCCCGTAGCCGAGCTTGCGGCGCTGCAGGTCGGACTGGATCGCCTCACGGGACAGGGGCACGCCCGCGGGCAGGCCCTCCATGACGGCAATGAGTTCGGGGCCGTGCGATTCGCCGGCCGTGAGCACGCGGAGCATTCGTCTAGTCTCCCATGCGTTCAGAGCAGGGCCGCCCGCATGACCGCGAGCACCTCCGGCTCGTCCGGGAGCTCGTGCGCCGGGCTGCCGTGCAGGAAGATCCGGATCTGCAGCACCGCCTGATGCAGCAGCATCTCCAGCCCGCTGATGACGGGCGCGTCGGTCCACGCCTGCACGAGCGGGGTGGGCCACGGCGCGTACGCGGCAGAGAACAGCGCCCCGCCGCGGTCGGCGAGGGCGACCATGACGGACTCGGGGATCTCGGCACTCCCGGGCAGCGTCGACATCGTGACGTCGACCGCGGACGGCGCGGCGGATTCCGGCTCCTCGGCTCCGAGCGCGGCGGCCGTCGCGCGCAGCCCGATCCGCTCGGCGAAGCCCGCCAGCGCGGCGGCCTGCTCGGGGCGCCGGGTCCTGAGGTCGACGTCGGTCACGCCCAGCCTCAGCAGAGACACGAGGGCGGAGCGGGCGGTCGCTCCCCCGCCCAGCACCCGCGCGGTGCGCGCCCCGCCGAGCCCGGCCGCGGCCAGCGCGGCGACGAGCCCGCCGACGTCGGTGTTGAAGCCCCGCATCTCCGCGCCGAGCAGGAGCGTGTTGACGGCGCCCGTGAGCCGCGCGTCGTCATCCACCTGCCCGGCGCGCGCAAACGCCCTCTCCTTGAGCGGCATGGTCAGCGACAGACCGCGCCAGGTCCGGTCGAGTCCGTCCAGTGCGGCGTCGAACCCGGCCTCGTCGACCTGGCGGCGGTCGTACTCCCAGTCCAGCCCGAGCAGTCGGTACGCGGCGCCGTGCAGCTGGGGCGATCGGCTGTGCGCGATCGGATCCCCCCACACCGCCAGCCGGGTGCCGGCGGTGGAGTCGGCGCTCATCTCAGCAGCCCGAATCCGGGTTGGCCTTGCACCAGTCCTGCCACTGCTTCACGGCGGCCTCGTGCTCCGCGTACGTCGTGGAGAACACGGTCTCCCCGGTGTCGAGATTCACGGTGACGAAGTACAGCCACGGGCCGTCGGCGGGGTGCATGGCGGCGTCGATCGCCTTGTCGCCCGGGTTGGCGATCGGCGTCTTCGGAAGCCCGTCGATGACGTACGTGTTCCACGGGTTGTCGTCGGTCTGGGCGGCGTCCGAGGTGCTTGCGGATCCGCTGTGCAGCTCGCCGTAGCCGTACTGCGCCGTCGAATCCATCTGCAGCTTCATGCCCTGGTCGAGCCTGTTCTGGATCACCCGGGACACCTTGTAGAAGTCGGCCTCGGCGCGCGCCTCGCGCTGGATGATCGAGGCGATCGTGAGCACGCGCTGCTCGTCGCCGGCCGGCACGGAGGCCGCCGCGAGAGACTCCCTGGTGCGGTTCACCATCGTGGTCACGATGTCCTTGGCGGACGCGCCGGGAGCGAACTCGTACAGCGCGGGGAACAGCCATCCCTCCAGGGACGGAGCATCGACGCCGTACTCGGCCGGGGACTGCACCGCCGCCTGCAGGTCCGCCAGCGGCACATCGACGCTCTTGGCGATGCGCTCGAGGGTCTCGGCGACCGTGTAGCCCTCGGGGATGACCGCCGAGTTCTGCAGCTTGTTCTTCGGGTCGTTCAGCGCTTTGAGCGCGTCCGCCGCGGTCATCTTCAACTGCAGCTTGTACACGCCCGGGTAGAACGTCGAGACGATGTTCTCCTTGACCATCATCGTGTAGAACACATCGGACGTCTTCGTGACGCCGGCCCGGTACAGCGCCTCGGACACCTGCTGCCCGCCGTCGCCCTTGTTGATGGTGACGAGTGCGTTCCCCGTGGCCTGACCGGCCTCGTAGTCCTTGGCCGGCCCCCAGCCCATGGCCTCGCTGATCTTGTCGCCGTAGGTGCTCCAGACCCACAGGCCGCCGGCGGCCACGCCCCCGACGAGCACGAACACGATGAGCAGTGCGACCAGGCAGCCGCGACGCCGCTTCCGCGGGGTCACGGCGGCGGGCTCGGCCTCGTGCCGGAACAGCGCCTCCAGCGTGGAGTGCGCGTCGTCGTGGTGCCGATGGTGGCCCCGGGGCGCGGCAGAGTGCTCCGTGGTGTGCTCCGCGGTGTGCTCCACGCGGTGCTCGCCCGCGGCGGGAGCGGACGACGCGGCCGCCTCCCGCGCGGCGCGGCGCGATCCGTGCACGGCGGGCTGCTCCGCGGGCCGCGGGGTCTGCACCTGCGGATCCGGCAGGGCCCCGAACAGGTCGTGCAGGCGGGAGTCCGGCTCCGGCGTGGCGGCCGAATCTGATCGGTCGGACATGTCAGCGGTTCTCCTCGTCGAGATCGAGCGCGACGCCGGCGGCGGCGCCCGTGCCCTTCTCCGTGTCGATCGCGTGCTGCAGCAGCACGACGGCCGCGGCCTGATCCACCACGCTGCGGGAGGTGCGCTGGGTGCGGCCGGAGGCCCGCAGCGCCTGATGCGCGGTGACGGTGCTCAGCCGCTCGTCGATCAGGCGCACCGCGCATCCGCTGGCCCGCCCGAGCGCCGCCGCGAACGCGCGGGCGTCGGCCGTCGACGCGGTGTCCTCGCCGCGCAGGTTGATCGGCAGGCCCACGACGAGCTCGAGCGGCTCGTACTCGGCGACCAGCTGCAGGATCCGCGTCACGGACGCGTCATCGCGCGGCACGGTCTCCACGGGCACGGCGAGCATCCCGTCCGGGTCGCACCGGGCGACGCCGATCCGGGCTCGGCCGACGTCGATCCCGAGTCGTACCCCACGTCGGAATCCGCTCACGCGCGCCGCAGCTCCTGTTCGATCGCGGTGAAGGCGGCAGGAAGTGCCGCCACGTCCGAGCCGCCGCCCTGGGCGACGTCGTCGCGGCCTCCGCCTCCGCCGCCGAGCACACCGGCGGCGATCTTGGCAAGGGCTCCCGCCTTGGCACCGGCCGCGCGCGCGGCGTCGTTCGCGGCGATGACGACCATCGGGCGCCCACCGGTGACGCCGGCGATCGCCACGACCGCGGCCGTGGAGCCGAGCGCGTCGCGCACCCCGGTCGCGATCTCGCGCACCTCATCGGCGCCGCCGACCTCGCCGAGGTCATGGGCGACGAACTGCAGGGCACCCAGCGACACGGCGGTCTGCGCGATCGCCGGCACCCGGCCCGCGCGCTCCGCCGCCTCGAACTGCGCGATCCGCTTCTCCGCCGCCTTGAGCTGCGCGGCGAGATCCGCGACGCGCTCGGTGAGCTGGTCCCGCGGCGTCTTCAGCGCCGTGGTGAGCTGGGACACGAGGACGCGCTCGGCGGCGAACTCGCGGAACGCGTCCTGGCCGACCAGGGCCTCCACACGCCGATTCGATGCGCCCACCGACGACTCGCCGACCAGGTTGATCAGGCCGATCTCGGCGCTGGAGGAGACGTGCGTGCCCGCGCACAGCTCACGGGACCAGGGACCGCCGATGTCGACCATGCGCACCGTCGAGCCGTACTTCTCGCCGAACAGCGCCATGGCGCCGGCGGCCTTCGCGTCGTCCAGCGACATGATGCGCGTGGTGACCTCGAGCCCGTCGTGCACAGCCCGGTTCGCGATCTCCTCGATCTCCGACCTCGTCTCGGCGGACAGCGCCTGTCCCCAGGAGAAGTCGAAGCGCAGGTAGCCGGCGCGGTTCAGCGAGCCCGCCTGCGTCGCGGTCTTGCCCAGGGTGTCGCGCAAGGCGGCGTGCACGAGGTGTGTGGCGGAGTGCGCCTGACGGGCGGCGCGGCGGTTCGCCGCGTCCACGGTCGTGGTGGCGGGGGCGTCGACCGACACCACGCCGCTGGTCACCTCGACGGTGTGGCTGATCAGTCCGGGCACCGGGCGCTGCACATCGAGCACCTCGAGCGCGTACCCGGGGCCCGTGATGACGCCCTTGTCGGCGACCTGGCCGCCCGATTCCGCGTACAGCGTGGTCTCCGCGAGCACGACCTCTGCGACCTGTCCCTCCGCGGCGCTCGCGACCGAGGTGCCGTCGACGAGGATCCCGAGCACGGTCGACGCGGTCTCCAGCTCGTCGTAGCCGAGGAACGAGGTCTCGCCCTTGGCGCGCAGCTCGCCGTACACCGAGACGTCGGCGATCTGGCGCTTGCGGCTGCGGGCGTCGGCCTTGGCACGGGCGCGCTGCTGCTGCATGAGGTCGTCGAAGGCGGTCCGGTCGACGGCAAGGCCCGCCTCCTCCGCGATCTCCAGCGTGAGGTCGATCGGGAAGCCGTAGGTGTCGTGCAGCAGGAACGCCTCCGCACCCTGGAGCGTCTCGGATCCGGCCTTCTTCGTGTCGGCGAGGGCCAGATCGAGGATCGTCGATCCGGCGTCGAGCGTGCGGCGGAAGGTCTCCTCCTCGGCGAAGGCCGCCGTGGACAGCTGCGCCCAGTCCTGCTCGAGGATCGGGTAGGCGGACTTCATCGCGTCCTTGGACGCGATGAACAGCTCGGGGAACACCGGCTCGTCCACGCCCAGCAGGCGCATCGAACGCACCGTGCGGCGCATGAGACGGCGCAGGATGTAGCCGCGGCCCTCATTCGAGGGGCGCACGCCGTCGGAGAGCAGCATGAGCGAGGAGCGCACGTGGTCGGCGACCACGCGGAAGCGCACGTCGTCGGCGTGCTCGGCGCCGTAGGTGCGCCCGGAGAGCTCCACCGCGCGGTCGAGGACGGGACGCACCTGGTCGGTCTCGTACATGTTCTCGACGCCCTGCTTGAGGAAGGCGACGCGCTCCAGGCCCATGCCCGTGTCGATGTTCTTCATCGGCAGCTCGCCGACGATGTCGAACTCGGTCTTGCCCTGGATGTTGTCGATGAAGTCCTGCATGAACACCAGGTTCCAGATCTCCAGGAACCGGTTGTCATCGACGGCAGGGCCGCCGTCCTGACCGTACGCGGGGCCGCGGTCGAAGAAGATCTCGCTGTCCGGGCCGCCGGGACCCGGCTGACCGGTGTTCCAGTAGTTGTCCGCCCGGCCCAGGCGCTGGATGCGCTGCGGCTTCAGGCCGATCACGTCGCGCCAGATCGCCTCCGCCTCGTCATCGGTCTCGAATACCGTGACCCAGAGGTCCTTCTCGTCGAAGCCGAGCCCGCCGTCGCTCTCGGAGCTGGTGAGCAGCTCCCATGCGTAGCGGATCGCACCCTCCTTGAAGTAGTCGCCGAACGACCAGTTGCCCAGCATCTGGAAGAAGGTGCCGTGACGCGCCGTGCGCCCGACCTCCTCGATGTCGTTCGTGCGGATGCACTTCTGCAGATCCGCGATGCGCGGATGCGGAGCAGGGACCACGCCGGTGAGGTACGGGATCATCGGGACCATGCCCGCGACGGTGAACAGCAGCGAGGGGTCGTCGCTGACGAGCGACGCCGAGGGGACGATGAGGTGATCGTTCTTCTCGAAGTAGCTCAGGTAGCGCTGCGCGATCTCCGCGGTCTTCATGCTCGTCTGGGGGTCCTTGCTGTCGGGGCGCGCGCGAGCGCGGGGTCGGAAGGGGCGGGGCCGCGTCAGTCCGCGGTGCCGTCCTGGGTGAGACGGGCCTCCTGCGCACGGAACGCGTCGGAGAGGATCCCGGTGAATTCGTTGATCCGGTCATCGACGGCCGCGAGCACGTCGTGGCCGCGAGGGTCCTTGTTCAGGAAGTGCGCGGCGACGAAACCGCCGATCACGCCGATGAGGAACCACAGCAGGCTCTTCATGTCACCACCTCCGGATCGGGTCGCTTGTCACAACGGTCTCCATCGTATGCGCAAACGCCGAGGAGGCGCCGGGGTTGCCCCCGACGCCTCCTTGGCGTGTTCGCAGAGTTCGCTGGATCAGCGAGCCGCGTAGTACTCGACGACCAGCTGCACGTCACAGGTCACGGGGACCTCGGCGCGCTTCGGGCGACGGACCAGGCGGGCCTGCAGCTTGTCGAGCTCGACCTCGAGGTAGCCCGGAACCGGGGGCAGCACCTCGGCGTGACCGCCGGCGGCAGCCACCTGGAAGGGCTCGAGGCCCTCGCTCTTGGCCTTGACGTGGATGAGCTGGCCCGGCTTCACACGGAACGACGGGCGGTCGACGAGCTGGCCGTCGACGAGGATGTGACGGTGCACGACGAGCTGGCGGGCCTGCGCGGTGGTCCGCGCGAGGCCGGAGCGCAGCACGAGGGCGTCAAGACGCATCTCGAGCTGCTCGACGAGGTTCTCACCGGTCAGGCCGTCCTTGCGACGGGCCTCGTTGAACTGGATGACCAACTGCTTCTCGCGGATGCCGTACTGCTCGCGGAGGCGCTGCTTCTCGCGCAGACGGACGGCGTAGTCGCTGTCCGCCTTGCGCTTGGTGCGGCCGTGCTCACCCGGAGCGTAGGGACGCTTCTCGAGGTAGCGGGCGGCCTTGGGGGTGAGCGCGACGCCGAGGGCGCGCGACAGACGCACCTTGCGGCGGTCCTGGGACTTCGTGACCACGAAGTGTTCCTTTCGATACGCGGCCGTGGCTGTCACGGCTCGCGGACGTATCGTCTCGATTCCGCCCCTCACGAACGCACGCCGGGGCGGACGAGAGGGTGGTGCAGGAGTGGAGAGATGCCCGAAAACTGGGTTTCGAGCCGATCCATGCTATCAGACCGGCCTGAGCACCGATCCCCGGCCTCACCCCTATCGGTCGCCCAGGATGCGCCGGATCCGCTCCAGCCGCGCCCGCACGTCGCGTTCCGCGCCGAGCGGCTTGGGCTGGTAGTACAGCCGCCCGCGCAGCTCATCCGGCAGATACTGCTGCGGCACGATGCCCGCGTCGCTGTCGTGCGGATACCGGTAGCCCTTGCCGTGCCCCAGCCGCTTGGCGCCGGGATAGTGCGCGTCGCGCAGATGCAGCGGGACGCGACCGAAGCCCCCGGCACGGACGTCGGCGATGGCCGCATCGATGGCCGCGTACGCCGCGTTCGACTTGGCCGTCGTGGCGAGGTAGATGGTCGCCTCCGCGAGCGGGATCCGCCCCTCGGGCATGCCGATGAACGCGACCGCATCGGCGGCCGCCGTGGCTATGAGGAGCGCCTGCGGATCCGCGAGTCCGATGTCCTCCGACGCCGAGATGACCAGGCGCCGCGCGATGAACCGGGGATCCTCCCCCGCCTCGATCATGCGCGCCAGATAGTGCACCGCGGCGTCGACGTCCGAGCCGCGGATCGACTTGATGAACGCACTGATCACGTCGTAGTGCTCGTCGCCCTGCCGGTCGTAGCGCAGCAGCGCCCGGTCCACCGCCTGCGCGACGTCGTCATCGGTGACGACGGACGTCTCGTCCTCGGTGAGCCGCTCCGGTGCGGTCGCGACGGCCGCCGCGGCCTCCAGCCCGGTGAGCGCGCGGCGGGCATCGCCCGAGGCGAGCCGAACGAGCGCGGCGCGGGCGGGATCGTCGAGCGCGACCCGACCGTTCAGCCCGCGCGGATCCTCGACCGCCCGGTCGACCAGGAGGCCGATGTCATCATCGGTGAGCGGCTGGAGCGTGAGCAGCAGCGACCGCGACAGCAGCGGTGAGATCACCGAGAACGAGGGGTTCTCCGTGGTCGCCGCGATGAGGATCACCCATCCGTTCTCCACCCCGGGCAGCAGGGCGTCCTGCTGCGCCTTCGTGAAGCGGTGGATCTCATCCAGGAAGAGGATCGTGGACTGACCGTACAGATCGCGCTGGTTGAGCGCCTCCTGCATGACCTCGCGCACGTCCTTGACGCCGGCGGTGATTGCGGAAAGCTCGACGAAGCGCCGCCCCGACGATCGCGCGATCGCCTGTGCGAGCGTCGTCTTGCCCGTGCCGGGCGGACCCCAGAGGATCATCGACACGCTCGACGCCGTCTTCGCCGACGGATCCGCCAGGGTGACGATGGGCGACCCCGGCCGCAGCAGGTGCTGTTGCCCTGCCACCTCGTCGAGAGAGATCGGGCGCATCCGCACGGCGAGCGGTGTCTGCCCGCTCATCAACGGGGCTGCAGGAGTCATGCGCACCAGGCTATCCGGGCCGCCCGACACTCGGTCCCACCCGGCGTCGCTCCCGGGGTCACGCTGCGCGGCAGGGCGGCCGTCGCGCTGTAGGCTCGGTCCTCGACACCCCGGGAGGATCCATGGCCGCTCGCCGCTCGACGAACGCCCGTGCGCAGCAGGCGCGCGTGCAGCAGGAGCGCTCCCGCCTGCACACCGCGCGTCAGACCCTGCACGCGGACGGCATCCGCCGACGCGTGCGCGACAACACGGTCGCCGTGGTGGCGGGCACGCTCATCGTCGTCGGCGCCGTGGTGAGCCAGGTGGTGCACGCCGAGGCGACCGCGCCCGCACCGAAGCCGTCACCCTCGAGCACGCCGACCCTTGCGCCCGAGGCGCCCCTCACGCCGCAGCCGACGGCGACGGAGACGCCCGCGGGCTGAACCGCTCCCCCGCCCGACGTCACGCGGCGTACTAGGCTGAGGCTGTCCTTTCCGCCTCCCGCGGCGCGCCGCGCAAGGAGTTCACCGTGTCCACGCAAGAGCACACCCCCGAAGAGTCCGTCAGCGAAGAGCAGGTGGCGCCGAGCGCCGCCGAGAACGCCACCGCGGTCGACGAATCACCCGAGACGAATGCGGCCGCAGCAGCGGATGCGCCGGCCCCGGCACCCGCGGTCCCCGCGCCGCGTCCGTCCGCCGTCCCCCGCCCGACGGCCATGCCGCGCCCGCCGGCTACGGCCATCCGCCCGGCCGTGCCCGCCGCGTCCGCGGCTCCCGCACCGGTGAGCACCGTCGACGCGGCCACCTGGGGACGCGTCACCGAGGACGGCACCGTGTCCGTGCGCGAGGGCGAGGAATGGCGCGAGGTCGGGCAGTACCCCGACGGCACGCCCGCCGAGGCCCTCGCCTACTTCGTGCGCAAGTTCGAGGACCTGGCGTTCAAGGTGAGCACGCTCGAGCAGCGTGTGCAGGCCGGCGGCTCCGGGGCGGGTGACCTGTCCAAGCAGGCGCAGCACCTGGTCGTCGAGGTGACCGATGCGGCGGCGGTCGGCGATCTCGCCGGGCTCCGCGCACGCCTGGACGCGCTGACCGCGTCGCTCGCCGACGCCTCCGCCGCAGAGGCGCAGGCGTCCAAGGCCGCCGTCGACGCCGCGATCGCCGAGCGCACCGCGCTCGTGGAGCGGTCCGAGGCCATCGCCGCGCAGGACCTCTCCTCCGTGCAGTGGAAGCAGGTCACCGAGGAGATGTCCTCGCTGTTCGATGCCTGGCAGAGCCACCAGCAGAACGGCCTCCGCCTGCCCAAGGGCACCGCGAACCAGCTCTGGAAGCGCTTCCGGGATGCACGGGCCACGGTCGACCGCCAGCGCCGCGCCTTCTATGCGGAGCTCGACGAGACCCACAAGGTCGCGCGCGACCGCAAGTCCCGCCTGGTCGAGCGTGCCGAGGCCCTCGCCCCGAAGGGCGTGGACGGCATTCCCGCGTACCGGGGGCTGCTCGACGAGTGGAAGTCTGCCGGCCGCGCCGGACGCAAGGCCGATGACGCGCTCTGGGCGCGGTTCAAGGCCGCCGGCGACGCGCTCTACTCGGCGCGCGCCGAGCAGGCCGCTGCCACCGAAGCCGAGTCCGCGCCCCGCATCGAGGCGCGCACCGCGCTGCTCGAGGAGGCCAAGGCCGTCCGCGACGAGGCGAACCTCGTGAAGGCGCGCGCCCTGCTCACCCGCATCCAGCGGCAGTGGGACGAGGTCGGACGGATCTTCCCGCGAGAGAAGGAGCGTGCGCTGGACGATCGCCTGCGGGTGATCGAGCAGGAGCTGAAGTCGCGCGAGGACGTCGACTGGAAGCGCAACAACCCCGAGACGAAGGCCCGCGCCGGAGCGATGAGCGAGCAGCTCCTGCAGGCGATCGCCAAGCTCGAGTCCGAGCGCGACGCCGCCGAGAAGTCGGGGGATGCGAAAGCGCTCAAGGAGGCGACCGATGCGCTCGAGGCGCGTCGCGCCTGGCTGAGCGCGCTCGACGGCTGAGCACGAAGGCGAGTTGTCCACAGGGCGGGGATCCACGGATCCCCGCCCTGTGGCGTCCTGGCGCACACTGGACGCATGCACGGCCCCTTCCTGCACCTCCCCGGCGAACGCCTCTCCCTCACGGAGCTCAGCGCGGCGCGGCTGGACGGCGACGTCGTCGAGCTCGGCGAGGCCTACGCGCCGGCCGACCTCGTCGAGACCGCGGTCCTGCGCGCCGCCTCCCTCGCGCCGCTCACGCACGGGATCCGGGGGGCTGCTTTCGCGGGGATGAGCGCCGCCTGGATCCACGGCGCGGGCGACGCCCCGCCCGAGGTGCATGAGCTGCAGAGCGCCACGGGACGGCGCCTGCGCGCCTCCGCGAGCCGCC
>JAFDWP010000124.1 GCA_018268435.1 Actinomycetota bacterium
GATCGCACGTCGCCCCGTCCGCCGCGCAGTCCGAGCTCGCCACGGCCCTCGCCGCGCTGCGCACCGAGCTCGACGCTCCGACGGAGTTCCCGGCGGAGGCGCTCGCCGAGGCCACGGCGGCCGCGCCTCCGCTCCCGGAGCTCGACCTGCGCGACATCGCCTTCGCGACGCTGGATCCGGCCGGGTCCATGGATCTCGACCAGGCCTTCCAGCTGGAGCGGGCCGGATCCGGCTACACGGTGCGGTACGCGATCGCCGACGTGCCGTCGTTCGTGACGCCCGGCGGCGCGCTCGATGCCGCGGCCCGCGCGCGCGGCGAGACGCTGTACGCCGCGGACGGGACTATCCCGCTGCACCCGCGGGTGCTCAGCGAGGACCACGCCTCGCTGCTGCCGGAGCAGGACCGCCCCGCCCTGGTGTGGACGTTCGCCCTGGACTCGACGGGATCCGTCACGGCCACGCGGCTCGAACGCGCGCTGATCCGGTCGCGGGCCAAGCTCGACTACGTGACCGTGCAGGCCGATCTCGACGCGGGCCGCGAGTCCCCCGCGGCGCTCCTGCCCGAGATCGGGCGGCTGCGCCTGGAGCAGGAGGCGGAGCGCGGCGGCGCGAGCCTGAACCTGCCCGACGAGGAGGTCGTGCGCCACGACGACGGAACGTACGCGATCGAGCGCCGCACTCCCCTGCCGGTGGAGGACTGGAACGCGCAGCTCTCGCTCATGACCGGGATGGCCGCGGCGCAGTTCATGCTCCAGGCGAAGATCGGGATCCTGCGCACGATGCCGCAGCCCGATGACGCGGCATTCGACACATTCCGCCGGCAGACCGAGGTCCTCGGCACGCCGTGGACGACCGGGCGGTACGGCGACTACCTGCGCGCGCTGGACCGCGACGACCCGCGCACGCTGCCGATCCTGCAGGCGGCCTCGGCGCTGTTCCGCGGCGCGGGGTACGTCGCGTTCGACGGATCGCTCCCGGCCGAGACCCTGCAGGCCGCGATCGCCGCACCGTATGCGCACGCCACCGCTCCCCTGCGACGCCTCGTGGACCGGTGGTCGCTCACCGTCTCACTCGCGGTGAGCCGGGGCGAGGACGTGCCCGCGTGGGTGCACGAGAGCCTGCCGCTGGTGCCGGACCTCATGCGCGTGTCGGCGCAGCGCTCCTCGACCCTCAACGCCCGCACGATCGACCTCGTCGAGGCGGCGCTGCTCGCACCGCGCGTCGGCCAGACGTTCGAGGCGGCGATCATCAAGCGCAACGGCGAGCGCGGCACCGTGCAGCTCGAGGATCCGCCCGTGACGGCCCCCGTGGCGCTGCCGGAGTCCGCCGCGGCCGGCACCCGGGTCGCCGTGACGCTGACCGCCGCCGACGTAGCGAAGGGGCAGGTCTCTTTCGCCGTGGCGTGACGAGGGTGGGGGCGGCCCTCACAGACGGCACATCGGTGATGCTATCCACAGATAGTGGATCATATACCCGAATGTCGGTGGTTCTTGCGACAATGAAGTATGGAACTTTTCACCGAACTGGATGCGCAGGCGCAGACCCTGCGCGACCTGCTCGGTGATGCGCTCGATCCCGCCGACCTGCGCGCCGCCGTCGGCGCGCTGACCGACGACGACGTGGTCCGCACGCTGCGAGCCTGTTCCGATCTCGTGCGCGGCGTCGAGCGGATCCGGGTCGTCGCCTCCGGCGTCGCGGCGAACCGGTCCGCCCGCACCGCCGGGCAGAACGGGCTCGCTCAGGCGCGGGGGCACCGCAGCACGGCCGCGCTGCTCCAAGACCTCACGGGATGCACGCGGGCCGAGGCCACTCGACAGGTGCGCGTCGGGGAGTCCCTGTTCGCGGCGGACTCACCGGACGCACGGAGCGGGGAGCCCATCGGAGTCACCGACCTGGAGCCGGACGAACGGGGCGACGAGGCCCCCACCTCGAACCGTGGCATGCCGCTCTGGACGGGGCACTGCTGTCGGGCGCGATCACCTCCGCACAGCACGACGCGGTCCGACAGGGCCTGGCCGACCCGCCGGCCGCGGAGGAGGCCGCCGGCGTGCGGGAGCGCATGGAGCACGACGCGCTCATGCGTGAGCTCTGGGCGCTGGCGACCGAGCAGCTCCTCGCGACGGCCGCCCATGACACCCCGGAGATGCTGGGTGCGTCCGCCCGGGCGATCCGCGACCGCCTCGACCCCGAGGGCGCGTCACGGCGGTTCGACGAACGGTTCGCCGCGCGCTCGTTCCGGATCTGGACGACCGCCGACGGTCACCGCCGCGGAGCGATCGACTTCGACGACGAGGGCTATGCGTGGGCCGCGACGATCATCGCGAACGCGCTGCGCCCGCGCACCGGAGGACCCCGCTTCGTCGACGCGGAGGAGAAGGCGCGCGCGCAGTCCCTCGCCGATGACGCCCGCACGAACGATCAGCTCGGCTACGACCTGCTCATCGATCTGCTCCGCACCGGCGCGGTGGCCGATGCGCCGACCGTTTTCGGCACGCGTCGCGCGGGGGTCCGTATCGTCCAGGTCGTCACCGCAGACGGCGCGGTCGCCCCGATCGCGCACGCCGAAGACCATCTGCACACCTTCCCCGCGGCGATCGCGGAACAGACCGCGTGCGACATCGGCGCAGTCCGGGTCGTGGTCGATGGCCGCGGCAACCCGCTCGACGTCGGCAGGGAGCAGCGGCTGTTCACATCGAAGCAACGGCTCGCGCTCGCGATCCGCGACGGCGGATGCCGCTGGACGGGTTGCGATCGCCCCGCGTCCTTCGGCGAAGCGCATCACATCGACGAGTGGCATCGCGACGGCGGACGCACCGACCTCGATCGCGGCATCCTGCTCTGCCGCTTCCATCACATGCAGCTGCACCACGGCGGCTGGCGGATCACGCGCGACGGCACGGACGACTTCGTGCTGCGCCATCCGGACGGCGAGCGGTGGAGCCTGCCCGTCAAACCGGCGCTCGCGTACGCCTGGGCGGGTATCGACCCTCCCCCGAAGAGATTCCGCACGGCGGCGCGACCATGAACGGGCGCCCGATCGGCGGCGGACGACGGCTACGCCGGGACGACGTCCGTGCGCATGACGAGCAGCTGCTCAGCGAGCTCCAGCGTCACCCGGATCGACGCGAACTCCGCGAGCGACGCGACATGCGTGCCGCCGCACAGGATCGTCGCCGTCCCCTCCGGGAGGTCGCACACCCAGCGCCGGCGGTCCACGATGGTCTCACCCTCGACGTCGATGCGACTCGTCGCCGCCGACGCCACCCAGGCGGCGAGCTGCGCGTTGATCCGCTCCTCGCGCTCGGCGAGCGACGCGGCCAAGCCCTCGGTGTCGAAGCCCGCCTTGCGCAGGCTCTTGCCGAGTCGGTACTCGTCGACCGACCTGTCGGGGTGGATGAAGCTCGTCTGGTTGGCACGGCTCTCGAAGTCGGGCGTTCCGAGCGCATCGGATCCGGGATCCTTGCGCCAGAGGTCCGCGAGCGCGAGGTCCAGTGCCAGAGAGGCGAGGTGACAGGCCGTGTGCCCCCGGCTCAGCCCGGCACGGCGCTCCGCATCGACCGTGGCCTCGGCGGCGGCACCCGGGGTAAGCACCGACGGAGCGGCGTCGACCCGATGGCCGACCAGCCACGTCCAGCCCTCCGCACCGCGCTTGACCGGGATGTCGGCACCGACCGCGACCACGCCCTCGTCGCTGACCGCCGCCATCACAGCCTCGGTCACCACGACCTCGACGTCGTCGATGCGCAGCGCGCCGCGATCACCGGGCTGGTCCGGCCATGTGTGGTCGACGGGGTGGAACGGCGTCCGGTCCAGGACGACGACGGCACCGTCCCCCACCGCATGCACGCCGACCACGTGGGCGGTCTCGACGAGGGATCCCGCCGGGAAGCTGACGATCGTGGCGCTGGTCACGAGGTAACGACCTGCGCGGTGCCAAGCGGAGCGTCCGGGCCCATCTCGGCCGCGATCCGGTTCGCTTCCTCGATGAGGGTCGCGACGATGTCCTCCTCGGGCACCGTCTTGATGACCTCGCCCTTGACGAAGATCTGCC
>JAFDWP010000125.1 GCA_018268435.1 Actinomycetota bacterium
ACGAGCTCCCACGCGCGCTGCACCTGGATGAACACGGTCGAATCGCCCCCGGTGTCGGGGTGGGTGCGGCGCAGCTGCAGCCGGTATGCGCGGCGCAGCTCCTCGTCGTCGGCGGTGGCCGAGACGTGGAGCACCTCGTACGCGGAGGCGGAGAGCGGGCTGTCGAACATCGCCCTCCTCGAGTGTCTGCGGCGGCGGGAACGGCGGGATCCAGGGTATCCCGTCGGCCGATGCGCACGTCGATTCGCTCCACCCAGCACCGCGTCTCGTCACACCATGCCGTGACACGTCTCGTCGCTGCGCGTCACACCTCTCCGCGTCGCACCGCGTCCGCCCCGTCGGACCGAGGGACGGGAGCGCACGGGAGCACGCGGGAGCACGCGGGAGGATCTGGCGCCGGATCCGTTCCGCGCCGCGGGTAGCATTCCGGGGTGAGATCCCCGATGAGCCCGGACCATCCGCTGCAGCAGGACTACGAGGTGCGCTTCGACTGGGCGCGCGAAGGGCTGCGGTCGATCGCGCAGGGCGCGGGCGTGATCGTCGTGATCGACGCGATCTCGTTCACCACGACCGTGGAGCGGGCCGTGTCCGAGGGGCTGGAGGTGCAGCCGTTCCCCGGGAAGCGCCCCGAGGCGGAGGCCGTCGCGGCCGCCGGCGGCTTCGGCGACGCGCGGCTCGCCGGTCCCCGCGGCGGGGCGGGGGTGACGCTGTCCCCGTCGAGCCTGACCGCCGAGAACGTGGCCGCGTTCGGGGCGCGCCGCGCGGTGGTGCCGTCGTTCAACGGATCCCGGCTCTCGGCCGCGGCGGCGGGCTTCGGCGTGCCGGTGCTCGCCGCGTCGCTGCGCAACCGCACGGCCGTCGCGCAATGGATCCTCGCGCGTCAGCACGCCCTCGGATATCGCGTGAAGGTCGCGATCGTGGCCGGCGGCGAGGTGCGCGACGACGACACCGTGCGTTTCTCGGTGGAGGACCTGCTCACCGCGGGAGCCGTGATCGACGCGCTCGGCGCGCTCGGGATCGACGCCTGCTCGCCCGAGGCGGCCGCCGCCGGCGCCGCCTACACCAGCCTCGCCCGGGCGACGCGGCACCTGTTCACCGCCTCGTCGAGCGGCGTCGAGCTGCGGGACGACGGCCAGGGCGCCGACGTCGAGCTCGCGGCGCAGCGGGACGTGTCGACGACGGTGCCCGTGCTCGTCGACGGCGTGTTCCGGGTCGCGGATCCGGTCTCCCTCGCCTGAATCGCCCCGTGCCCCGACCCCCCCGTCCCCGCACCCCACGAACCACCGACCCCGCCCGGCCCGTCCCGAACGACGAACCCGACGCGACTCCCGCCCCACCCGAGCGGCGCCCGCCCCGACGGCGCCGCGCGAACCGGACGATACTGGAGTCACCCCGATCCGCCGAGGAGCCCTGCATGTCCGCCACCGTGGTCCCCGATTCCGTCGAACGGGCGCCGCTCGATGACGCCCTGCTCGGCACCGACGTGCGGGTCGCATCCCGCACCATCGACCGCTTCGCCCGCGCGCACGACGCCTCGCACTACCTGCTCGTGCCCGACGCCGTGCTCGTGCCGCAGGACGCCGCCGCCGTCGCCCGGGTGTTCACCGCGGTGCGCGCCGCAGGGCGCAGCCTGACCTTCCGCTCCGGCGGCACGAGCCTCAGCGGGCAGGGCGTGACCGGCGACGTCATGGTCGACACCCGCTCGGCGTTCCGCGGCATCAGCGTCAGCCCCGACGGCACGTCCGTCGCCGCGCAGCCCGGCGCCACCGTGCGCCAGGTGAACACCCGGCTGGCGCGGTTCGGCCGCAAGCTCGGCCCGGATCCGGCCAGCGAGATCGCCTGCACGATCGGCGGCGTGGTGGCCGACAACTCCAGCGGCATGGCCTGCGGGATCGTGGAGAACTCCTACCGCACGATCGAGTCGATGCTGCTCGTGCTGCCGAGCGGGACCGTGCTCGACACCGCCGCGCCGGACGCCGCCGCCCAGCTGCGCGAGCACGAACCCGCGATCGCGCACGGGCTGGAGCACCTGCGCAACCGGCTCAGCGCCGACCCCGCGCTGAGCGCCGAGGTCGCGCGGAAGTTCTCCATGAAGAACACCATGGGCTACGGGCTGAACTCCCTGCTCGACTTCGAGGATCCGGTGCGGATCCTGGAGCACCTCGTGATCGGATCCGAGGGTACGCTCGCGTTCGTCGCGGAGGCGCGGTTCCGCACCGTCCCGATCCAGCCCGAGATCTCCACCGGCCTGCTCGTGTTCGACACGCTCTCCGACGCGATGGCCGCGTTGCCCGGGCTGACCGCACTCGGCCTCGCCACGATCGAGCTGCTCGATGCCGCCTCGCTCCGGGTCGCGCAGACCCTGAGCACGGTGCCGGACGTCATCGCCGACATCGACGTGCAGGGGCACGCCGCGCTGCTCATCGAGGTGCACGCCGCCGACCCGGCCGCCCTCGTGCGCGGTGTGGACACGGCCCTCGCGCACGTCGCGGGCCTGCCGCTCACGACGCCCGCGCGGATGACGCAGGATCCGGCGGAGCGCGGCGAGCTGTGGACGGTGCGCAAGGGCCTGTACACGGCGGTCGCCGGGGCCCGTCCGTCCGGCACGACCGCACTGCTGGAAGACATCGCGGTGCCCGTCGAGGAGCTGCTCGCCGTGTGCGAGGGGCTCACCGCGCTGTTCGCCGGGCACGGCTACGAGGGGTGCGTGATCTTCGGGCACGCCAAGGACGGCAACGTGCACTTCCTCATCAACGAGCGCTTCGACGACCACGCGGCGCTGCGCCGGTACGAGGCGTTCACGGAGGACCTTGTGGAGCTCGTGCTCTCGCACGGCGGCACGCTCAAGGCCGAGCACGGCACCGGCCGGATCATGGCGCCGTTCGTGCGGCGCCAGTACGGCGACGTGCTCACCGACATGATGTGGGAGATCAAGGGACTCCTGGATCCGCACGGGATCCTCAACCCCGGGGTCGTGCTGTCAGACGACGAGACGTCGTACCTGGCGGATCTGAAGATCGTGCCGACGGTGGAGAGCGAGATCGACCGCTGCGTCGAGTGCGGGTACTGCGAGCCGACCTGCCCGAGCAAGGACGTCACGCTCACCCCGCGCCAGCGCATCGTGCTGCGCCGCGACATGACCGCGGCGCTGCACCGCGGGGAGACGGACCTCGCGGCGGAGATCTCCCGCGACTACGACTACGACGCGGTGCAGACCTGCGCGGTGGACGGCATGTGCGGCGTGGCCTGTCCCGTCGACATCAACACGGGCGACCTGGTGCGGCGGCTGCGCGCGGAGGAGGCGAACCGGTTCGAGGAGGGCGTGTGGAACGTCGCCGCCAAGGGCTGGGGCACCGTGACCCGCGGCGGCGGCCTCGCCCTGAGCGTGGCGAAGGCGCTGCCCGCGCCGCTGGTCACCGCCGTCACCCGCGTCGGCCGTGCGATGCTGGGCGCCGACACGGTGCCGCTGTATGACGCCGGTCTGCCGGCCGGCGGGACGCGGGCGCTCGCCGCGACGGATCCGCTGGACTCCCAGGCGGTGCTGTTCGGATCCTGCATCGGCACCATGTTCGGCGCGGAGCAGGCGGGATCCCGTTCCCGGTCCCTGAGCGAGCACAGCGAGACGAAGGGCGGCGAAGGATCCCGCGAGGCGGTGCGGCTGCTGCTGGAGCGGGCGGGGATCGCGTACAGCGTTCCGCCGGACGCCGGAGGCCTCTGCTGCGGCACCCCGTGGAAGTCGAAGGGGCAGCTCGACGGCTACACGACGATGACCGAGCGGGTGCTGCCGGCGCTGTGGCGGGCGAGCCGCGAGGGTGCGCTGCCCGTGGTCTGCGATGCGGCGTCCTGCACGGAGGGGCTGCATGTGATGCTCGCCAAGGCCGTGGCCGAGCGCCCGGAGTACGCGCGACTGCGCATCGAGGACGCCACCACGTTCCTCGTCCGGGAGGCTCTGCCGAAGCTGCAGGTGCGGGAGCGGATCCGCTCGGTCGCGGTGCACCCCACCTGCTCGACGACGCAGCTCGGCGCGTCCGGAGCCCTGCGGGAGCTCGCCGCGGCCGTCGCCGACGAGGTGTACGTGCCCGACGGCTGGGGCTGCTGCGCCTTCGCCGGAGACCGCGGGATGCTGCACCCCGAGCTGACCGCGAGCGCGACGGCGGTCGAGGCGGCCGAGGTCGCCGCCGCCGGGGCCGAACGCGGCGGCTTCGACGCCTACGTCTCGGCGAACCGCACCTGCGAGCTCGGCATGAGCCGCGCCACCGGTCAGCCGTACCGGCACGTCGTCGAGGTGCTGGAGGAGCTCACCCGGCCCTGACCGAGACCGGCCGCCGGGGCTGATCGGCGGCTCAGAACCCGCCGATCAGCCCCAGGCACGGTCCGATCACGACGATCCAGGTCGCGGCGGAGATGATCAGCACGCCGAGTCCGATGCCGCGCGTCCTGCGCCAGAACATCAGCACGGCACCCGCGATCAGCGGCAGCGCCACGGCGCCGATCGAGAACGCGATCCCGAGGTTCGCGAGGCCGAAGAACAGCACGAGCGCGATGATCATGGATCCGCACCCGATCGCGGTGCCGATGCCGATGCCGGCACCGAAGCTCAGCCCCGCGCGAGGCGGGGTCGCG
>JAFDWP010000126.1 GCA_018268435.1 Actinomycetota bacterium
CAGTCCACCGCGGTCTGGTCGGTCAGGCTGGCGATCTGATCCACCACGACCCGCGCGCGCTCGGCGTCGGATCCGGCGGCGTGGAAGTCGGCGGCGAACGCGGGCTCGAGCACGTCGGCGCCGGCCGTCCACAGCGCATCGGTCGACCAGAGCGCGTCGGCGAGACGCTTGAGCACGCGGCGCTGCTCCTTGTATACCCCGCGGCGAGCGTC
This sequence comes from Actinomycetota bacterium, assembly GCA_018268435.1. Lineage (GTDB taxonomy): Bacteria > Actinomycetota > Actinomycetes > Actinomycetales > Microbacteriaceae > Microbacterium. The sequence continues at coordinate 213 of JAFDWP010000126.1, forward strand.
GATGGTGACGATGGCCTGGCCCATGATGCCCTTGAGCACCGCGATCTCCGCCTCGATGACCTTCGGCACCACCACGTGGGCGCTGTACCGGGCCAGGCTCGCCCCGGGGTAGGCCTCGCGCGTCGCGGCGACCGCAGCACGCGCGAAGCGCCCGATCATGTCGCTGGTGAGGTTCTTCAGCCGGGCGAGATCGCGGCGGGAGCGATCGAACGACGCCAGCCACATGGGCTGGCGGGTGAGCCGGTACAGCGCGTCGGCGAGGTCCTCGCGGGTGAAATCGTAGCCGACCCACTGCTGGATCCGGGAGACGAGCGCGTGGTGCTCCACCGGATCCGCCAGCTGCGCGACGTCGAGGTAGCCGTTCACGATCGCGTCCTCGAAGTCGTGCACCGAGTACGCGATGTCATCGGAGAGATCCATGATCTCGGCCTCGATGCAGCGCAGACGCCCGGGGGCGCCCTCGCGCATCCAGCGGAACACGTCCTCGTCCTCCGGGTAAACGCCGAACTTCAGGCGCCCGCCCGGATCCGGCAGCGGGCTGTCCACCGTCCACGGGTACTTGCAGGTGGCGTCGAGGCTGGCCCGGGTCAGATTCAGCCCGACCGAGCGATCGTGGTCGTCGAGCACCTTGGCCTCGAGCCGCGTGAGGATCCGCAGCGACTGGGCGTTGCCCTCGAACCCGCCGATGTCCTCGGCCCAGTCGTTGAGCGCCCGCTCGCCGTTGTGCCCGAACGGCGGGTGGCCGAGGTCGTGACTGAGGCAGGCGGTGTCCACGACGTCGGCGGAGACGCCCAGGGCGACGGCGAGTTCGCGCCCGACCTGGGCGACCTCGAGCGAATGCGTGAGCCGGTTGCGCGCGAAGTCGGCGGTCGATGCCGGGCTCAGCACCTGCGTCTTCGCGGCGAGGCGGCGCAGCCCCGCGGAGTGCAGCACGCGGGCGCGGTCGCGGGCGAAGTCGTCGCGCTCGGAGCGGTGGGTCTCGCTGAAGAAGCGGGCCGCGTCGTGCGCGTCGTAGCCGTCGGCGTAGGTGCGCACCACGGGTTCAGCCGCCACTGTTCTCGACCTCGGCGCCGCGCATCATGTCGGTGACGGAGGCCTCGACCTCACGCGAGTCCAGCCAGCCGTCCGGCAGCGCCGTGCGCTTCGGGGTGCCCGCGCGCCCGCGCTGGCCCTCCGCCGGAGCCCCGGGGTACGGTGCGTCGCCGAGCGTGCCCAGGATGTCGTCGATCTCCTGCAGGGTGGACACCCGAGCCAGGGCGGATCGGATGTCGCCGCCGACCGGGTAGCCCTTGAAGTACCAGGCGACGTGCTTGCGGACGTCCTTGCAGCCGCGGTCCTCGTCCTCGAAGAACTCGACGAGGAGCTCCGCATGCCGACGGAACGCGTCCTTCACGAAGCCGAGCGTCGCGTCGACCTGCACGGCGTTCTCGTCGCCGAATGCTGCGGCGAGCTCGCCGAACAGCCACGGACGGCCGAGGCAGCCGCGCCCGACCACGACGCCGTCGCAGTCCGTCTCCGCCATCATCCGCACGGCGTCGTCGGCGCTCCAGATGTCGCCGTTGCCGAGCACCGGGATCGAGGTCACGGCCTGCTTGAGCTCGCCGATCGCAGCCCAGTCCGCATGGCCGGAGTAGTACTCCCCGGCCGTGCGCGCATGCAGCGCGACCGCGGCAGCGCCGGCGCCCTCCGCGGCGCGCCCGGCCTCCAGGAACGTCAGGTGGTCCCGACTGATGCCCTTGCGCATCTTCACGGTGAGCGGCACGTCGCCGGCCGCCTTCACCGCGCGCTCGACGATGTCGGTGAACAGGCCGATCTTCCAGGGCAGCGCCGCTCCCCCGCCCTTGCGCGTCACCTTGGGCACCGGGCAGCCGAAGTTGAGGTCGATGTGGTCGGCGCGGTCCTCCGCGACGATGATCCGCACGGCCTCGGCGATGGTCGCCGGATCCACCCCGTAGAGCTGGATCGACCGCGGCGTCTCGCTCTCGTGATGCTGGATCAGCCGCATGGTGATCGCGTTGCGCTCCACGAGGGCACGCGAGGTGATCATCTCGCTGACGTACAGGCCGGCGCCGTACTCGCGGCACAGCCGCCGGAACGCGGTGTTGGTGATGCCCGCCATCGGCGCGAGCACGACGGGGACGTCGATGCGCAGCGGACCGATCTGCAGGGGCCGGACGGAGAGCGGGGCGAGAGTCATATCCCCTCCATTGTCCCAGATCCAGAGCCGAGGATGCCCTCCGCGCCTAGGCTTGTGGACATGTCGGACTCTCCGTTGCGCCAGATCCCGTTCTCGGATGCCGAGGGCGGCACCCGCACCCTCGACGACTACGGCTCCGGGCCGGTGCTGGTGGTCAACGTCGCCTCCAAGTGCGGCCTCACCCCGCAGTACGCCCAGCTCGAGGAGCTGCAGCGCCGCTTCGGCGACCGCGGGCTCACCGTCGTCGGCTTCCCGTGCAACCAGTTCTTCGGGCAGGAGCCCGGATCCCTGGAGCAGATCCTGGAGTTCTGCTCCACGACGTACGGGATCTCCTTCCCGATCAACGACAAGGTGAAGGTCAACGGGCGCAACGCCGCCGAGCTGTACAAGGCGCTCAAGGAGACCCCCGACCGCAACGGCAAGCCCGGCCGCGTGGAGTGGAACTTCGAGAAGTTCCTCGTCTCGCCGGACGGATCCGTTCGCCGGTTCCGCCCCCGACAGGTGCCCGACGACCCCGAGATCGTCGCCGCGATCGAGGACGCGCTCGACTGACGGGCCGCCTCCGCGCCGGGTGGCTCAGCCCTCCCCGGGCTCCGCGGAACGCTGAGCCCACAGCTCGCGCAGAACGCCGGCGAACGCCTCCGGAGGCTGGGCACCGCTGACGCCGTACTGACCGTCGAGCACGAAGAACGGCACCCCCTGGATGCCGTAGGCCTGGGCCTGCGCCTGGTCGGCACGCACGTCGGCGAGGTGCCGTTCGCTGCGCAGTGCCTCGACCGCCGCATCGCGGTCGAGGCCGATCTCCGCGGCGAGGTCGGCGAGATCGTCGATCCGGCCGACGTGGCGTCCCTCCGTGAAGTACGCGGACATGAGCCGCTCCTCCATGTCGTGCTGACGCCCCTGCGCCTTGGCGTGATGTAACAGCTCGTGCGCCTTGACCGTGTTCGTGTGCTGCAGCAGGTCGAACCGGTATCCCAGTCCCGCCTGCTCGGCGATGCCGGTGACGCGATCGAGCATCTGCTCGACCTGTTCCCGCGGCATGCCCTTGTGCCCCATCAGGAACTCCGCCTCGTCGCCTTCGAAGTCCACCGGGGTGTCCGGAGAGAGCTCGAACGAGTGGAACGTGATCGACACCTGCGGCGCATCCTCATCGTCCGCGGTGGCTGCGAGCCCCGCCTCGAGATTGCGCTTGCCGATGTAGCACCACGGGCAGGCGATGTCGGACCAGATGTCGATCGAGATGGGTTCGCTCACGCCTTCATTCAACCGCATGCTCCCGGTGCATATTCCGAGCGTGGCACGAATGCGATCCCCGCCCCGCGAGACTGAGCGCCGCCTACGCGCGGTGCCACCGTCCCCATGCGGGGTGGGGCGTGCCGCGGGCAGGACTCAGAAGAGCAGCGACGCGAGCCGACGGCGGGCGGTCACGACGCGCCCGTCCGCGTCGCCGACCAGGCCGAACAGCTCCACCAGGCGCTCGCGCACCCGGCCCTGATCGTCCGCGGGCACGGCCGTGAACAGATCGAGCAGGCGCTCGAATGCATCGGCGACATGGCCTCCCGCGAGGTCGAGATCCGCCACGGCGAACTGCGCGTCGATGTCGCCCGGAGCCGCGGCGGCCGCCGCGCGCACCGCGTTCAGATCGAGACCCTGGGTGCGGTGCAGCAGGCGCACCTGTCCGAGCCCGGCGCGGGCGTCCTCGTCGTGGGGGTTCTCCGCGAGGGCCGCCTCGTACGCCTCGATCGCCGCGGCGTAGTCGCCCTGCTCGATCGCGTCGAAGGCCGCCTGATGCAGCGGCGGCAGGGGCGGCGCCTCCGCCTCCGCCGTGTCACCGGGCTCGGCCTCGCCGACCGGGATCGTCCCGGTCACGCCGTGCTGCGCCGCGAGCTGCAGCAGCTGCGCGAACACCTCGCGCACCTGCTCCTCGGGGACAGCCCCGGTGAACAGCGGCACCGGCTGGCCCGCGACGAGCGCGACGACCATCGGGATCGACTGCGCGCGGAAGCTCTGGGCGAGCTGCGGGTTCGCGTCGACGTCGACCTTGGCGAGCACCACACGCCCGGCGAGCTCGTTCACGACCTTCTCGAGCACGGGGCTCAGCTGCTTGCAGGGGCCGCACCACTCCGCCCACAGGTCGACGACGACCGGAACGCTCTGGGAGAGCTCCAGAACCTGGCCGAACGTCGCATCGGTGACGTCGACGATGAGCGGAATGGGCCCGCCCTCGACCGGGGCCGGAGCGCCGGGAGCCGGTGCCGCCGGGCGGTTGCGCAGCGCGGAAAGGTCGACGGCGCCGCGGAGGGCGGCGGCGGACATCTCGGTCATTTGATCTCCGTCACACTCTGCAGCTGCTGGGATGCGGCCAGCAGCGCGATCTTGTCATTCGAGCCCTGCGCCGGGACGGCGAAGAAGAGCTGCACGCCGTACACCGACACGAAGCCCGTGGCCGACTGGTCGACGCCGGTGAGCGCCTTCGCAGAGGGGTTCTTGTCGAGTTTGATGACGGCATCCGCCGAGGTCGGCTTGATCGTCTGCGAGTCATCGAGGGTGACGGCCACGATCGCGCCGCTGTCGATGCTGGACATCGAGACGGCCGGCTCGGGGCCCGCGGTCGCGGCGAAGGCGAGGCTCGACGTGGTGTCCGCGTTCGCGTCCTTGAGCGCCTGCTGCAGCGCGGCACGGCTCTCCTGCACCGACTTCGCGAAGGCGATCGCCGACTTGTCGAACTTGTCGTAGAACTCGCTCTTGTCGCCCTGGTCGATGACGTTCGCGAACTCCGCCGCGAGGTTGTCCGGCTCGGCCGCGAGGAACGGCGAGTCCGGCGGCGTGAGCTTGGCGCCCAGCCATGCGGGTGCCATGTTGGGCAGCTTCGCCGCGGCCTGCATCTCCGCGACGGAGGAGATCTTGTAGTTCGACCACGGATCCTGCTGGGTCATCGTCATGATGAGCGGCGCGACCTTCTCGTCGTTGCCGTGCTCGACGAGCATGAGCACCGTGCGAGGCCACGCGTCGTACGCCTGCGGCACGAGGATCTTGATCTTGTCCGGCGGGATCGTCGCGGGCAGAGCGAAGTCGGGCACACTCGCGCGCACCGCGTACGCCGTCTTGCGCGCATCCAGGGCGGCGCCCTCTAGGCGCGTCTCCGCCTTCGCCGCATCGAGGTTCTTGTCGGCGTCGGCGAGGGTGCCGGAGATGCTCTCCAGGATCCGGGAGGCCTGCGCCTCGGTGACCGCGGGCGCCTGCTGGCCGGCCTCGGCGCTCTGGGTCTCCGTCGGCGACGGAGTCGGGGAGGCTGAGACGTGCGGCCAGATGTCCGGGGTGCATCCGGTGAGCAGAGCGGCCGTGACCCCGACGGCGGGGAGCAGCATCAGCAGGCGTCGGCGCGGTCGGACGGCACGGCGCTCGTGCGCGGTGCCCGTCGCGGTCGGTGCCGCTCCGGTCTCACCGGGCGGCGGCGTCGGCTCGGTCTCGGCATCGGCCGAACCGGTGCCGGCGGCGTCCGCACCGGTCCCTTCGACCCGCTGCCGCTCCGCGACGTCGATCGGCTCGGTGACGGGCAGGGGCGGCGGCGCCTTGCGACGCGGCCCCCGACCGCGCCGGGAGTGCCGGATCGCCAGCACGTACAGCACCAGCCCGGCCAGCAGGAACACACCCCCGGCCACCATGAGCGGCCCCGCCCACGGCGTCGCCGTGTCCAGGGGCCACTTGAGGGTCAGATCGGTCGGTGCATCGGACTTGCCGTCCGACGCCACGAGCACGCTCACACCCTCCGGGACCTGCATCCGGTCGATCAAGGAGTCCTTGTCGGAGAAGCTGTCCAGCCACAGGTCGGATCCCGCCGGGTTGCGCTGCACGTCCTCGCCGTCCGACTTCGCAGTGGGGTCGATCACCTTCGCGGACGTCTTGCCGTCCTTGCCGAGCGTGATGCGGTTGAAGCTGGTGTCGCTCAGCCACGCGTCCAGGTCGCCCGTGCGCGCCTGGGCGACGAAGATCGTGCCGTCGCCGTGCGCGACGAGCGTCTGCTCGCCCGGGTGCGCGCGCAACACGGAGGAGTCGATGACCGTGTAGGCCTGGGGGCTCTTGACGCTGAGTTCGGCCGTGACGTCCTTGGGACCGAGGAAGATGGTCCGCTGCGCGATGCCCGTCCCGATCAGGATGGCCGCCAGCACGAAGGCCATGACGGCCCATACAAAACGCACGAATAGTCTCCTCCGCGATCCGCCGGCCCTCGCCCGCGATCTCCGCTCGACGTTTCAGACTAGCGAAGCGACCTGTATGGATGCCACGAGGGCGCCCTCGACGCGCTCCGCACGGCATCCGCGGCGATGCTTCCGCGCGCCCCGCGCCGCGGCGGATACGCTGAGGGACCGAGCCCGAAGGACGTCATGAAGCTGCACAACCCCTTCCGCACCGCGCTGGTGGCGACGCTCGGCGTCGGCCTGGGCATCATGCTCATCCAGAGCGTGCAGACGCTCTCCACGATCCTGCTCTACGTCGGCACGGCGCTGTTCCTCAGCCTCGGTCTCGACCCGATGGTCAGCTGGCTGACCCGGCGGCGGCTGCCGCGCTGGGCGGCCGTGCTGATCACCGTGGTCGTCGTGCTCGGCGCCTTCGTCGGCATCGTGCTGATGGTCATCCCGATCCTGGTGAACCAGATCACCCTGCTCGTGCAGCAGATCACCCAGGTCGTGAACAGCGGCACTGCGATGGCCGACTTCAAGCAGTGGCTCGAGAACCTGTTCCCCAACCTCGACGTGGACACCGTGTTCGGCTACGTGAACGACTGGCTGAACAAGAACCTCGGCGACATCAGCAGCTCCATCGGCCAGGGTGTGATCGTCGTCGGCGGCGCGCTGTTCGCGGGGATCAGCGGCACCTTCATCATCCTGATCCTGACCATCTACTTCACCGCGGCCATCCCGTCGCTCAAGGGCGCGGTCTACCAGGTGGTGCCCGCCTCCAAGCGCGAGCGCTTCATCGACCTCTCCGAGCAGATCACAGCCTCCGTCGGCTACTACGTCATGGGCCAGGTCTCGATGGGCGTGATCAACGGCGTGCTCAGCCTGATCTTCCTGTCGATCGTCCAGGCGCCGTTCTCCATCGTGCTCGCCGTCATCGCCTTCTTCTTCTCGCTGATCCCGCTGGTCGGCACCCTGACCGGGTCCACGATCATCGTGCTGGTCTGCCTGGGACTCAGCTCGACGCCGGTCACCGCACTGGTCGCCGCCATCTACTACCTCATCTACATGCAGATCGAGGCGTACATCATCTCGCCCCGCGTGATGAACCGCGCGGTCTCTGTGCCCGGCGCCGTCGTGGTGATCGCCGCGCTGTCCGGAGGCGCGCTGCTCGGACTGCTGGGCGCGCTCATCGCGATCCCGGTCGCCGCAAGCATCCTGATCATCTATCGCCAGGTGCTGATCCCCCGCATGAACGAGCGGTAGTCAGGACGCGGGCCACTCCCGCGCCAACGGAAGCGCATCCGGGTTCACCGCGTCGACGATGTCATCCAGCACCCGCCGGGTCTGGCTCTCCCCCACCCAGAGATGGCGCCCTCCGTCCACGGCGATGAGACGGGCGTGCGGGATCGGCGCGAACCGCGCGAAGGCCTCCGCGGGACGCAGGTAGTCGTCGAGCTCGGGCACGAGCGCGACGACCTGCCTGGGGTCGTGCGCCCAGGCCGCGATCTCCGCCTCCGTGGCCCGGTGCAACGGCGGGGAGAGCAGGATGACGCCCTCGATCGCGTGCGCACGGCCGTACTTGAGCGCCAGCTCCGTGCCGAACGACCACCCCACCAGCCAGGGTCGGGGCAGGCCGCGGTCGCGCACGAACGCCATCGCCGCCGCCACGTCGTGATGCTCCGCCGCGCCGCCGTCGAACGCGCCGCCGCTGACGCCCCGCGGCGACGCCGTGCCGCGTGTGTTGAAGCGCAGCACGGCGAGATCGGCGAGGGCGGGCAGGCGCGCGGCGGCCTTGCGCAGGATGTGCGAATCCATCGACCCGCCGGCGGTCGGCAGCGGGTGCAGGGCCACCAGGGTCGCGACCGGCGCGCTCAGCTCCGGCTGGGCCAGCTCGCCCACGAGTCGCAGGCCGTCGGCGGTGTGCAGCTCGATATCCTCGCGCCGGGCGGGGAGCAGGCGGGGTCCGCGGATCTCCATGTCAGCCCCTCCGCCAGCACGGGGTGTGCCAATGCCGGCGCGCCGCCAGGTCCGCCGCGTCGCCGAGCACACCGTCGGCGCGCCAGACCACGAGGTGCGCGGTCCCGGCCGGGATCGTCCGCGCGCAGCGGGGGCACACGTACTCCTTCTGCGCCTGCGCCGCGGTCAGCGGCTGAACGTACCACTCGGCGCCGCCGCGCAGCTCGGTGCGCTTCCATCCGGCGATCAGCCGATCGAGCGAATCCTCCTGCGTGCGCTCCGGACGTCGTCTGTTCGAGCGTGGCATGGGTGAGCGCCGCTCACCACCAGTTGTTGGCCGACCAGAACGCCACGGCGGCGGCCCAGCTGCCGTATCGGCCCACGGCGTAGCCGTTGCCCCAGCGCAGGTTGTCGACCGGGTCGTAGCCGTTGCCGGGAACCTTGCTGCACGGCAGCGCCTGAACGAGGCCGCAGGCCCCGGATCCGCTGTTCGTGGCGTTCGGGTTCCAGCCGCTCTCCCGACTCACGATGTAGTCGACGTAGCCCCAGTCGCTCGACGCGATGCCCGCGGCCGCCATCCACTCCGCCGGGGCTCCGCCGCCGCTGTAGTACATCGGACCGGCATCGCCGGAACCGGAGCTGGACGACGACGAGGACGTGTCGCTGGAGGCGACCACCGGCTCGGGCGTCGGGGTGGGTGTCGGCTTGACGTAGACGTCGAACGCATCGCGCGTCTGCGCCTTCGGGGTCACGCCGTGCACCGAGACGGTGATGTTCTGGGCATCGCGTGCCGCGAGCGCGTACGCGGTCGTCACGGAGGCGTGCGCGGGCTCCGACGCCGACATCGCGAGTCCGGCCGGGGCCACGATCGCCACGGAGAACCCCACGACCGCGAGGCCCGCGAGCACGGCTGAGGTGGCGCTGCGGCGGGGGGCCTTCTTCCCACCGGTGCGGGTCGCTGTGGCTGCGTCATTCTGCACGGCGGCTCGGGTGCGCGCCGCTATCGAATCGTTATCGGGAGTCACAATGGCACCGATTCTAGCCAGGGGAACCTGAATCCACCATGAGAATCGCTCAACGGATCGCCAGGAGCACGTCGATCGTCGCATCGAGCAGAGCGTCCACCTGCTCCTCACGGTACCCCCGGCGCTGCATCCGGAAAGCCGTCTGACGCACCTGTTCGGCCGTCAGGGGCTCACCGTCGCGGAGGAAGCGCAGGATGCGCTGCGCGACGTGATCGACCTCGTCCACACGGTATCCGAACGTGAGCAGGCCCGTGCGCGCGAACCGGTGCTTCTGCGGCCGATCCAGATGATCGAGGATCACCTGCGCGTCCGTGCGCGCCTTCCCGACCCAGGCCGAGGCTCCGGCGGTGGAGACCACCACGGCCCGCTCCCGCTGCGCGAAGGCCTCCTCCACACGGGCGAGCGCGGCATCCACTGCGGCGATGTCGTAGCCCCCGCGCACGAGCGGGAACGACGCCCCGCGGATGTCGGCGGACCCGATGCCCTCCGACCCGTCCTCGAACGCACGGCGCGCCCGCCCGAGGAACGTGTCGACCGCGGCGCGCTGGTACCCCTTGTGCCGGCGGGAGAGCACCGGGAAGCTCGGTGCGGCGTCGGATCGTGCGGAATCGGTCATGCTGCCACCAGGGGGGTGAGGAGGACGTACAGGGCCAGCGCCACGACGGCCGAGGGGAGCATGCTGTCCAGCCGGTCGAGCAGTCCGCCGTGACCCGGGATCCAGGAGCTCATGTCCTTGATGCCGAGATCACGCTTGAGCAGGGACTCCCCGAGGTCGCCGATCGTCGCGGATGCGACGAGGGCGGCGCCGAGCACGAGTCCCGCCCACCAGGGCAGGCCGAGCATGTAGACGCCGACGAGGACACCCGCGACGAGGGAGCCGAGGACCGCGCCGGCGAAGCCCTCCCAGGTCTTCTTCGGGCTGATCCGCGGCGCCATCGGATGGCGACCACCGCGGCCGAAGAGCAGGCCGGAGGCGTACGCGCACGTGTCGGCGACGACCACCACGACGATGAGCGCGAGCACCCACCACTCCCCGCGCGGCTGATGCAGCAGCATCAGCACGATCGCGCCCAGGAACGGCACGTAGGCCTGGATGAAGCCGGCGGCGGCGGCGTCGGTCAGCACATCGCCGTACGTGCGCCCGTCCTTCACGATCATCTGCGCCATCAGACGCCACACGATGACGCCGAAGACCGCGACGAACAGCATCACCCAGCACAGCCAGGGGTCGGCGAAGTACCCGCTCGCCGCGAGCCCTGCGCCGAGCACCAGGTGCGGCCACAGGTCGACCTTGCGTCCGCCGTTGCGCAGCGCCAGCACCAGCTCCCACACCGCGAGCAGGATGACCGCGAGGCCGATCACGACGAACGACCACTTCGCGAACAGCAGCGATGCCAGCATCACCCCGCCGATCAGCAGACCGACGCCGATCGCGACCACCAGGTCGCGGCCGGTGCGCTCCTTGATGCGCTCGTTCGCCAGGTCGAGCTGGTCGCGGGCGTGCGAGACGTGCGTCTCGAGTTCGGCCTTCTTCGCCTGCCACTGGCTCTGCAGGTTGTCACCGGTGCGCGGGGGCAACGGCGGGCGTGGCGGGATCGGCGGAGCGTCGTCGTCGCCGGAAGGGGTGCTCATCGGCGCTCTCAGACCTCGAGCAGTTCGGCCTCTTTGCGCTTCACGGCGTCGTCGATGAGGTCGACGTGCTGGCGCGTGAGGGCGTCGAGGTCCTTCTCGCCACGGGCGATCTCGTCCTCGCCGAGCTCGCTCTTCAGCGCGTCGAGCTCGTCCTTCGCCTTGCGGCGGATCCCGCGGACGTGCACCTTCGCGTCCTCGCCCTTGCTCTTCACGAGCTTGACGTACTCCTTGCGGCGGTCCGCGGTGAGCTCGGGCATCGTGACCCGGATGATGTTGCCGTCGTTGGAGGGATTCGCGCCCAGGTTCGGCATGTCGCGGATGGCCTGCTCGATCGCCTTGAGCGCCGACTTGTCGTAGGGCGTCACGTTCAGGGTGCGCGCCTCGGGGTTCGCCAGCGACGCGAGCTGTGCGAGCGGGGTCGGGGTGCCGTAGTAGTCCACCAGGATCTTCTGGAACATCTGCGGATTGGCGCGGCCGGTGCGCACCGTGCTGAAGTCCTCCTTGGCGGCCTCGACGGCGCGCTGCATGCGGGAGGTGGTGTCGGCGAGGACATCCGCGATCACGGTGGCTCCTATCGTCAGGGGTGTTCGTCTCAAGTCTATCGGGGGTGCCGCGCGGATCCCGGCCCGACGCCCTGGGGCGGGGACCGGGATCCGAGCGGGATCAGGCGATGACGCGGGTGCCGATGGGCTCGCCCAGCAGCGCGCGCGTGATGTTTCCGGACGGCTCCATGCCGAAGACGCGCATGTCCATGCCGTTGTCCATGCAGAGGCTGAACGCGGTCGAGTCGACGACCTTGAGGCCGCGCACGAGGGCGTCCTGGAAGGTGATCTCCTCGATGCGCTTGGCGCTGGCGTCGGTCCTCGGGTCGGCGGTGTAGATCGCGTCGACCCCGTTCTTCGCCACGAGCACCTCGTCGGCGCCGATCTCGAGCGCCCGCTGCGCGGCCACCGTGTCGGTGGAGAAGTACGGCAGGCCCGCGCCGGCGCCGAAGATCACGACACGGCTCTTCTCCATGTGCCGCTCGGCACGCAGCGGCAGGTACGGCTCCGCGACCTGGGTCATCGCGATCGCGGACTGCACGCGCGGCGACGCCCCGGCCTGCTCCAGGAAGTCCTGCAGGGCGAGCGCGTTCATGACCGTGCCGAGCATACCCATGTAGTCGGCGCGCGCGCGGTCCATGCCGCGCTGGCTGAGCTCGGCGCCGCGGAAGAAGTTGCCGCCGCCGACGACGACGGCGATCTCGACGCGATCGGTCGCCGCGGCGATCTCGCGGGCGATCTGGCTGACGATGTCGGGGTTCACCCCGAGCTGCCCGCCGCCGAAGGCCTCACCGGAGAGCTTGAGGACGACGCGGCGTCGACCCTGTCGTTCGGTCATGGAGTGCTTCCTCTCGTCTGGGAAAAGATATCGTGCACAGCACCCGGGCGGGGTGCGGGCATGACGAAGGGGCCCGGACCCTGACGGATCCGAACCCCTTCGATGCTGTTACGCGCCGACCTTGAAGCGCGCGAAGCCGGTCACCGTGATGCCGGCGTCCTTCGCGACCTGGCCCACGGACAGCTTGTTGTCCTTGGCGTAGTCCTGCTCGAGCAGGGCGACCTGCTTGAAGAACGCGGTCACGCGACCCTCGACGATCTTCGGCAGGGCGGCCTCCGGCTTGCCCTCGTTGCGGGAGATCTCGGTGACGATCTCGCGCTCCTTCTCCACGTCCGCGGTCGGGACGTCCTCACGGGTGAGGTAGGACGGGTTCGCGAACGAGATGTGCTGCGCGATGCTGCGCGCGGTCTCCGCGTCGTCACCGGTGTAGGCGACGACCACGCCGACCTGCGGGGGCAGGTCCTTGCTGGTGCGGTGCAGGTACACCTGGAACGCGTCACCGGTGAGCGTGCGCACGCGACGCAGCTCGACCTTCTCGCCGATGATGGCCGCCTCGTCCGAGATCAGCTGCTCGACGGTCTGACCGCCGGCGTCGGCCGCGAGGGCCTCCTCGACGGTGTTCGCCTTGACGGCGGCGACCGCGTCGGCGACCTTGTCGGCCAGCGCGATGAAGCGCTCGTTCTTGGCGACGAAGTCGGTCTCGCAGGCGAGCTCGATGAGCGTCACAGCGCCGTCCTGCTCGCGCGCGGCGACCAGGCCCTCGCTGGTGGAGCGGTCAGCGCGCTTGGCGTTGCCCTTCGCACCCTTCAGGCGCAGGATCTCGACGGCCTTCTCGACGTCGCCGTCGGCCTCCTCGAGCGCCTTCTTGGTGTCGACCATTCCCGTTCCGAGCTGCTCACGCAGCGCCTTGATGTCGGCGATGGTGAAGTTGGCCATGTTGTGGTGGCTCCTTGCTTCGTGTGTATGCGTGGTGGTTGCAGGATTACTTGTCGGCGGACTCGGCGTCGGCGACCTCGGCCGGCGTCTCGTCGGCGGCGACGGCGATCGCTTCGTCGTGCGCGGCGGCGGCGGACTCGTCCGCGGCCGACTCGGTCGCGGCGGTCTGCGCGTCCGCGCCCTCGAGGAGCTCCTGCTCCCACTCGGCGAGCGGCTCGGCGTCGCCGGCGTCGGGGTTGTGCTTGGCCTGCAGGCCCTCGGCGGCGGCGTCCGCGATGATGCGGGTGAGCAGCGAGACGGAGCGGATCGCGTCGTCGTTGCCGGGGATCGGGTACTGGAAGTCGTCCGGGTCCGCGTTGGTGTCGAGGATGCCGATCACCGGGATGCCGAGCTTCTTGGCCTCGTCGATCGCCAGGTGCTCACGCTTGGCGTCGACGACCCACAGCGCAGACGGGGTCTTCGTCAGGTTGCGGATGCCGCCGAGCGACTTGTGCAGCTTGTCGAGCTCGCGCTTCTTGAGCAGCAGCTCCTTCTTCGTGAAGCCCGAGGCGGCCGGGTTCTCGTAATCGAGCTCCTCGAGCTCCTTCATGCGGGCGAGACGCTTCGCAATGGTGGAGAAGTTGGTGAGGAGGCCGCCGAGCCAGCGCTGGTTGACGTAGGGCTGGCCGACGCGGGTGGCCTGCTCGGCGAGGATCTCCTGCGCCTGCTTCTTGGTGCCGACGAAGAGGATGGTGCCGCCGTGCGCGACGGTCTCCTTGACGAAGTCGTAGGCCTTGTCGATGTAGCCGAGCGACTGCTGCAGGTCGATGATGTGGATCCCGCTGCGCTCGGTGAGGATGAAGCGCTTCACCTTCGGGTTCCACCGGCGGGTCTGGTGTCCGAAGTGAACGCCGCTGTCGAGCAGCTGGCGGATGGTGACGACGGCCATGGTCGTACTCCTTGTGGGTTGAGGTTGAGCTGCCGATCGGATGATCGGCGATCCTGGTGCCCGGCGCACGCTCCGCCCTCTTGCGAGAGACCTGAGGAGTGTTCGCCACGATGAACGCTGTGGGCACGCGTAGTCACCCCGACAGACGGGATGCCCTGCAAGCATATCAGGATCGCGGGGTCGGATCGTGCGCGTGGGGTCGTGCCTGCTCTCGCGGTCGATCCGCACCCGATCCGCACATCGAGGGCGTGCCCGCGGCTGCGCACCGATCCCGCGCATCGCCCTCCGGTCCCGCGTCACGGGCCGCAGGCTCGTGTCATGCCTCCCCTCGTCGACGTCCCGCGCCCGCCCGCGTCCGACGCGCGCACAGCCTTCCGGCTCCTCGTTCTCCTCGCCGTGCTGCTCGGCGCTCTGGTACCGGTGCTCGGGCGGGCACCGGCGCCGGCTGCCGGAGCGGCAGGCATCGCGGCGGCGGCCGCTGCGGATCCGAACAGCCCGACCGCAGCGGCACCCGCGCTCCCGGACGGCGACTGGCTGTGGCCGGTCGAAGGACGGCGGGCCGTCGTCGCGCCGTTCCGCGCACCGGCGCACGCCTACGGCCCTGGGCATCGCGGCATCGACATCGCGGCCGCGGGCGCGGTGCGCGCCCCGGCCGACGGAGTCATCGCGTTCCAGGGCGTCGTGGTGGACCGGCCGCTGCTCACCGTCGATCACGGCAACGGCCTCGTCACCACGTTCGAGCCCGCGACGTCGGCGCTGGCACCCGGCACGCCCGTGCGCCGAGGCGACGTGGTCGCGAGCACGGCGACGGGCGGTCATGCGCCCGCTGGTGCGCTGCATGTGGGTGTGCGCTGGAACGGCGTCTACATCAACCCGATGCTGCTGTTCGGCGGAGTGCCGCGGGCGGTGCTGCTGCCGTGCGGGGCGAGCGGATGCTGAACGATGCGCGCTCGGGCCCGACCTGTGCCGATGCCTCGCAGCCGATGCGCGGCTCCGTCCGGCGCGCAGGCCAGGAGCGCGGGTCGCACCAGGCGGGGCGCGATCAGGCCCGGGGGTGCGCGAGCCGGTAGGTCGCGGTGAGCCGCTCCGCGGAGACGTGGGTGTAGATCTGGGTCGTGCCGAGGCTCGCGTGCCCGAGGATCTCCTGCACGGCGCGCAGATCGGCGCCGCCGTCGAGCAGATGCGTCGCGGCCGAATGCCGCAGGGCATGCGGCCCCACCGTGTCGGCGCCGATGACCGGCGCCAGCACCCGGGCCACCAGCTCGTACACGGTGCGCGGGCCCAGCGCTCCCCCGCGCACACCGCGGAAGAGCGCCGGGCCTGGGCGCTCCGTCCGGGCGACGAGCACCGGGCGCGCCCGACGCAGATAGGACGCAATCGCGTCGCGGGCCGGCGCGCCGAACGGCACCACCCGCTCCTTGTCCCCCTTGCCGACCACCCGCGCGGTGCCGCGGTCGAGGTCGAGGTCGTCGACCGCGAGCCCGCACAGCTCGGACACCCGCATCCCCGACCCGTACAGCAGCTCGAGGATCGCGCTGTCGCGGAGCCGGATCGGATCCCCGTCGAGCGCGCCATCGCGGGCCTCGTCCAGCAGCACGCGCATCGCGTCGGCCGAGGCCACGGCCGGCAGCGTGCGCCCGCGCTTGGGCGTCACGAGGCGCAGGGCGGGATCGACGGCGATGAGCCCCGCCTCGGTGGCCCAGGCGAAGAACGACCGCACCGCCGCCGTGCGCCGGGCGAGCGTGGCGCGGGCGTCACCCCGCTGCGTCGCCCGCCACAACCAGTCCCGCAGCGCCTCCAGATCCACGGCGGCGATCTCCGCGTCGGCCGTGGCCGCGGCGAGATCCGCCAGATCCGAACGGTACGCGCGCACCGTCGCCGGGGAGAGCCGTCGCACCTGGCTGAGGTGCGTCGTGAACTCGGCCGCGGCCGCGGATACCTGCATGAGTCCAGCTTGCGCTGCCGCCTGCCTCCTGGGGGGCAGCACGCGCGGTGGACCGCACAGCCGTTCGCCGCGTCGGCTCATCGCAGCACGCTGCGCCAGCCGTGCTCGGTCCGGAAGACGCTCCCGTCGAGCTCCAGGATCCCGAGAAGCGCCTCGACCCGCTCCGCACTCAGGCCGCTGCGCCGGGCCAGCTCGAGGCCCGTGCGCGCCGTCCGCGCGTTCAGCGCATCGGCGAGCCGGATCATGTCCGGATCCTCCTGCGGAAGGCGTGCTCCGGCCCGGGCGACGCCGAGCAGTTCCCGCACGTCCTCGACCGACGTGATGCAGCGGGCGTCGTAGTCGCGGAGCAGGCGATGGCAGCCCGCGGACGTGGTCGAGGTGATCGGGCCCGGCACGGCTCCGAGCGGCCTGCCGAGCTCGGCGGCGTGCCCGGCCGTGTTCAGCGACCCGCTGCGACCCCCCGCCTCGACGACGACCGTGGCCCGCGCCAGCGCACTGATGAGGCGGTTCCGCGCCAGGAACCGCCACTTCGTCGGCGCACCGCCGCACGGCACCTCGCTCGCGAGCGCGCCGCTCGTGAGGATCCGCTCGAACAGCTGCGCATGCCCGCTCGGATACGGACGGTCCACCCCGCCCGCGAGCAGCGCCACCGTGCGCCCGCCCGCGCGCAGCGCCGCACGATGCGCTGTGCCGTCGATCCCGTAGGCGCCGCCGGAGAAGACCACCAGCCCTTCGGCGGCGAGCTCGCCGGCGAACTCGCCCGCGACGTGCTCCCCGTAGCTCGAGGAGGCCCGGGCCCCGACGATCGCGACACCGGCCGCGGACAGGGCGGAGGCCTCCCCGCGGAGCCAGAGTCCACGGGGCGCGTGCGCGCCCAGATCCGTCAGGGACTCCGGCCAGTCCGGATCGTCGGGCAGCAGCAGCCGAGCTCCGATCCGGGCGGCCGTGCGCAGCGCACCGAGATGCGCCCCGGCGTCGAGGCGTGGCGCCCAGCGTCGTCGCGCCTCCCGCAGCGCCCTCGCGGCGGGGCGCTCACCCCCGCCCCGCCCCGGAGCAGCTCCGTCCGCCGATTCCTCGGTCGTTCCGCCGAACACGACGTCGAGTGCCGCGGTCGGGCCCAGCTCGGCGATCAGTGCACCGGCGATGCCGTCACCGGGCTCGGTGAGCACATTCCAGATCACGCCGTCGCGGACCGCAGGCTCGGCCGCGTCGGGACGGATCCGCGCCACCTCTTCGAGGAACCGCGGGTCGTCGCGCAGCGTGCTCAGCCGCCGGTGCAGCTCGGCCGGGCCCGGCGTCCTTTCCACGCCGCTGCGCTCCCCCTCTGATCGCCCTGTCAGACTCATGCCGCAGCTCCCTTCTTCAGATACAGCGCACGCCCCACGTGGGCGAGACCGGGTTCATCGGCACCCGCCAGATCGGCCACGGACCACGCCAGCCGCAGCACGCGGTCGTAGCCGCGCAGCGTCAGCGCGCCGCGCTGCAGGGCGCGATCCAGCGGCGCCCTCGCGTCGGCCGGGAGGCGGACCCCGCTCTGGCGGAGCCACGTGCCCGGCACGTGCGCGTTCAGCCGCCACGGCGTGTCCCGCCATCGCCGCGCCGCACGATCCCTCGCCTCCTCGACCTGGGCGCGCGCCTGCGCGGTCGACAGCGCTCCCCGCGCGGATGCGGTGACCGCGGCGGAGGACACCCGCGCCACGCGCACCTCGATGTCGAGCCGGTCGCGGATCGGCCCGGACAGCCGCGCCGCATACCGTCGGATCGCCGCGGGCGGGCAGACGCAGTCCTCGCCGACGACGCCGAAGGCGCCGCAGGGGCACGGATTGGTGGCGAGCACGAGCTGGAACCGCGCCGGGAAGCTCGCGGTGAACTCGGCGCGGTGGATCTCGATCGAGCCCGACTCGAGCGGCTGACGGAGCGCGTCCAGAACCACCCCAGGCGCTTCGGCGGCCTCGTCGAGGAAGAGAAGACCGCCGTGCGCCCGCGCGATCGCGCCGGGCCGGGCGGAGCGCGATCCGCCGCCGATCATCGCCGCGACCGAGGCGCTGTGGTGTGGCGCGACGAACGGCGGCCTCCGGTCCAGCCGGGTCAGGCTCTCCCCCGCGAGCGAGCGGATCGAGGCCGCCTCGAGCGCGAGCTCCTCGTCCAGGTCGGGAAGGATGCCCGCGAGCCGTCGCGCGAGCATCGTCTTGCCCGCGCCCGGCGGGCCGGAGAGGAGAAGGTGATGCCCGCCCGCGGCCGCCACGACCAGGGCCGCGACCGCATCATCCTGACCGATCACGTCCGCCAGCTCCCGCACGGGTTCGCCCGCCTGCGGCGCGGCAGCGGAGAGCACCGGATCCGCCTGCGCCGACTCGTCGATCTCCGCGCCGTGCAGCCGAGCCACGTCCGCGAGACCGACGGCCGCGTGCACCTCGAGGCCGGGCACGAGCCGCGCCTCCGCCGCGTTCGCGAACGGCACGACGGCCCGCTCGAAGCCCGCCGCGCGTGCGGCGTGCAGCGCGGGGAGCACGCCGGGGATCGGGCGCAGTCGCCCGTCCAGGCCGAGCTCGCCGAGATGCACCGTGCGGGCGAGCGACGCCTCATCGAGCGAGCCGGTGGTGCCGAACGCGGCGATCGCGATCGCCAGGTCGAACGCCGACCCATGCTTGGGCAGGCTGGCCGGCGACAGGTTCACCGTGAGCTTGCGACGGGGCAGCTCCAAACCGCTGTTCCGGCAGGCGTTGTGCACGCGCCGCACCGCCTCGCCCAGGGCGCGATCCCCGAGGCCGATCAGGTCGAATCCGGGCGTCTGCTGCGAGAGGTCGGCCTCCACGTCGACGAGGTGCCCGTTCAGCCCGGTCAGCGCGACGGCCCAGGTGCGGGCGGTCATCGCAGATCCCGCAGGTGCTCGAGCGAACCCACCGCGGGATCGGTGCCGACGATGCCGATCGCCTCGAGACGCAGCGCGCATCCCCGGCTCGTCATCGGGTGCTCCCGCACCCACGCGTGCGCGAGCCGCCACAGCCGCTGCCGCTTGCGCTCGTCGATCGCCTCGAACGGGTGCCCGTAGTCCAGGGTGCGTCGGGTCTTCACCTCGACGAACGACAGCGTCCCTGCGCGCTGCGCGACGATGTCGAGCTCCCCCTGATCGCACCGCCAGTTGCGGTCGAGGATCCGGTATCCGAGCCGGGTCAGGTGCGCGGTGGCGCGGTCCTCGCCCGCGCGTCCGAGATCGTCCTTGGCTGCCATGATCGACAGCCTGACCGTGCCCGCGATCGTGCGGGGATGCGCTCACGCAACCGGTGCGGAAGCGCGTCAGACGGCGATCTGTGGAGGCCATCGCCTCCGGGACGTCTGTGCAGCGCGCGCGGCACAGACGGGCGGATCACTCGCCGTCGAGTGAGAGCTCCTGCGGCAGCTCGAACTCGCGCCGGGACAGCTCCTCGACGTTGACGTCCTTGAACGTCAGCACGCGCACCGATTTGACGAACCGGTCGGCGCGGTAGATATCCCACACCCACACGTCGTTCATCGCCACTTCGAAATAGAAGTCGTGCTCGGTGTCCCGGCGCACCACGTTGACCTCGTTGGCGAGGTAGAACCGACGCTCGGTCTCGACCACGTACTGGAACTGCAGGACCACGTCGCGGTACTCGCGGTACAGGGCGAGCTCGAGCTCGCGGTCGTAGTCGTCGAAGGCGTCGTCATCCATGATCCCCCCATCCTACGAGAGGCCGTCGGCCTCGGAGGGCGAAAGCGGCGCCGGCTGCGGTGCGGGTGTCAGAACAGCGTCGGTGCGTCGGCGATCGCCCAGGACGAGCGATGATGCCGGGTGAGTCCGCCACGTCGGATGGCTTCGCGGTGCTCCGCGCTCGCGTAGCCCTTGTTGCGCTCCCACTGGTAGTCCGGGAACTCGGCGGCGAGCTCGACCATGAGCGCGTCCCTGGCGACCTTCGCCAGCACCGACGCCGCCGCGACCGAGGCGCAGTCGCGGTCGGCCTTGATGATCGAGCGCACGGTCAGCGTCGCCGGGTGCACCGCGGAGACGTAGTCGTGGTTGCCGTCGAGGATCACGAGCGCGCTCGAGGCGTCCCACGCGTCTCCGCAGGCGGCGGTGATCGCCCGGGACGCGGCGAGCCCGAGGGCACGCATGATGCCGACCTCGTCGATCTCCGTGCTCTCGGCCCATCCGACCGCGCTCGACGGTGCCCACGCCCCGGCACGGTCCGCGACCTCCGGGCGGCGCTTCTCCGGGACCAGCTTGGAGTCGCGCAGGCCCTGCGGCACCCGACGGCGCGCCGCCGCGGCGTCCACGACGGTGGCGCCCACGGCGACCGGGCCGGCCAGTGCGCCGCGTCCGACCTCGTCCAGGGCGATCAGGTGCGTGTGGTCGCGGAGCAGGCGGCGCTCCAGCACCAGGCTAGGCTCGACGACCGCCACGACGGCGCCCCTGCGGCTTCGGATTCGAGACTCCGTTGAACACGGCATAGTGCCCGTCGACCAGGCCGAATCGGTCGAACGGCCAGGTGATCAGGAAGGTGCGCCCGACGATGTTGCCCATCGGCACGAACCCGCCGCCCGGCTGATCCTGGTGATAGCGCGAGTCCTCGGAGCGCGTGCGGTTGTCTCCGAGCACCCATACGGCGCCCTTCGGCACCGTCACGTCGAACGGGATGCTGGAGGCGCGGTCGTCCCCCACTCCCTGCTTGAGGTAGGACGACTCGTCGATCGGTGCGCCGTTGATCGTGATCTGCCCGAGGGAGTTGCAGCACACGACGTGATCGCCGGGCAGACCGATCAGGCGCTTGACGAGGTGATCGTCCGAGTCGGGGGCCGCGACACCGATCAGGGTGAGGAACCACTCGCCCGCCTCGAGCAGCGGTGATCGCGGCGGTGTGGCGGGGGCCGGCGGCAGCCAGCCGCCGGGATCCTTGAACACCACGACGTCGCCGCGGTGGTAGCCGTTCCACTGCGGGGTGATCTCATCGACCAGGATCCGGTCTTTGATGAGGAGCGTGTTCTCCATCGATCCGGACGGGATGTAGAAGCTGCGCACGACGAACGTCTTCACGAGGAAGGACACGAGCACGGCGATGAGCAGGATCACCACGACGTCGCGGAGGAAGATCACCCAGCCGCGCCTGTGGGGCGCCACCGTCTGTCGGGCCGCGTCGACGGGTTCGGCCGCGATCTCTTCCGTCATGCGCCATCCTTCACGGGCTCGGGCCGTCCGACGACGGGCACCCTCCAGCTTCTCACGTCCGAGGACGAACGAGCGCCCCGGGAGGCGTGTCCCGGGGCGCTCGTCGAAAAGCTGAGCTGGATCAGCGCGCGGTGCGCTTCTCCTTGATCTTGGCCTTCTTGCCGCGCAGGTTGCGGAGGTAGTACAGCTTCGCGCGACGCACGTCACCGCGGGTGACGACCTCGATGTGGTCGATCACCGGGGAGTGCACCGGGAAGGTGCGCTCGACGCCCACCTGGAAGCTGATCTTGCGGACCGTGAAGGTCTCGCGCACACCGTCACCCGAGCGACCGAGGACGACGCCCTGGAAGACCTGGATACGGGAGCGGCTGCCCTCGATGATGTTGACGTGCACCTTGACGGTGTCGCCGGGGAAGAACTCGGGGATGTCGGAGCGGAGCGAAGCCGCATCGACGGCGTCGAGGATCTGCATGATCGTCTCTCTCTGCACTCGCCTCAGGTCGCATGCAAGTGGAAGGGATATCGGTGTGAGGTGTGCCGAACGGCGCGCGAGGCGTCCGCGGGTTCCCCTGAGGCAGAACCGGGTCACGGCACAAAGGTCTATTCTGCCATGGATCCGGACCCGCACCAAAACGGGCCTCGCGCCGCACGACCCGGTCTCAGCGCTCCGCGGGCCCGTCCCCGGAGCGGCCGGTCTCGGTGATCACGATAACGTCGCCGTGCCGGCCCGGCCGCGGCCGCAGCGTCTCGTCCTGACCGGTGCGAGCCGACGGGAGATCCGCCTCCGCATCGATGAGCAGGCCCGTCCGTCCGCGCTCCGCGACATCCTTCCAGAGCTGCCAGAGCGTGGACCAGAACAGGCCGAGGAACGCCACGATGGTCCCCGCCAGAAGCCAGCCGAACGCGTCCTTCGGGAAGAAGCCGAGCGCGATCGTCAGTGCGTGCCACAGCGTGAACCCGATGACGTCCCGCCACGAGACCGCCCGCTCCTCACGGACCGTGGGGCGCGCGCGCACCAGCAGCGTCAGCACCACCTCGCCGACCAGCACCGACGGCAGCGCCACGAACAGCACCCAGAGGAACGCCCATCCCCCGGCCTGGAACACGCCCCACCCGATGAACAGCCACAGCGGCAGCACCAGGGCTGCCGGGAACAGCCAGGAGAAGAACGCGCGCCGGATCCACATACCGCGATGCTACGTCGCCCTCCGGGGCGCGGATCCGCACGTTCGCTGTGAGCGTCGCCCGCACGCGGTGAGAGAGAATGGAGGGGACGAGAGGATCGGGAATGATCGAACTGCGCACCCCCGCTGAGATCGAGGAGATGCGGGCCGCCGGACGCTTCGTGGCGGAGACGCTGGCGACGCTGCGCGCGGAGACGAAGGTGGGCACGAACCTGCTCTCGATCGACAATCGCGCGCACGAGTTGATCCGCAAGGCGGGTGCGGAGTCCTGCTACATCGACTACCACCCCTCGTTCGGCGCCAGTCCGTTCGGCAAGGTCATCTGCACCTCGGTCAACGACGCGGTGCTGCACGGGTTGCCGCACGACTACACGCTGCGCGACGGCGACCTGGTCTCGCTCGACTTCGCGGTCTCTGTCGACGGCTGGGTCGCGGACTCGGCGATCTCCTTCGTCGTCGGCACGCCCCGCGACGAGGACCTGCGGCTGATCGACACCACCGAGCGCGCCCTGGCCGCCGCGATCGCCGCGGCGGTCGTCGGCAACCGCATCGGCGACATCTCCGCCTCGATCGCCGCCGTCGCGCACGGCGAGGGGTACTCGATCAACACCGACTTCGGCGGTCACGGCGTCGGCCGGATCATGCACGGCGACCCGCACGTGCCCAACGACGGGCGCGCCGGACGCGGCTTCCCGCTGCGCGCGGGCCTCGTCATGGCCCTGGAGCCCTGGTTCCTCGCCACGACCGATGAGCTCGTCACGGACCCCGACGGCTGGACGCTGCGCAGCGCGGACGGCTCGCGCGGCTCGCACTCCGAGCACACGGTCGCGATCACCGAGGACGGCCCGATCGTGCTCACCGACCGCTCCTTCCTCGGCGTCGACTGACCGCCGTCGGCGCGCGACGGCGAACCGGGCCGCGCCGATGTCCGAGCGCGGGCCAAACGGCCCTGTCGCGCCGCGGGGCGCTGTGCCATCCTGTCGGCATGTCCCGACTCACCTCGCGGATGCCGGATCGCCTGTTCCTCGCCCGGCACGGCCAGACCGTGTGGAACAGCGAGCGCCGCTTGCAGGGGCAGCTCGACTCGCCGCTCACCGAGGCCGGTCTGGAGCATGCGCACGAGATCGCACGGCGACTGGAGGGCACCGAGGTCGCCGTGGTCTGCACGAGCCCGCTGGGGCGGGCGCGTCGCACCGCGGACATCATCGCCGAGCATCTGGACCTGGACGTGGTCCCGGTGGACGAGCTCACCGAGCTGCATCACGGATCGTTCGCGGGGTACACCTGGGATGAGCTGGAGTCGGCACGACCCGGGATCCGCGCGCTGCGCTCCGAGAATCGCTACGGCTGGGCGTTCCCCGGCGGGGAGAGCTACGCCTCGGCCCGTCCCCGGGCCATCCGGGCGCTCGAGTCGTGCTTCTGGGCCGACGCGGGTGTGCCCCTGCTCGTGACGCACGAGATGATCGGGCGGCTGCTGCGCGCCGTCATGCTCGGCTACGGGCACGCGGACGCCCTGGCGCTGCGCCATCCGCACGGCGTCGTGCTCGACGTCAGCCGGAGCACGGAGCGCGTGCTCTGAGCTCGAATGGAGGCGCGCACTCCCGCCCGGAGTCCGTCGCCCCTAGACTCTGTGCTGTCCGATCCGCAGCAGTCATAGGAGGAGCGCATGACCTACCCCGAACAGCCCGGCCAGCCCGCTCCGCAGAACGGACAGCCGCCGCAGTATCCGACCCCGGCCGCGCCTCCGGTTCCTCCTGCTCCCGCGTACGGCGCACCGACGGCGCCGCCCCCCGCAGCGGCGCCGACCTATCCGCAACCCGCATTTCCGGCCCCGGCGTACCCGGCACCCGCATACGGCGCTCCCGCCCCAGCGCAGCCCGGCGCTGCACCGACCTTTCCGGCGGCCGCACCGCAGCCGGATCCCTATGGATCCGCTCCGGCGCCCTATGCTCCGCCGGCGCCCGTGCCCGGCAAGGGTCTTGCGATCGCCGGCCTGATCCTCGCGTTCCTGCTGCCGCTGATCGGTCTCATCCTGAGTATCATCGCGGCCGTGAAGCTCCGCAAGGCGCACGCCCCGGCGGGCCTCG
>JAFDWP010000127.1 GCA_018268435.1 Actinomycetota bacterium
AAGACATCGACACCCCCCGACACCCGCCCGATCCACACGTGATACACGACCACCAGCAGAATCGCCACAGCCCGCAGACCATCGATATCCCGCCGATAACCCGGCACCCGCCGCACACCAGCACGACGAGCCCGCCGCGAGTGGAGGTCGGCGGTCATGCCAGCTGGTTGTTCCACATCGACAGCGCGGATCCGATGGCCATGTGCATGTCGAGGTACTGGTAGGTGCCCAGCCGACCGCCGAAGTGCACGCCCTGCTCGCCCTTGCCGAGCTCGCGGTACGCGAGCAGCCCCGCGCGGTCCGCGGAGGTGTTCACCGGGTAGTACGGCTCGTCGCCGCGCTCCGCGAAGCGGGAGAACTCGCGCATGATGACGGTCTTGTCCGTCGGGTACCGGTCCGCCCGCTCCGGGTGGAAGTGCTTGAACTCATGGATCCGCGTGTACGGGACGTCGGCGTCCGGGTAGTTCATGACGCTCGTGCCCTGGAAGTCGCCCACGTCGAGGACCTCCTGCTCGAGGTCGATCGTGCGCCAGCCCAGCTCGCCCTCGGCATAGTCGAAGTAGCGGTCCACGGGTCCCGTGTACACGATCGGCACCTGACCGACCGTCGCCTTCCTGTTCAGCGGCTGGGCGTCGTCGAAGAAGTCGACGTTCAGCTGCACGTCGATGTTCGGGTGGTCCGCCATCCGCTCCAGCCACGCCGTGTAGCCGTCGGTCGGGAGCCCCTCCCAGGCGTCGTTGAAGTAGCGGTTGTCGTAGCTGTAGCGCACCGGCAGACGGCTGATGATCGATGCCGGCAGCTCGCGGGCGTCGGTCTGCCACTGCTTGGCCGTGTAGTCGCGGATGAACGCCTCGAACAGCGGCCGGCCGATCAGCCCGATCCCGCGCTCCTCGAGGTTCTTGGCCTCGTGCGCGTCGAACTCCCCCGCCTGCGAGGCGATCAGCGCGCGCGCCTCATCCGGCGAGTACGCCGCGCGGAAGAACTGATTGATCGTGCCGAGGTTGATCGGCAGCGGGTAGACCTCGCCCTTGTGCGTCGAGTACACCCGGTGCACGTAGTTCGTGAACGTCGTGAACCGGTTCACGTACTCCCACACCGTCGGGTTCGACGTGTGGAACAGGTGCGCGCCGTAGCGGTGCACCTCGATGCCCGTCGTCGGCTCGTCCTCGCTGTAGGCATTGCCGCCGATGTGATGGCGACGATCGATGACCGTCACCCTGCGGCCCGCGGCGGCGGCGCGCTCGGCGACGGTGAGGCCGAAGAACCCCGACCCCACGATGAGCAGATCCATCAGCCGGCCTGCCCGTCATCCTGCGGGTCGCGAGGATATTCGGGATTGCTCAGGGCGAACTGGCGGGCGAGCCTGGTGATCTGGTCGTCCTGCGCACGACGCTTGCGCACCGTGGTGAGCGCGTTTCCGACGAAGACGATGATGAACGCGTACAGCAGCAGATCCGTGCCGCGACCGACCCCGACGCTCTGCGCGAGGTCGTTGATGAGGTCGGGGAACAGCACGGCGAACACGGCGGCGACGAGCAGCAGCAGCAGCGTGATCGTGCGGATCGCCTGATTGCGGGCGGATCCGCCCGGCCGCAGCAGGACGAGCCCGAAGATGACGAAGGCCCCGATCAGCAGGACCTTGATGATGGTCTGATCGAACATGACGGGTCCTATTTGATGAAGAGTTCGCTGAGGATGTTCACGGAGTTCCAGAGCGACTGCCCCTTCGACCGCGAGTAGTCCGTGTAGATGATGTGCACCGGCTGCTCCGCGTAGCGCAGCTTGTGCCGGCCGATCTGCCCGACGATCTCACTCGCGTGCGCCATCCGGTTCTGCTGGATGCGGATCGCCGTCGCGGCGGTGCGGTTCAGGGCACGGAGCCCGTTGTGCGCATCGGTGAGGCGCACCCCGGTGGAGATCCGCTCGAAGACCACCGCCAGGCGCAGCACGATGCGCTTGATGAAGCCCGCCTTGGTCCGGCCGTCGAGGAAGCGTGAGCCGATGACGATGTCGAGGGGCTCGGTGCGCAGCCGCTGCACCATGTCGACGGCGTCCTCCACGCGGTGCTGGCCGTCGGAGTCGAACGTGACGAAGTACTCCGCCGAGGGCTGCGCGAGCGCGAAGTCGATCCCGGTCTGCAGGGCCGCGCCCTGTCCGAGATTGATCGGGTGCCGCACCACGACGGCACCGCCGGCGAGGGCCTCCGCGACGGAGTGGTCGGAGCTGCCGTCGTCGACGCAGACGATGTGCGGGAAGGTCTTCCGCGCCTCCCGTACGACCTCCTGCACGACGGTCGCCTCGTTGTAGAGCGGAACGATCAGCCAGGTGTCGTCGAATTCGGGTGTCTTGTGTGTATGCATCGGAATCCTGACGATCATACCGTCAGCCCGTCCACACCTCGAACTCGGCCAGACCGGCGTTGGCCGTGCTCCCGCTCACGGTCGTGACCGTGAAGCGCACCCAGGTCGCCGTGCGGGCGGGGAAGGTGACCGTCGTGGCCGTGCCGGAGTTGTTCAGCGATCCGACCTGCACGCTCGAGCCGTCCGAGAACGTCAGCGTGCCGCCGGTGATCTGATCGCTGGTGTTCGGCCGGTCGTAGAGCACGACCTTGGACATGCTCTGCGGGCCGGTCCAGCTGAGCTGGATCCAGCTGCCGGCCTTGCCGCCGCTGGTGGCCCACTCCTTCGTGGAGTCGGTCGGATAGCCCTGGGCGACGCCGTCGATCGCCTTCGCGGCGGTCTGCCCCGTCCCGGTGTTCTGCGAGGACGCCGTGGCGGTGGCCTGCCGGGCGATGTTCGTCGGCGTCGGCGGAGCCTGCCCGACCGTGACGTTCGTGGAGGCCGTCGCGGTGGACGAGCCGTTCGAGACGGTCAGCGCGAACGTGTAGGTGCCGACCGCCGCGGGCGTGAACGTGGGCCGCGCCGTGTTGGCGCCGGTCAGGCCGACCGACGGGCCGGCGCTCTGCGTCCACGCATAGGTCAGGGTCCGACCGTTCGGATCGCTGGAGCCGGATCCGTTCAGGGTCACCTGCGACCCGGTGGACGCCTGCTGGTCCGCCCCCGCGTTCGCGACCGGCGGCAGCACGACCGGCGGCGCGGAGCTGAGGTAGCCCCAGGCCTCGAACTCGGCGAGACCCGCGCTGTACGTGGTGCCGCTGACGGTCGTCACGGTGAGCCGGACCCACGTCACCACGCGGGCGGGGAAGGTCGTCGTCGAGGCCGTGCCGCTGTTGTTCAGAGAGCTCACCGGCACGCTCGTGCCGTCGGAGAAGGTCAGGGTGCCGCCGGTGATCTGGTCGTCGGAGTTCGGCCGGTCGTACAGCACCACCTTCGACAGCGTCAGCGCGGACGGCCAGGTCAGCTGGATCCAGCTTCCGGCCTTGCCCCCGCTCGTGGCCCACTCCTTCGTGGAGTCGGTCGGGTAGCCCTGGGCGACGCCGTCGATCGCCTTCGCCGCGGTCTGCCCCGCCGCGGTGTTCTGAGACGAGGCCGTCGCGGTCGCGGAGCGCGCCACGTTGCTGAGCGCGGGATCCGTGACCGTCACCGTGGTCGTCGCCGTCGCGCTGGCCGTGCCGTCCGAGACCGTCAGCTGGAACGTGTAGGTCCCCGCCGTCGACGGCGTCATGCTCGCCGAGGCGGTGCCCGCCCCGGTCAGCTGCACCGCCGCGCCGCCGGTCTGCGTCCAGCTGTACGTCAGTGCATCCCCGTCGGGATCGCTCGAGGCGGAGCCGTCCAGAGTGACCGCCGTCCCCGTGAGCACGGCCTGGGTCGCCGCCACGCGGGCGACCGGGGCGCGGTTCGCCGGGGTGACCGTGATCGTGACGTCGTCCGTGCCGGTCAGCGTGCCGTCGGAGACGACGAGGCGGAAGACGTAGGTGCCGATCGCCGACGGCGTCGCCGTCGCGGTTGCGGTCGCCGACTGGGCGAGCGTCAGGCTCGGGCCGGAGATCTGGGTCCATGCGTAGGTCAGCGCATCGCCGTCGGGATCCGACGACCCGGTGCCGTCCAGGGTCAGGAGGGTTCCGGCGGTCATGCTGCGGGACGCTCCCGCGTCCGCCGTGGGCGCACGGTTGGCCTGGGTGACGGTGATCGTGACGTCCGCCGTCCCGGTGAGGTATCCGTTGCTCACCGTGACGCGGAACGTGAACGCACCCGGGGTGTCCGCCGTGAACGTCGGTTTCGCGGCGGTGGCGTCGGAGAGGTGCTGCACGGGCGTTCCCGCCGTCTGCGTCCAGGCGTAGCTGAGCGGCAGGTTCTGCGGATCCGAGGACTGCGAGGCGTCGAGCTGTACGAGCTGGCCGGTCGTCACGCTCTGCGCGCCACCGGCGGTCGCCGCCGGTGGCAGGGTGCCGGGGGGCGAGACGGTGACGGTCACGTGCGCGCTCCCGGAGAGCCCGCCGCCGTCGGTCGCCGTCAGCGTGAACTCGAAGGACCCCGCCGACGTCGCCGTGAACGTCGTCTGCGCGGCGGACGGCGTGCCGAGGGTCAGCGTCGGGCTCCCGCCGGTCTGCGTCCACGCGTAGCTCACGGAGTCGCCGTCGGGATCGTTCGCGGTGCCGGAGAGCGTCACGGTGGCGCCCACCTCGACCGACTGGTTCGCCCCGGCCGAGACGGTGGGCGGGCGGTTGGCCGGGCCCACCGTGATGGTCACGGTGTCACCGCCGGTGGCCTGGCCGTCCGAGACCGTGAGCGCGAAGGCGTAGGTGCCCTCCGCGGAGGGCGTGAAGGTCGGCTTCGCCGTGCTCGCACCGCTCAGGGTGACCGCGGGGCCCGAGGTCTGCGTCCAGGCGAAGGTGACGGGGGTGCCGTCGGGATCGGCGGACGCGGACCCGTCGAGCGTGACGAGCACGCCGGCCTTGACGCTCTGATCCGCTCCGGCATCGGCGACCGGGGGGCGGTTCGCGGGAGTCGCGGTGATCGTCACGGTGGCGGGAGCACTGGTGGCAGCGCCGTCGCCGACGGTGAGCGAGAAGACGTAGGTCCCCGCGGCCGGCGGCGTGAACGTCGGCTTGCCGGCCGTGGTGCTGCTCAGCGTCACGGGCGTGCCGGAGACCTGAGACCAGGCGTACGTGATCGGGTTCCCGTCCGGATCCGTCGAGGCGGTGCCGTCGAGCGTGGCCGGGACGCCGGCGACCACCGTCTGCGCGGGGCCGGCGTTCGCGACCGGAGGCCGGTTCGGCGCGTTCACCGTGATGGTGACCGTGCTCGTGGCGCTCAGCACGCCGTCGCTCACCGTGAGGGTGAAGACGTAGACGCCGGCCGTGGCCGGGGCGAAGGTGGGTCGGGCCGTGTTCGCGCCGGTGAGGGTCGCGGCGGGACCCGACGACTGCACCCACGAGTAGGTCGCGGTCTTGCCCGCCTGGACGGTGGACGCGCTGCCGTCCAGGGTGACCGTGGCGCCGGCCGTGGCGGTCTGGGCCGGGCCTGCGTTGGCCACCGGCGGGACGCCCTGGGTGCCCCAGGCCTCGAACTCCGCCAGGCCGACGTTCGAGGTCGTCGACGACACGCCGGTCACCGTGTACCGCACACTGGTCGTCGTCGTCGCGGGGATGTTCACGGGCGTCGGTGTGCCGTCGTTGGCGAGCGACGGCACCGGGACCGTGCTGCCGTCCGAGAAGGTCAGGGTGCCGGCCGTGGCCTGGTCGCTGAGGTTCGGCCGGTCGTAGAGCACGACTTGGCTGAGCACCACGGGGGTCGGCCAGGTGATCTGGATCCAGCTGGAGGTCTTGCCTCCCGTGGTGGCCCACTCCTTCGTCGCGTCGACCGGGTAGCCGGTCGCGACGCCGTCCACGGCCTTCGCCAGGGTCTGGCCGGTCGCCGTGTTCTGGCTGGAGCCGGTGACGACGGCGCCGGAGACGCGCGCCAGGTTCTGCGTGGAGCTGTCGCGCACGATCACGGTCACGCTGGCGGTCTTGGTCGCTCCGCCCCGGCTCGCGGCGAGGGAGAACACATAGGTGCCCGGCACGGTGGGCGTGAAGCTCGTCACCTGAGCGGTGGGCGCCGCGATCGCGACCGCCGGACCCGAGGTCTGGCTCCAGGCGAAGGTCGTGGCGACCGACGCCGAGCCGTCCAGCGGAACCGCCGTGCCCGTCACACCCGTGTGATTGGCGCCGGCGTCGGCGCGCAGCGTGCCGGTATAGGTGGAGGTGGCGTCCACGTACTGGCGCTCGCCCCAGTACGCCCAGGTGCCGCCCATGAGGTGGGAGTCGAAGTCCGCATAGGCGTCGAACGCCGCCCACTTCCGGTTGAGGTTGGTCCCGGACACGTTGGACGCCATGTCCTGGGTCTGATAGCCGACGTAGCCGGTGAGGCGCCGGTCGGTCGTCAGCACCTGGTTCGCGTCGTAGGTGATGTAGGCCGCGGCGTG
Source organism: Actinomycetota bacterium (assembly GCA_018268435.1). Taxonomy (GTDB): domain Bacteria; phylum Actinomycetota; class Actinomycetes; order Actinomycetales; family Microbacteriaceae; genus Microbacterium. The sequence goes on from JAFDWP010000127.1 coordinate 6,367, forward strand.
GTGGTCGGAGTGGTCGCCGTCGTCCCAGGTCCCGGTGTAGTTCAGCGTGCGGATCTGGGTGGCGCCCTGCTGCGCGGCGAGGGAGGCGACCGCGGTCACGAGCTGGTTGCGCGTGTATGAGGCGTTGCCGTCGATCGTCGAGATGCGCGAGATCTGACCGGTGAGCAGCTTCTCCAGGCTCACATAGCCCGTCGCCGAGTCCCCCGAGCCGACGACGGCGCCGTCCGGGATCCGCACGAACACGAGCGAGACGTTCGGCTTCGCCGTCAGCGTGCGGCGGAGCATCGGCTGCCCGGGGACTCCGGCATCGGACGAGGTCCAGGAGTTGGCGACGCCCAGCATCTGCGCGTACGCCGCCTCGGCGCCGCTCTGCCGGCTGTTGGCGTAGGAGATCCCGAAGCCGCCGTCCCCGGCGGTCATGTAGATGGTCTGCAGGCAGCGGCCGGCGGCCGCGTCGAGCAGGACGTCGGGGTTCTGGAACAGCAGGTCGTCATCCTGGTGTCCGACCACCTGGGTCGAACCGTCGGTGCATCCGGCACCCCATGCCGTCGACGGGACGAGCACCGCTGTCGTCGAAACGACGACCGCTGTCACCAGCACCGCCACGCCACGAAACGTTCCGCGACGAATCCCCATCGTCCCCGCCTTGCCCCAGAAATTGCGTCCCCCCGGGATTACCGCGGATGAGCCCAGGGTCGCGGGGACCCCGGACGCACCGGATACCCCAGCTATCCGTCACACCAGACCCGATCGCGCGGCACTCGAGAGCGTCGTCGCGTCCGGGAATGTGCGCAATCTTACGGCAGAGTCGGAGGGTGAGGAACCCCGATGACGATCGTCAGGACTGCGGTCGGACGATGATCTCGATGTAGAACATCTGCAGCTCGGACGCCGCCCCGGTGGCCACGCTCACGGTCGCCCCCTGGGTCCAGACCATGGTGCTCTGCCCCTCGTCGTCGTAGAGCCAGTACTCGCCCTCCGGCGGCACCCCGACCGTGCCGGTCTTGATGAGCTGGCCGACCGCGTCGTCGCGCAGACCCTGCACGAAGCCCTGGGCGTCGTCGGCCGATGCCCACTCGGACTGGCGGAGCTGGATGCCGTCGCCGTCGCTGGAGTACGTGGCGTCCACCGCCTTGAGCGCACCCGCCGCCTCGGCATCGGGATCCGGGCGGACGTCCTCGGCGGTGAAGCCGCCGCGGACGGTGTCCGGCGCGAACGGGGGCGGCTCCGACTCGCTCGGTGTGGCGGGCGGGGTGAAGACGGGGCTGGGCCGCGGGCTGAACGTCGGCTCGACGGTGTTGCCGCCGACCACGATCTGGGATGGGACTCCCCCGGCCTCCGCGGCGCCTGGGCGATGATCGCCGGTGACCCAGACCCAGCAGAGCGCGGCCACGACGAGCGTCTGCACGAGGCCGACGATCATGGCGGTGATCGCGAGCGCGCGGGCACGGGAGGACTCGGCACGACGCAGCCCGATGACGCCGAGGACGAACCCCGCCGGACCCACGATGACGCCGGCCACGATGCCGATCAGGCCGAGGTCGGCCTGTGTGCCCCTGGCCTCCTCCATGCGCGCACCACCTCCCTGCACTGACGATACATCTCAGGATGCCCGGCGGCGCCGCGCGATGCGGCGCCGCCGGACGCGGCGCAGCTCAGCCGAGCTGACCCGACATCCACGTGGTGCGCGCGACGATCCAGGAGCGCAGCGACGAGACCTCCGCCGACCACGATCCCTTGACCACCTGCAGGCCCGGCTCGAGGTTCTCCGAGACGTTCCACTTCTGGAAGTTCGCGGCGGCCGCGGACTGGATCAGGGACGACTGCGAGTCGACGAACGCGGGAAGGTTCTGGAAGACGGGCTTCATCTGCACCCACCGGGCCTTCACCGCGGCACGGAAGGCCGGGTCCTGGTTCAGCCGGTTGAACCACGTCTCCGAGGTCTGCTTGGCCTCGATCGCGTCGTTCTGGTCCCGCAGGTACCAGCCGGTCGCGCTGCCCTGACCGCCGGGGTAGGTGGCATCGCCCATCGACGTGTCGAAGTCCCAGATCGGCCCCATCACGAGCTTTCCGTCACCCGCGCCGACGGCGGAGTCGCGTGTCTTGTACATCTTGACGGAGGTGTACATGTTCGCGTCGAGGTTCTTCGTGAACTCCTGCACGAGGTAGAAGTCCACCATCGACTTCTCATCGATGTACTTGCGCCAGCCGTTGGTCGGATCCAGCCATGTCTGATCATCGAAGAGCACGCGGTCGGCCGTGTTGACGTAGTTGTCGATGTAGTTCAGCTGCGCCGGGGTGATCCCGTCTCCCGAGGGGACGCCGTACATGTCGCGGTCGTCGTCTGGGCTGTCGATCGCGACGGTGCCGGAGCCGCCGACCGTGATGTTGTGGTCGCCGCTGGCGCGGAAGTCCCACTCCAGCAGGTAGCCGCCGGTGATGTTCAGCGCGCTGTCATCGGCCGTGCCCGTGAGCTCCGGGATGTTCACCCGGTTGCTCGCGATGTCCACCCGCTCGATCAGGTTGTACTCGCCCTGGTAGGAGCCGTTGACGTAGAGGTCCACCGGCACGAGGTGCGGCGTCCAACCCAGCCCGTCCAGCTGCTGACCGAGGTACATCGCGGTCTGGGTGCGCAGCAGCGAGCGGTCGTAGTGGTTCGCCAGCAGCGCCCACTTCTTGCTGGATCCGAGGCCGCAGAGGTTCGCCTTCTTGTCGAGCCCGATCTTGAACGGCTTCTTGGCGAGGGTCCAGGTGTAGTTGCCCCGTCCTGAGGCCTTGACCTTGCTCTCCGGCAGCGCCGCGCATCCGGCGCCGGCCGTCATCGAGATCGTGCCCTCGTGGTAGGTCGTCGTGTCGGTGATCCCTGCGCCCTCGTTGGTGTTCAAGGAGATCGTCGCCAGCCCGGTGTTCTTGGACTGCGTCGGTGCCGCGTAGGTCACGCTGCTCGTCGCGTTCACGACGGATCCGACCGTGACGACCGCACGGTACTCGTGCGTGGCGCCATAGGGCGAGGCCACCGTGACGGTCGCCTTCCCGGTGGCGTCGAGCGTGGCGGAACCGGCGCTCACCCAGGAGGACACCGGGTTCTCCGGGGTCATCGTGGTCGCGATGGTGCGCACCTGCAGGGTGACCTTGCTCTTCGCCAGCGACGGGTCGAACGACGCCGCGAACTTCCCGGACGTGCCCTGCGTCGTGACCGACAGGGATGCCGGCGCGGTCACGGTGACCGTGGTCGTGTCGGTCGCGGTCTGGCCCTTGCCGTCCGTGACGGTGAGGCGGAAGCCGAGTGCAGTCGCGGTGTCGACCTGCGGCGCCGTGAACGTCGGCTTGGCGTCGGTCGCCGAGGACAGCGTGACCGCGGGTCCGGACTCCTGGGTCCAGGCGAAGCTCAGCGTGCCCTCGGGGTCGCTCGAGGCCGAGCCGTCCAGCGTCGCGACCGCCCCGGCCGCGACCGTGGTTGCCGCGCCGGCGACCGCGGTCGGAGGCCAGTCGCCGCTGCCGGCGGGAGCGCCCCACGCCTGGAACTCGGCGAGGCCGACGTTGTGGGTGGTGCTGCTGACCGCGTCGACGGTGAAGCGCACGCTCGTGACCGCCCGCACCGGGAAGGTCACCGTGACGCCCGCGCCGGAGTTGGTGAGCGTGCCCACCGGCACGGTCGTGCCGTCGGAGAAGGCCAGCGTGCCCTTCGTGATCTGGTCGTCGCTGTTGGGGCGATCGAAGAGCACGACCTTGTTCAGGGTGACCGCCGCGTTCCAGCCCAGCTGGATCCAGGATCCCGCCTTGCCGCCCGAGGTCGCCCACTCCTTGCTGCTGTCCGTCGGGTAGCCCTGTGCCACGCCGTCGACGGCCTTCTGCGCCGTCTGGTTCGTCGCCGTGTTCTGGCCCGACGCCGTGACGGAGTCGGCCCGCGGCGCGATGTTCGAGACCACCAGCATCTGGTCGATCACGGTGATCGTCACCGCATCGGCCGACGAGGCCGCACCCGCCGGGTCGTGCACCACGAGGGAGAACGTGACGGGGCCGAGCGCGGTGGGCGTGAACGTCGGCTTCGCGTCCGTCGTCGACGACAGCGTGACCGCGGTGCCGGACGTCTGGGTCCAGGCGTAGCTGAGCGCCCCGCCCTCCGGATCACTGGATCCGCTCCCGTCGAGCTGCACGCTGGTGTTCACGATGGCGCTCGCATCGGGCCCGGCGTTCGCGGAGGGCGCCTGGTTGGGTGCGGGCGGGTTGACCGTCACCTGCACGGCGGACGCCGGGGAGGATGCACCGCGGTCGTCGGTGACCACGAGGGAGAACGTCAGCACCGTCGGCGATGTCACGGTCGGCGCGGTGAACCCGGGCGTCGCCGTCAGTGGGTTGTTCAGCGTCACGCTCGGGCCGCCGGTCTGCGTCCAGGTGTACTTGCTCACGGCGCCGTCGGGGTCGCTGGACCCGGAGCCGTCGAGTGCGACCGTCGCCCCCGATGCGACGGATCGGTTCGCCCCCGCGTTCGCCACGGGCGGCTTGTTCGCGGCGGGCGTGGTCGACCCGTAGACCTCGAACTCGGCCAGTCCCACGTTGTACGTGGTCGCGGCGACGGTGTTGACCCGGAACTGCACCCAGGTGACGGCGCGCGGGCTCGTGAAGGTCGCCGCGGTCGTGGCGGTGCCGTTGTTGGTCAGCGACCCCACGGTGACGGCCGCACCGCCGTCCGAGAAGGTCAGTGTGCCGCCGGTGACGCGGTCGTCCGTGTTGGGCCGGTCGTAGAGGACGATCCGGTCGATGTACACCGGGGTCACCCATTCCAGGCGGATCCAGGACCCGGCCTTGCCGCCGACCGTCGCCCACTCGCGGGACGAGTCGGTCGGGTAACCCTGCGCGACGCCGTCGATCGCCTTGGCCGCGGTCTGCCCGCTGCCGGTGTTCTGCGAGGAGGCGGTCGCGGTCGCCTGACCGCTGATCACCGAGGACGCCGCCTGCGCAGGGAGCGTGAGCCCCACGGCGAGCAGTGCTCCGACGACCGTCGCCGCAGCGACGTTGCGCAGAGCGATGAGCTTCCCAACAGCCATGTGAGACCCGCCTGTCCGTACGCGCCCCCAGTGGCGACGTCACCCGAGGACGATAACCCCTCATCGCCCCCGCTGTGAAATGCTGTGGCGTCCGCGGTCCCGTGCGTGCACGTCGCGAACGGGCTGGTACCGTCGGGCGACGCCCCCCGAGAGCACAAGGAGTTCGAGCATGACATCGCAGAGATCCGGGTTCCGCGGTGCCCTGCGCGGCCGCGGCCGCTGGTTCCTTCTGGGCGGGATCGTCGCCGTGATCGCCGTCATCGCGGCGATCGTGGTGCTGCCGCGGTTCGTGTACTTCGCCCCGGCGCCGTTCCGCTCCGCCGTCGCCGCCGGCAACGACTTCAGCTGCGCGGTCACGACGCGGGGCGCGGTGGACTGCTGGGGCGCGAACGACGCCGGGCAGCTCGGCGACGGAACGTTCACCGCGCGTCCGCGCCCGGTCGAGGTCGAGGGCGTCAAGGACGCGGTCGCGGTCGCCGCCGGCAGCGGCGCGCACGCATGCGCGCTCACGGGATCGGGCGCGGTGCTGTGCTGGGGGGCGAACGACAACGGCCAGCTCGGCGACGGCACGACGACCACGAGTCCGATGGCGCAGCCCGTGAAGGGTCTGCCCGCGCACGCCTCCGCGATCACGGTGGGACGATCCCACTCGTGCGCGCTCGTCGACCGGGATCTGTACTGCTGGGGATCCAACGATGCCGGAGAGCTCGGCACCGGGGACACGACGGCGACCTCCTCCCCCACGCGCACGAAGGACCTGCCCGGTGTCGTGGCGGTCGCCGCCGGCACCGGGTTCACCTGCGCGGTGACCGACCGCGGCCGGGCGCGCTGCTGGGGCGACAACGGAGACGGGCAGCTCGGCGACGGCACGACGACCCCGTCGCCGCGTCCCGTCGAGGTGCCCCTCGCCGATGTGCGCTTCTCCGCGATCACCGCCGGCGACACGCATGCCTGCGCGCTCTCGGACGGCCGGGCGTTCTGCTGGGGTGCGAACGACGGCGGCCAGCTCGGCACCGGCGACACCCGGCGCTCCTCCCTGCCTCGCGCGGTGGTCACCCTTCAGGGCGCCACCTCGATCTCCGCCGGGCATGCGCGCACCTGCGCGACGACCCCGGCGGGCGTGCTCTGCTGGGGGAACGCGGGAGCGGATGACATCGACGCCCCCGCGCCGGTCACGGTCCCGGGCCTCACGAACGGCTTCGTCTCCGTGGCGGTCGGCGCGTTCCACGCCTGCGCGATCACGGCAGGGCACGAGACGAAGTGCTGGGGCGCGAATCCCGCGGGGCAGCTCGGCGACGGCTCGCTGCAGGACCGCGCCGAACCGGTCGACGTGTCCCTGACCTGAGGCGGCACGCCCGGACCATGGCGGGCGACTGGGAACCGATGATGAGAATCCGATGAATCTGCCGTAAGGTTCAGGGCAACAGCACCTGTCGTGTGGGACGACGGGGAACAGCCGACGGGGAGCTCAATTGACGAAACCGCGCACCGCCATCCGCCGAGTCGCCGCCTGGGGGATCGCGTCCGCGGTCGCGCTCGCCGTGCTCACCCCGCTCAGCGCGAGTGCGGCGTCCGGCAGCCTCGGCGGATCGGCCACCGTGACGGCCACCTCCCAGAACACGACGACGCAGCAGACCGCTGCCAAGGCTGTCGACGGCGTCGCCGGCGGCTACCCCGGCGACTACACGACGGAGTGGGCGAGCGTCGGGGGCAAGGCGGGCACGGCGATCACGCTGACCTGGCCCTCGCCCGTGTACGTGGAGCGCGTCCGGCTGTACGACCGCCCGAACACCGACGACCGCGTGACCGGCGGCACCCTCGGCTTCGACGACGGCACCAAGATCTCCGTGGGGACCCTGACCAACAACGGCGCCGCCGTCACGGCCGCCACCTTCGCCACGCCGAAGAAGGTCACCAGCATCACGTTCACCGTCACGTCCGTCTCGAGCACCACGCACAACATCGGGCTGTCGGAGTTCGAGGTCACCGGATCGACGGCACCGGCCGTCAACCAGCCGCCCGTCGCCGACGCAGGCCCCGCGACCACCGCGGTCACCGGCGCCGAGGCGCGTCTGGACGGCTCCCGCTCCTCGGATCCGGACGGCTCGATCACCGCCTATGCGTGGACGGTCGAGTCCCAGCCGGCCGGATCCGCCCTGACCCTGTCCGGCGCGACCAGCGCCGCGCCGCGCTTCACGCCGACGGTGGTCGGCACCTACACCTTCGGCCTCGTCGTCACCGACAACTCCGGGGCGAGCTCGCCGAAGGCCACGACGACCGTGGTCGTCACCGCTCCCCCGCCGAACCGCGCCCCCACGGCCGATGCCGGTGCCGACGCGACCGCCGTGATCGGAGAGCTTGTCACCCTCGACGGCTCGAAGTCCGCCGACCCGGACGGCACCATCGCGGCCTTCGCGTGGAGCGTCGACTCCGCCCCGGCCGCCGTCACGCTCTCCTCCACGACCGCGGCGAAGCCGACCTTCACGCCGACCGCGGCGGGCGTGCACGTCTTCCGCCTCGTGGTCACGGATGACGACGGCGCGAGCTCGGTCGCCGACACCGTCTCGGTGACGGTCTCCAGCGCACCCCCGGCGACGCCGGGCAACCTCACCGGCCGGTCCACGATCACCGCCTCGTCGCAGAACACCGCGACCGGGCAGACCGCCGCCAAGGCCGGCGACGGCGTCGCGCAGGGCTACCCCGCGGACTCCTCGAAGGAGTGGGCGACGTCCGGCGGCAAGGCCGGTTCCTGGATCACCCTGACCTGGCCCACGCCGGTGTCCCTCGGCCGCGTGGTGCTCTACGACCGTCCCAACACGGACGACCAGGTCACGCGCGGCACCCTGAGCTTCTCCGACGGCACCTCGGTGGCGGTCGGGACGCTCGTGAACGCCGGGAGCCCCGGCGGCACGGCGGCCGCGACGACGGTGACGTTCTCGCCGCGCAGCGTGACCTCGGTGCGGTTCACCATCGACGCCGTGTCGAGCACGACGCACAACATCGGTCTGGCCGAGTTCGAGGCCTGGGGCTTCCCCTCCGGGACCGGCGGCTGGCCGCCCGTGGCCGACGCCGGCGCGAACCAGAGCGTGTCCTCCGGCGAGCCGACCGTGACGCTGGACGGATCCAAGTCCAACGACCCCGACGGCGGGACGCTGACCTACGCGTGGACCCAGACGGCAGGACCGGCGGTGCAGCTCAGCGATGCCGCGGCCGCGACGCCGACCTTCGCCGCGCCGACCGCCACCGCCCCCGTCGCGCTCACGTTCGCGCTGACGGTGACGGACCCGGGCGGGCTCACCGCGACCGCGTCCACGACCGTCACGGTCACGCCGCCGGCGTCGATCGTCGCCGCGGACTCCGGCAGCGCCGGCGTCTTCACGATGTCGTTCGGGCCGACCTTCGCAGGCCGGACCGCGACGCTGCAGATTCAGACGATCGCGACGAAGCTGACCACGGAGAACCCGACCGCCACCTGGAACTCGGCGGGGACCGTCGTGCTGGACTCGACCGGCACGGGCAAGGTCACCGTCGCGAAGCCCCTCGGGGCGACCCACCAGTATCGCGGCATCGTGTCGCCGACGACGACCAACACGGTCGTCTACGGCGCCCCGCGTGCCACGAAGAACAGCGGTCTCGCCACGGTCTACATCGACACGAACGAGGGCGTCTCGGTCTCGGATCGCACGACGGACCACGAGGGCAAGATGCAGATCATCGGCGGCCCGAACTCCCCGGAGTGCACGGACATCCCCCGGGAGACCGTGCTGAAGGTGTCCGGACGCGGCAACTCCACGTGGAACCTGCCCAAGCGGCCCTACAAGTTCAACACCGACAAGAAGACCGCCCTGTGCGGGATGCCCGCGGACAAGAAGTGGGCCCTGGTCGCGAACTACGAGGACCCGTCGCTGCTGCGCAACCTGCTGTCGTACCGCATGGGCCAGGGTCTGGACGGGCTCGCCTGGACGCCGAAGGCCGTGCCGGTGGACTTCTACCTGAACGGCGAGTACCGCGGTCAGTACATCCTCATCGAGCGCATCAAGATCGGCGACGACCGGGTGGCGATCGACGAGCTGAAGATCGACCCCGCGAACCCGGGTGCTCAGGACTCCGAGCCCGAGATCACCGGCGGATACCTGATGGAGTGGAACCACGGTCAGGCGGGCGACGCCGGCATCGAGCCGCCCGACATCACCGTGGTCAACCAGAACACGCAGGCGGAGCGCGGCGGACTCTACCTCAAGGAGCCGGATCCCAACGAAGGGGAGATGACTCCGGCGCAGGAGCAGTACATCGGCGACTGGATGAACCATGTCGACACCGTCCTGTTCGACGACGCGACGTGGCGCGATCCCGACACGGGCTGGCGCCAGTACATCGACGAGGACTCCGCGATCGACTACTGGATCGTCGGCGAGGTCACGAAGAACTACGGGATGAACTACCGCTCGAGTGCCTGGATGTACAAGGCACGGGATGTCGACAACGGCGATGGCACCACGACCACCGGCAAGCTCTTCCACGGCCCGCTCTGGGACTTCGACAGCGCGATGGGCAGCACCGACCTCGGCGGCGGCCAGGCGTCCACGTCCGGCTGGTGGATGCGTGACTCCAACGACGCCCCGCGGCAGAGTTCGGTGACGTGGATGAACCGCCTGTTCCAGGACCCGCAGTTCAAGGCGAAGGCCGTGGCGCGCTGGAAGGCCGTCTCGCCCCAGATGAAGGCTCAGGACGGATGGCTCGCCTCGATGACGCCGAAGATCAAGGCCTCGGCCGACACGGATCACGCGCTCTGGGGTCTGCCGAGCTTCAGCACCAACGTGACCGGACTGCGGTCGTGGCTGAGCCAGCGCATCGCCTGGATCGACGCGCACATCAACGACTGACCCGCCCAGCCCGTCCGGGACCCTTCGTCTCCGCTAGAGTCGAAGCCGTCCCGGGCGGGCTGCGCCGTCCGTTCCCGCCGCGATCACCCCGATGCCCGATGCGGCGCGATGCCGCATCGACGTAAGGATCCCTCGTGCCAGAACGACCCGCTCGACATCTGCTGGTCGTCACGACCAACTACGCCGAGACCCGCGGCGGTGTCGAGATGCATCTGGCGAACCTGCTCCCCCTGCTCGTCGAGCGCGGGGTGGCCGTCACCGTCGTGTACCTGGGTGACGGGCGCGCCCCGTGGACCGAGCCCTCGGGGGTCCGGGTCGTCTCGGTGCGACGCCGCCTGGACTTCCGCGACATCCTGGCGCTGCCCGGGCCCGGTGACTGGCGGCGCTTCACACGCTCGCTCACCGCGGCCGGTGCGACGCCGGTCACCCACGTCGCGACCCACACCCGGTTCTTCCCGCTGAGCTGGATGGGCGTGCGGCTGGCCCGCCGCCTGCGCGTGCCGAGCATCCACACCGAGCACGGCGGCGGCTTCGTCGTGACCTCCTCGCCGCTGGTGCGGTTCGCGAGCCGGGTCGTCGACCGCACCCTGGGACGACGCGTGCTGCGGGGCGCCGACCGGGTGCTCGGCGTGTCGACGGCCTCCGCGGCGTTCGTCCGCGAACTCGGCGGCGTCGAGGCCGGCGTCTTCGGCAACGGCATCGCCCTGCGGCGCTGGCTCGCGGACGACGACCTGCCCCCCGCCACCGGCGATGGCCGGCGGCTGGTCTTCATCGGCCGCGTGGTCGAGGAGAAGGGCTGGCGCACGTTCCTCGACGTCGTCGCGGCCTGCCGCGCCGACGGCTGGCGGGGCGAGGCCTGGCTGGTCGGCCCCGGCCCCGATCTGGACGCGGCACGCGTCTATGCCGAGACGCTCGGGGTGCACGACCTGCACACGCCAGGACGGCTCGAGCCCGATGAGGTCCGTCGCACGTTGCGCGGCGCGATCTGCGTGAACCCCTCGGTCGCCGCCGAGGGGTTCCAGCTGACCCAGCTCGAGGCGCTCGCCGCGGGCGCGTCGCTGGTGTCCTACCGGGTCGGGATCGCGGCGGAGCTGGCGGACATCCCGGGTGCCGCGGTCGCCGTGGTCCCCCGCGGCGACCGCGAGGCGCTGATCGAGGCCGCCAGGGCGGACCTCGGCCGTCCCGCGCCGCAGCCCACGTTCGCGCAGCTCAGCGCGTGGGACTGGGATCAGCTCGCGGATCGCTACGTGGGCGAGCTCGATCGGCTCTGATCCGACCGGTCAGTGCCGGAGGACGAAGACGAGCGCCACGATCCCGCGCGTGGCGATCGCCGCGGCCAGCGCCCAGAACCCGCCCGCGAGGCCCCACAGCGGGATCAGCACGACGCAGAGCACGGCCGAGACCACCACGGCGGCGGCGCTCAGGGCGAGCACGTGCGAGTACCGGTTCTGGATGCTCACGGTGATCGCCGTGAAATGCGCGAACGGCAGCAGCACGATCGCGCAGCCGAGCGGCACGGCCTCGGCGAGGCCGAACCCGAACGCCGATCCGAACAGGATCGGCAGCAGCATGCTGCCGATCCAGAGGCCGATCGCCGTGACCGGGAGGAAGACGATCGTCCAGAGCAGGATCGGACGGGCCAGCCAGCGGCCGCCGTCCGCCGTCTCGTAGGAGCGCCGGCCGGAGGGGATCCATGCCTGGGCGAGGCTCATGCCCGCGATGTCGGCCACGGCGTACATGTACAGCATCACAGCGAACCGTCCGGCGGACGCCGTGTCGACCACCCCCGCCAGCACGTACTGGGGCAGCACCGACATCAGCGACATGATCGCGATCGCCACGCCCATCGGCACCCCGGCGCGCACGACGCGGGCGCGCGTGTCGGCGTCCACGCGCCACGACCACGCGCCCGCGTCGAGCTCGGCGCGGCGCACGGGGAGGAACAGCAGCGGCAGCGCCGCGACGAACGTCCCCCCGGCGAGGGCGAGCAGGCTGACGAAGACGGATCCGGTGACGAGAAGGGCCACGGCGGCGAAGAGGAGGGATCCGACGCCGACCGCGAGGCTGGCCCAGAAGATCCGGCGTTCCCGTCCGGCCGCCTGGAGCGGCCCCGAGAGCAGGTCCACGTAGGCGTCCATGACCTTGCCCAGCCCGGCTGCGGCGAGCAGGGCGAGCAGCTGCGGCTGGAACACGGCGCCGATCACGCCGGTCACCGCCGCGGCGCACAGCAGTGCCACCGCCTGCACCGTGAGCAGCGCGCCGATCCGCACCGCGGGCCGGATCGTGAGGAACACCGTGCGCAGGCTGAGCTGCGCGAACACGAACATGGGGGTGACGATCGCGAGCGACAGCGTGTACGCGCCGACCGTGTCCGGGGAGGTGAACTGCGCGAGGAGCACCAGCATCCCGAGCGGTCCGACGTAGCGGAGGATGTTCGCGGCGAGCAGGAAGCCGGTGGCGTGCGCGACGCGCGCGGGTGCGGGCGCCCCCGCGTCGGTCACGCGTCGCTCCCCGCGTCGAAGCGGTCGAGCCAGGCCTGCGCCGAGGAGAGCGCAGGGGCGGCGGCGCGGTACTCGCGGGCCAGTCGGGGCCAGGCCAGCCAGAGCCGGATGCGGAGCCCGACGGCCCGCCCGACGGCGCGCGCGGCGACCCCGCGATCCCTCCGCGCGACGAATACGCCGGCGCCGGTCGCGCTGTCCACGGTCGCGGTGTCCACGTCGCCGAGCGCCCACCACTTGCCCTGGGCTCGGGTGAGGGCCACCGGCGCGACCGCGCGCGGACGGCGCAGCTGATGCAGCAGCACCCGGAGCAGCCGGCCGGCGGCGCGCGCGGCGCCCCGAGGCCGGTCGACGCCGGTCGCGCTGCGACCGCGGGCGCCGGGATCGCTCACGACGACCTGCCCGAACCGCGCCAGCAGCTGCTGCGGGCGGGCCGGGCCCGCGCGCAGGGTGTGCTCGAGGTGCCCCGGTCCCTCCAGCACGTCGCGCAGCGCACGGCTGCGCACGGCGGTGGATCCGTACTGCAGACACAGCACGTGGTTGAGGTCCTGGGTGAGCGAGGCGGCCAGCACGCCGGTGCCGCGACGCTGCACGCCGTGGACGAGGGCGGCGACCAGCCGTCCCCGAAGCTGGAAGTACGCCTGCCAGTCGAGGCCGTCGTCCTTCGCGGTCCACGGCATGTGCCAGAGCGCCGCACCCGGCAAGGTCACGGTGGGCACGCCGTACTGCGCGGCGCGCAGCCCGTACTCGGCGTCATCCCACTTGAGGAACATCGGCAGCGCCGCACCCGCGCGGCGGATCAGCGCGGTCGGGATCGCGCACATCCACCAGCCGTTGAAGTCGACGCCGTGGGCACCGTGCAGCGCGGGTGTGCTGGTCAGCGGGTGGGAGCCGAGGTCGATCGGCGCCAGGTCCGGATCCACCGGTGTCCACCAGAAGGCGCGACGATCCACCCGCTCCCCCATGGTGTGCAGCAGCGTCGGCTCGGTCAGGCTCAGCATCTGGCCGCCGACGACGACCTCGCCGGATGCGTGCTCCGCGAAGGCGAGCATGCGCAGGATGCTGTCGCTCTCCAGGCGCACGTCGTCATCGAGCAGGATCGCGTAATCCGCGCCGTCCGACACCTCGAGCATGCCGCGGCTGAACCCTCCGGATCCGCCGAGGTTGTGCTGTTCGATCACCCGCAGCAGCCCGCCCAGCCGCGCCTCTACCTCGGTGAAGCCGGGCGCATCGCGCAGCCGGCGACTGCCCTGATCCACCACGACGATCGCGGACAGGCGCGAGGTCACCTCGGCATCATCGGCCAGGACCCCCAGCACGGCGACGCAGTCCGCCTCGCGGTTGACCGTGGTGAGGCAGAGCGCGCCGCGCATCGCGGCCCCGCGCACCGGCGCGCTCCACCGCGCGCTGCGCAGCACGACCGGCTCCGCGGCCTCGATCTCGAGCCACGCCCAGCCGAGGGATGCGTCCTCCGGCACCGGCACCGTCAGCGCGACCGCGCCGGTCGCGGAGGACGCCGAGTCGACCACGACCGCCGCGCCCTGCGCATCGGAGCGGAGCAGCTGCACCGTTGCGGCGCCGTCCAGCTCCAGGTCGATCCGGAAGCGGTCCACCGGCGTCGCCGATGCCCAGGTCCCCAGGGGCAGCGCCGCGAAGTAGGACGCGAGGGAGAGCCGTCCGCCCGCCGCGATCCGCACCTCTGTGCGCGAGAGCACCTCGACGCCGCGCGAAGAGCCCTCGTCCAGGTACAGCGGAAGCACGTCGGCGGCACCGGACGAGACGGGTTCAGGGAAGACGACGCGCTGAACCGTGCTCCACGCGCTCATCGGGTCCGCCGCGCGCGGTACCAGTGCTGCACCCGGCGGGTCGCACGCTCGCCGAGGGTGCGACGCTCGTCGAGCTGGCGCGCCAGCTCGTCCTGGAGATAGCGGGTGAGGTACAGCGCGAGGCCGGGGCCGTGCTCCGCCACATGGGCCCGCAGGGCCTCGTCGCGGATCATCATGTCGTAGTCGTCGTGCTCCTGGGCCAGGACGAACATGCTGTTGCCGAGTTCGCCGTCGACGCCGGCGCGCTGGTGCCAGAACGCGAGCGGTCCGTCCGCGAGGAATCCGATGGGGTAGCGCGCCGCGACGCGCAGGTTGAACTCCCAGTCCTCCGCGGCGTGCACGTCCTCCCGGTACCCGCCGACTTCGTCGTGCAGGGCCCGACGGTACAGGTACGCGATCGGCACGAAGCGGTTCACGCGCAGCATCTCCGCGTACGTGATCCGGTGCAGTCCCGGCCAGAACGGCGTGCGTCCGACCTCGACGAACGTGCCGTCGCGCTCGGCCTCGTAGACGATCTCCGTGCGCACCGCGACGCCGGCGTGACCCGGATGCGCGTCGAGCCAGGAGACCGTGCGCGCGAGGAACTCCGGGGCCCAGCGGTCGTCGTCGTCGTGCAGCACGACGTATTCCGCGGCCAGCGCACGGATCCCCGCGTTCGCCGCCGCGGAACGCCCCTGGGAGGACTCGTGATGGGTGACGCCGATCCGGGACCGGATCGGTGCGGCGAGGGCGGCGACGGCCCGGTCGACCGCCGCGGCGTCGCCGCCGTCGTTCACGATCTGGGCCTGCCAGTCGGTGTGCGTCTGCGCGGCGATGTCCGCGAGCGCCCTGGCGAGGAACTGCGGACGATTCTTCGTGCGGATGACGATCCCCACGCGTGCCTCGATCGGTTGCATTCCTCCCCTTCCTCCCGGGCCCCTGCCGAGGGTATCAGCGCCGCCCGTGCGGAGCCCTCAGCGACGGGGCCCCGGCCGGGCGCTGCGCCGCGCTCCGGTTCCGCCCAGGCGCGACCGGTTATCATCGGGCGGGAGGCCTCGCCTCTCCGTGATCGGCACCGCGCTCGCCCTGACCCGTCCGTCACAGCACTCCCGCCCGCGCCCCTCCCGGAACGAGAAGATCCATGACCCGCTTCGCCCGCCTGCTGACCGCGCTCCTCGCAGGTCTCGCGATCTTCGTCTCCCTCGGCGCCTGGGCTCTCGCCTCGCCCGTCGGCGCGGCGCCCGACGACGACTTCCACCTGGCCAGCATCTGGTGCGGCGACGGTCCGCGCGAGGGCCTCTGCGAGACCGGGTCCGACGGACGGCACTGGCTGGTGCCGGACAAGACGATCACCTCGACGTGCTACGCCTTCCACACCGAGACGAACGCCTCCTGCCAGGGTCCCCGCTACCTCGACGAGGGGTACCGCCTGCAGGAGTCGGGGCGCCTGAACGCCGGATCCACGCAGTACCCGTCGGGGTTCTACTGGTGGATGTCGCATCTGGCCGGCGACAACGTCGCGGTGTCCACGATCGCGATGAGACTCGCGAACGCCGCGCTCTTCTCCGTGCTCATGGTGGCGACGTGGATGCTGCTCCCGCGCCGGTTCCGCTTCACCCTCTCCGCGGGTGCCGCGCTGACCGCCGTCCCCCTGACGATGTTCCTGATCCCCTCGACCAACCCGAGCAGCTGGTCGATCATCTCCATGGCGATCATGTTCCCGGCGCTGCTCGGCTACCTCGCCGCGCGCGGATGGCGCACCTACGCACTGGGCGGGATCGCCGTGCTGTCGGCCCTTCTCGGCCTGGGCGCGCGGGGCGACAGCGCCGCGTACGCCGTCGTCGCCGTGTGCGCCGCGCTCGTGCTGTCGTTCCGACCGGATCGGCGGTTCGCCCTGCGTGCGATCCTCCCGGCCGCGATCGTCGTGCTCGCGGTCGCCGCCTTCCTCGGCGCAGGGCAGACCGGGCTCGCGATCAGCGGGATGGGCGACGGGGGCGCCCCCATGTCGGTCACGTCGCTGATCCTCGCGAACCTCCTGGCGATGCCGAACCTCTGGGGCGGCGTGTACGGACTGGGCTGGGGGCTGGGCTGGCTGGACACCCCGGTGCCTCCCGTCGCCTGGGGCGGCGCGCTGTTCTGCGTGCTCGGCGTGCTCTTCGTGGCGCTGCGCTGGCAGGGCTGGCGCAAGCTGCTCGCGGTCGCCGGCGTCGCGGCGGCCACGCTGCTCATCCCGCTGTACATCCTGGTGTCCAGCCACGTCCTGGTCGGCGCCCAGGTGCAGCCGCGCTACATCCTCCCCCTGATCATGCTGCTCGTCGCCACCGTCCTCGCACCGTCCGAGGCCCCGCACGGCCGGGAGCGCCGCGGCATCGTGCTGTCGGCGCCGCAGATCTGGACCGTGGCCGCGGTGCTCTCCGTCGCGAACGCGGTCGCGCTGTACAGCAACATGCATCGCTACACGGGCCAGGGCACGATGCGCCTCAGCGGCGATGTGGCCTGGTGGTGGCACTCGGCGCCGACGCCGCTTGTGACCTGGCTGATCGGCGCGGGCGCCTTCACGCTGGCCATGCTGGCCTTCGCCCTGAGCGCCACGCGCGACTCGGCGGCGGATCCCGCGGAGCCCGCGACGCCGCAGGACGACGCGGCCCCGCTGCCGCCGAACGACGATGCGGGCACCGCGCCGGCCGTGCAGATGCCCGCCGCCCCCGCCACGGCCCTGGCGACGGCTCCAGCCTCGGGATCCGAGACGGCCGGCACCGCGCGGCCCTAGACTGCCGAGGATGCTGACCCGCTTGCGAGGGCTCTGGCGCGCCGCGCGCGCCGTTCCCGTGATGCGCACCGTTCTGCTCCAGGCCGATCGACTCTGGTGGGCCAGGACGATACGCCGCGCACGGATCGTCGACGCGGAGCACGCAGGCCGGCAGCTCGGTCGGCCGGTCTCCGAGCGCCAGGCCGTCCGCGCCTACGTCTTCGGCGGATTCGCCCGGGGGCTGTCGCTCAACCCGCTCTTCGCCGAGCGCGTGGTCTCGGAGCAGCTCCCGGACGCCGATCGCGTGCCCGCGCTGTACGCCTACCTCGTCACGGATCCCGCGGACATCCGCACCTCGCTCACCTGGGACGCCCCGGCGTACGCCGCAGCGCACCCCGACCGGGGCGGCGCCGGCGGCCCGCTCGGGCAGGCGTGGCGGGCGCTGCGCGCCGGGGGCTCCGTCACCCTGCGCGGGGGGCGAGAGGCCGACCTCGCGGCGCTGCACGCGGCCGCCGACCCCGCCGTCGCGGTCGCCGCGGGGCACACCCGGGGCGCTCCGGCGTCGACGGTGCTGCGCTGGGAGCTGGGCCGGGACGACGCCGACGGCGAGGGCCTCCGCGCCCCGCTCGCCGTGCTCGACGCCGCGCCGGGCGCGGAGGTCGCGCTCGTCCTCGACGTGCGTGCGGCGCCCCTCGACGTGCGGCTGCAGGCACGCCTGCTCGCGGCCGGGGATGCCCGGATCCGGCTGCACGGCGACGAGGGATCCGGATCCGGGGCCGGTGCGGCACCGCCCGACGGCACGCTGCTCGTCCGGCGGTCGCCGGGCGCGGTGATCCCGGAGGCGTCCCTGCGCGCGCTCCTGTCGGCGCCCGCCCCCGCCGCCCCGCTCTGGCTCGATCAGGACGGCACGATCGCGTCAGCGGGCGTCCTCCTGCACGACGGCCACCCCTACCGCGCGCTGGCGGGTCACCCGCGCGAGGACGCGCAGGCGCTCGGCGCCGCGCTCCCCGTGGCCGCGCTGGACGCGCCGGTGCAGACATCCGTGGTCGGCGCACTCGGGACGCCGGTGACCCTGCTGGACGGCACGGTGACGGGCCCCCGCCCGGACGGGCCTCCGGGACTTTCCGGCGGCGGCGACCGCCGACTGCCGCCGCCGGAACCGCGCGGACTCGCCCAGGACGGCTGGCGCAGCGGACCCGACGGTCTCCGTCCGCGCTATCGCAGCGCACCGCAGACCTTCCGCCTGCCCGACGGCACCGACGTGCCCCGACTGCGCTGGGCGATCAAGACCGGCGCCCCTGCGGGGCAGCGCGGCGAGTCCTGGGGCGAGACGCATTTCGCACGCTCCCTGGCGGCCGCCCTGGAGCGCCTCGGCCAGTACGTCGCCGTCGACGCCCGCCCCGCGCTCGAACGCGCCTCCTCCGCACTCGACGACGTGGTGCTCTCGCTGCGGGGCCCGCATCCGCTGCCCGCTCCGCCCGCCGCGCGCACCCTGCTGTGGATCATCAGCCACCCCGACGAGATCACCGCCGCCGAGGTCGCCGGGTACGACCGCGTCTTCGCCGCATCGCCGTCGTGGGCGCGCTCCGCCGCTCTCCGGTTCCGCACGCCGGTGCTGCCGCTGCTGCAGTGCACCGACGCGCATCGGTTCCGTCCGTCCGGTGTCCCCCGCGGCGCGGACCTCGTGTTCGTGGGCACGGCGCGCGGCATCGCGCGCCCCTCGGTCGTGGAGCCGCTGCGCGCCGGGCGTCCCGTGCGCGTATACGGCCCGGACTGGCGCGGCTACATCCCCGGATCCGCGATCGCGGGGACGCACGTCCGCAACGAGGCGCTGCCCGGGCTGTACGAGTCCGCGGGCGCCGTGCTGAACGACCACTGGCCCGCGATGCGCCGGGAGGGCTTCGTGTCCAACCGGCTGTTCGACGTGGTCGCGGCCGGCGGACGCGCGATCAGCGACGACGTCGCAGGCATCGCCGAGCTGTTCGAGGGCGCCGTGCGCACCTATGCCGACGTCCCCGCGCTGCTCGCGCTGACCGCGCCGCCGCTGGATCCGGCGTTCTGCTCGGACGCGGAGCTGGCCGTGCTCTCCGCGCGGATCCGGGCGGAGCACTCCTTCGACGCGCGCGCCCGCGCGCTCCTCGAGGACGTGCGCGCGCACGTCGGGACGGCGAGCCCCAGGTCCGACCAGTAGCATCGAAACACCCTCCCCCAGCCTAGGAGCACACGTGCGCGTACTCGTCACCGGCGGCGCCGGTTACATCGGATCCCACACCGTCCTCGCCCTGCTGGAGCGCGGCGACGACGTGATCGTGGTCGACAACTTCGCCAACAGCTCCCCGATCGCCCTGGAACGGGTGGCGGGGATCGCGGGACACGCGCCGCGGGTGCACCGGCTGGATGTGGGGGACGAGGACGGCCTGGACGCCGTCTTCGCGCAGGAGCGCCCGGACGCCGTGATCCACTTCGCCGGCCTCAAGGCCGTCGGCGAGAGCGTCGCCCAGCCGCTGCGCTACTACGCCGAGAACCTCGGCATCACGTTCTCGCTGCTCTCCGTGATGCAGCGCCATGAGGTGCACACGCTGGTCTTCTCCTCGTCGGCCACCGTGTACGGCGACCACCAGCAGGCGCCGTACCGCGAGGAGGGCGGCCCGCTGGGAGCGGCCAACCCCTACGGGCAGACGAAGGTCATGCTGGAGCGCGTGCTCACGGACGTCGCGCACGCCGATCCGCGCTGGCGGATCGCGCTGCTGCGCTACTTCAATCCGATCGGCGCGCACGAGAGCGGCCTCATCGGCGAGGATCCCCGGGGCGTGCCGAACAACCTCGCCCCCTATGTCGCGCAGGTCGCGGTGGGGCGGCTCGCCGAGGTCGGTGTGTTCGGCGCCGACTACCCGACCGCGGACGGCACCGGGGAGCGCGACTACATCCACGTCGTCGATCTGGCCGCCGGACACGTCGCCGCGCTCGAGCACCTGCGGACCCGCGAGGGTGTCCGCGCCTGGAACCTGGGCACCGGGCGCGCCACGTCCGTGCTGGAGCTCATCGCGGCCTTCGAGGCGGCCTCCGGCCGTTCGATCCCCACCCGCATCGAGCCCCGCCGCGAAGGCGACCTCGCACAGGCCTGGGCCGACACGCAGCGGGCCGAGGACGAACTGGGCTGGCGCGCCGAGCGCGGGATCGCCGAGATGGCGGCCGACGCCTGGCGGTGGCAGTCCGGCAACCCGCAGGGGTACGACACCGTGCCGTCCGGCGCCGTCTGACGCCGCCGGCGCGCCGGTCCGGGAGCGTGCTCCGCGTGCGAGAGGCGCCGTGGACGGCGCCCGGCGTCAGGACCCGATGCGGACCGCGGCCGAGGTGCTGCCGGTGCTGGTGTCGCCGCCGCGCACCGAGAACATGATGCCCTGGGAGAGCCCGTGCGAGATGGGCTCGCTGATCCCCACGACGTTCGCGTTCACGTAGTACTGGCCCTCGCCGAGGTGCACGCTGGCGATCGTGAAGTCGACGGGGCGGGGACCGTCGATCGGATCGAGGGCCGCGCCCACCATCTCCGTGTTGCTGGCCAGCACCATGTGTCCGAGCGGGGTGTCGATGCTGAAGCCGACGTCCCACTGATCGATCCGGTGCAGGGCATCGACGTTGACGCGGATCGTGAGGGACTCGTCCACGTCGATCTCGTCGGTCGGCGCGCCGGCGGCGTCGAAGAGCTCGATGCTCTTCACCTGGATGGCGCGCTCGGTCTCGTCCGGCTGCGCCTCGTCGGCCCGCCGCCCCTCGAGCACGTTGCGCAGCGCGCGCACGGCGTCGTTCGCGCTGCCGTCGAAGACGACCTCGCCGTGGCTGAGCACGATGCCGCGGTCGCAGAGCTCCTGCACCTGGTTGGCCGCGTGGCTGACCAGGATGATCGTGCGACCCTCCTGCCGGAACTGCGCGATGCGCTCCATGCACTTGCGCTGGAACGCCTCGTCGCCGACCGCGAGCACCTCGTCCACGAGGAGGATGTCGGGATCCGTGTGCACGGCGACGGCGAACGCCAGGCGCACGTACATGCCCGAGGAGTAGAACTTCACCGCGGTGTCGATGAACTCGCCGATCCCGCTGAAGGCGAGGATGTCGTCGAAGCGCTCGGTGATCTGGTCGCGGGTGAGCCCCAGCAGCGACGCGTTCAGGAAGACGTTCTCCCGGCCGCTGAGGTCGGGGTGGAAGCCCGCGCCGAGCTCGAGCAGTGCCGCCATGCGTCCGCGGGTCTGCACGGTGCCGCGCGTGGGCGAGACGATGCCGCCGATGAGCTTCAGCAGCGTCGACTTGCCGGAGCCGTTCGCGCCGAGCAGGCCCACGGTGGTGCCGGCCTGGATGTCGAGGGTGACCTCGTCGACCGCGGTGAACGTTGTGCGGTGCTCCTGGCCGAGCCGGCCGAAGTGGACGATGCGGTCCTTCAGGCTGTTGTCCTTGCGGACCCGGAACTCCTTGGTCACATCGCTCAGGCGGACGATGTCGGGGCGCTCTGCCGATTCGATGCTCATCACAGCTCCTGTGCGAAATTCCCCTGCATCCGGTTGAACGCGCGATGCGCTCCCCAGAGCAGGACGACGCCGACCACACCCGCGATGAGCATGCGCAGACCGAGGTTCTCCGGATAGTCGGCGGGCCCCCCGGGACCCCAGAAGGCGCGGTGGAAGCCCAGCACGCCGATCGTGAGCGGGTTCGCCGCGTACACCTCGAGGATCCAGGTCGGCAGGTGGAAGCGCTCCAGCGCGCTGCGCACCATCGACCACGAGTACACGATCGGCGACGCCCACATCGCGAGCATCATGACGACCTCGGTCAGGTACTGGATGTCGCGCAGGTAGACGTTCAGCGCGGCCAGCAGGAGGCCGATCGTGACGCCGTACACGACCACGACGAACAGCGACGGGAAGAACCACAGCATCTGCACCGGCGCCGGAAGGGCGCCGAACGCGATCGCGGCGGCGATCAGCACGATCAGCTGCACGAAGAACATGAACCCGGCGGCGCCGACGCTGGCGAGCGGGAAGATCTCCCGCGGCACGTAGATCTTCTTCACGAGCCCTGCGTTGCCGACGATCGACCCGGTGGCGCCGAACACCATGTCGCTGAAGAAGCCGAAGATGGTCAGGCCGGAGAAGAGGTAGATCGCGAACTGCGGGACGCCGTCCGCGGCGCGCAGGAACTGGCCCAGCACCAGGTAGTACATCAGGAACTGGATCAGCGGCCGGATCACGGTCCAGAGGAACCCGAGCGCGCTGTCCCGGTACCGTGCCTGCAGATCCCGGCGGACCAGCAGGGACAGCAGCTGCCTCCGGGAGAGGATCTCCCGGAGCTTGCCGCCGCGCACCCTGAGACCACGCGAATCGATCGTGGCGAAGGGCTCGGCGGCGACGCGCGCGAATCTTTCCGCAGTGTCCACTGTCCTCATACTTCCGTGTATCCGGATTCCCACGATCGGGCGGGCTTGCGGCCGATGATCCTGAGAAGCGTCGTCCGCGGCCGCCGCAATGCTCTCGCAAGGGTGCCCGCGGCCGTGTCCGACGCCATGATGCGGCGGATCCGCGCGCCCGTTCCGGGAAATTTGACGCGCACGTACATTCTGGCAAAGTCCCTGCCGGATCCCTTGCCGACATACCCTGCTTTGCGCAGCAGCTCGATCTGCTCGAAGGTGTAGCCCGGCGAGGTCGCGGAGAGCTCGTCGAGGAGGAAGTCGAGGGACGTGTGGCTGAGCGCCATGTACTCCGCGTTCGCGACGGTGCGCACGTGATAGCCCGCCTCCCCTGCGGCGTACCCCGGGAGCCGTTCGAGGACGTGCGCGAGCCCGCCGTCGCGGTAGGCCTCGGCCCCGCCGAACTCCGCGTAGCTCCACTCGTGGTTCAGCAGCACGCGCAGCGCCTCGGGGCGCGCGACGTACATGGAGCCGAACGGCGCCAGCGGCGAGACGTCGTCGAGCGGGACGGAGATTCCGAGCCGCTTGCGCAGCCGGCCCGCGCCGGGCTTGTTCACCGACCAGCCGCGTCCCAGGGTCGCGTAGCCGATGTGGACCATCGGCGGGAAGACCATCCCGAGACCCGGCTCGCGCTGGAAGAGCGCCAGCATGTTCGCCGTGTACCCGGGGCTGCTCAGCAGGTTCAGGAACTGGTGCTCCTTGAAGTGCCGCCCGACGTTGAACCCGTCCTGCGGCGTCTTCTTGGAGTGCAGCTTGACCACGAGGTCGTACCGGTCCGAGAGCAGCACATCCCGGCACCCGATCAGGAACGCGCTCTGGTCGCGTCCGTCGTTGGAGGCGACGACGCGGACCTCGACCGCCCCGCGGTCGTGGCCGCGGCGCTGCAGGGCCTCGCGGATGAGCTCGGCACGGCCCTGATCCGACGTCGTGACGACGAGGTCGTACGCCCCCGGGAGGGTGTCCGCCCGATCGAGCATCTCGTCCGTCATGTCCACGTAGTAGATGTGCGCGATGACCACCGTGCGCAGCGGGCGTTCCGGGTCGTAGGACACGTCGACCTCGGGCAGCACCTCCAGCGCCGAGGCGTCGGTGTTCAGGTCCTTCGGCGGGATGGTGCGTGCGGCGTGCTGCCAGAACAGCTCCATCGGATACCCGTAGGACTCGGCCTTCTCCAGCGTCCAGCGGCCGACCACGGCGTGCTTGTCGAGGTACGGCGGCCACTGCAGGAACGGGCGCCGCTTGAGTACGGGGCAGCCGGCGTCCAGGAGCGCCTCGGCGCGGTACAGCGACGGGTTCTTGGTGCCGATCTCCGCGGCGGGGTAGGCGACGTCGTGGGTGAATCCGGCCTGCGCGAACGTCTCCGTGAACACCGCCTCATGCTTGAGCACCGCATCGAAGTACGACGGCATCTCCGGCAGCTCCGCCCAATACCGCCGC